>NZ_WWRX01000012.1:0-86517 GCF_009875575.1 Eggerthella sp. BIOML-A4 | reverse complement strand
GTGCGCAGCGAATGCGAATGCGGATCGAGCTCCACGGTCATGTCGAACCAGATCAAGGTTTGCCCGATATGCAAGCGAGACCTGTCCGAAGATCATCTTTGGCGCGAGTTCGACCCGTACGCCTGGCCCGGATTCAAGAAAGACGAATAACATAGCGCAGCCCCGCTCTAGTTTGGCGACCGGTGGCGGGGCTGCAACCTAACCTGATGGAAAGGCAAGGTGAAGTATACCATGGGCAAGGCCAGGGGCGGTGGATCTATCGTCCAGCTCGACAGCGGCAAGTCCAGGGCGCGCTGCAGAAGGTGGCGCATCGTCATCAGCATGGGCAGAGATCCCATCACGAAAAAGCGGCTTCCGCCGAGGACCAAGAGGGTTTGCGGAACCTATACCGAAGCCCAGGCGGCGTTGCGCGAGTTTCTGATCGAAGTCGAGAACGGGCCTGACGGCGGCGGCGAGAGGATGGCCGCGCTGGTCCAGGATTGGATCGAGTCGCGCGAGATGCTCGTGCAGTCCGGCGCCTTGGCCGCCGGAACGTGCCGAAAGGACAAGGTTCGGGCCAAGACGATCTCTGCATGGTTCGGCCAGGCGAAGGTCGCGGATGTGGGCCCTGACGATGTCATGGGGTTTTACGCCGCTATGAGGACGGGATCCTCGAGCCTGTCCGGCGAGCCCTTGTCCGGCACCACGGCGCGGGGCATCGCGGTCGCCCTTTCGGCCGTCATGGATATGGCCGTCAAGCGGAGGATCATCCTGGAGAACCCCTGCTCCGGCGTCGACAAGCCGAAGGTCGACACAGACGAGAAGCAGGCCCTGTCCGTGGAAACGCTCCGCTCGCTCATGGTCGAGCTCGCGGGCGGGGAGCCGGAAGCCCGGAAGATCGGCGTTTTGCTGGCCGTGACGTGCGGGCTGTCTCGCGAGGAGCTGCTGGGTCTGTCGTGGAGGGATGTGTCGGACGAGGTTCTATCGATCTCGAAGGTGCGCAACGTCGATGATCCGGGGCTCGCAAACACCAAGACCAAGCACCGGAAGCGCTCCATGCCCATCCATCCGAAGGTGCAGGAATGCTTGGCTGCTTGGAGGGCGGTGCAGCGTGCGAAGCTGAAGCGCCTGCGGATCGTCCAGGACGCATCGACGCCCGTCGTCACCAATTCCGTCGGAGGGCGCATGCATCCCGAGAATTTCGCGCGCTGGTGGCGATCCTGGCGCGATGAACACGGGCTCGACGGGGTGGGGCTCCACGAGCTGCGGCACACTTTCGCCACGTACGTCGTGTCGAAGGGGACGGACATGATCACCGCCGCCGACCTCATGGGGCACTCCGGCACGCAGATGCTGGAAAACGTGTACGCGCATACGGTTCCCGAGAACAAAGTGTCGGCGATGAAAGCGGTGGGCGATTTCATGTTTGGATTAGATGACTAAACGAATCTGGTATACCAAATGGTATACCAAAAAACAGTGCGGTGAAACATCAGCAGTTCGGTGGGTTGCCTCTGACGTGCGGAAACGGTTTTTGAGTGCGTGAGGTTTTACGAATGGCAAACCCCATGGAGGTTCAAGTCCTCTCGCCCGCACCATCTGAATTGAGAAACCCGCTTCGGCGGGTTTTTTGCTGCCCTGCTAGTCTTTCGGCGCGACAGGAAGGAAAGCCTCGCGAAGGAGGTCTGCGTGTTGACTTCGGGTGCAATGCGGTCATGGTAAAGAAAATCGGAAAGATCATCGTTCCCGGCGATGCCAACGTATGGCCGCACGAGCAGAGAACAGCGCAGTCGCTCGCTCGCGCAGGGTTTGACGTTGAGTTCGTCAAGAAGAGCGACGAGCCCTATGCGACCTCGGCAGACGCGCTGATTGACGGGAAGCTGTGGGAGATGAAGTCGCCGACCGCATCGAGCGTTAAAGCCGTCGAGCGCAACCTGAAGCGCGCACGATGGCAGTCGGGCAACATCGTGTTCGATTCCCGGCGCATGAAGGGCGTCCCCGATGCTGCGATAGAGCGCGAGCTTCGCAAGCACGCGTCGGAGCTCGGTGGCGTGGCGCACGTGCTTTTCGTGAACCGTCATGGCGCTGTCATTGACATAAAGTAGACCGCCAAATATAGTATGAATTGCTAAGCGCCCGAACGGTACGTAGTTACCTCCCTCGGGCGTTTTGCTATTCTCGATCGTTTTTAAAACGTCAAGTCCTCTCGCCCGCACCATCTGAATTGCAAACCCGCTTCGGCGGGTTTTTTGCTGCCCTGAACACGTTCGCTGCACGAAAAGCGGGCGCTCCTTTCGCGCGCATTCCCGGCATCGTTTGCTATACTCGCACCCATGGGCGAGATACTCGACAGATTCACGGGCAACATTTCTCCGGTGGCGCTGCTCGTGTCATCGTTCTTCTGGTCGTGGTTCGATGTCGTCCCGTTCAGCCCGGCGTTGTTCTCGGCGGCGGGGAAGCCCATCGACGCGCTTCCGTTCGTCGTGTCCTTCGGAGCCAGTGCACTGTTGCTGGCCGTGCTGGCGGCAAGCACCTCGGCGCGTTCGCGGGTGCTCGATCCCAAGGTGTTCGCCGGCTGTTCCTTCTTCTGTGGCAGCTTGGGCTCGCTGCTCATCTATGCAGGTACCCATGCGAACCCTGCGTTGCTGGTGGTCGGCGGCATACTGGTGGGTTCGTACCAGAGCGTCGGAGCCGTGCTGGCCGGCGGCATCGCCACGTGCCAGGGAACCACGAACGCGCTCGTGCATCTTGCGGCGGCGTTGCCGCTGAACATCGTCGCAATTCTGCTGGTCATGTTTTTGCGTCCGACGGCTTCGATGGTGTTCGCCGTTTTGCTGCCGCTGTTCTCAGCGCTGTGCTACGCCGTCTATCTGGTGCGCGGTCAGAATCGAGCGACGCTTCAAACCGTGACCGTCGTTCGAGAGAAATGCGTCGACGGCGTGCGTCGCGCGAGGCGGCTGTTCGGCTGCGATCGTTACTTTCTGCTCATGGTGCTGGCTATCAGCGCATCGTTCGGATTCGCGAACTACCAGGCCATGTTCACGCCGGGCATGCAAGGTGCGTACGTGGAGTACGTCACCGTGGCGCTGCGAGCGTTCACCAGCCTCGCGGTGTTGGCAGGTTACCTATTCTGCTCGTGGAGGCCTTATCATATTCTGCGGGTCGCGCTCGTGGCCATGTCGGTGGGGCTTGTCGGTAGCAGTGCGCTCGCGGTGATGGGGGCGCCGGGATCGATGGTGTTCGACTGCTTGTTCTTCACGGGATACGCGTGCTTCGACCTGCTCATCTGGACGATCATCGTCATGCTCAGCTACCAGTCGGGCACGTCGTTGCTGCGCATCATCTGTGTGGTGTATGCCGTGGATCAGCTGGGCATCCTTTTGGGTACCGTGTTGGGGTTGTTCGTGGACAAGGACGGTGCCACCATCGTGTCGTATATCGTGTTCGGCAGCGCGTTGCTTCTGTTGACAGTGGGGCTTTCCGGCGGCAAGGGCAGCGTGTGGGAGAACCTCAGCAAATTCGAGCTCGATTTCAATCGGCCCGACGAAGCGACGGCGCGCGTGGCGGGCGGTGACGGCGCGGCTTCCGGCCTGCCGTCGCAGCGCATCGCGGAGCTGTCGTCTGCGTTCTTCCTCACCTCGCGCGAGACCGACGTGCTGTCGCTGCTGGTCGCGGGACGCAACGGCCCCTACATCTCCGAGCATCTACATGTGTCGGAGAACACGGTGAAAAGCCACATCCGTCATATTTACACCAAGGTGAACGTCCACAATCGCCAAGAGCTGCTCGATCTGGTGTTTCCCCAGCAGATGTAGCGGGTGGATTCCCGATCCTCTCGTCCTCATCCGTCTCATCACAAACGGGTGATTTTCGCAAAACGCCTGCCGCGGATGAAGCAATCCCTGCTCGTATCGCGTTCAATCTTCCCTGAGCCGCCGACCGGCAAGGGGCCGGTTCGAAGCGGCGAATCGAATAGGAAGGGGAGAGGGATGGAGATGCGTACGACAAGAGGGAGCAGGTCGACGCGCGTGTCGATGCTGCTAGCAGTGGCTATGGTCGCCGTTCTGTCGCTGGGCGCGCTCGCGGGCTGCGGAGGAAACGGCTCGGGCGGAGCTGCGGCGAGCGGGGCGAGCTCGGCCGACGCCACGACGAAGACGCTCGTGAAGACGGCGACGAATGAGATGACCCTGGTAGATTGGGACGTGTCCGAAGCCGACAGCCCCATTACGGTTACGAGCGATGATGCCAAGTTCGCCGACTACGTGGACGATCTGCGTGAGATCACCGGGTACGACATCGAGAGCCTCACGATGCAGGTGAAGGTCACCGAGTTCGCCGGCGCCGAGATCGCCGCCACGCATGAAAACGTGAAGGACAACACCTACGCCATCGAAAGCCTTGAAGCAGTGGTCGACGGCAAGACGATCACCTACACCGACGGCGACTTCAAGAAGCGGTAAGGCGACAGACGCTGCGGACGAGCGCCCTTGCGAACGACCTCGACGGTTCGGCTCGGCGAAGCAGGCGCATCCGCAACCCCACGTTTTCATTCATCGACACGAAAGCGAGTTACTCTCATGACGAAACTGAGCAGAAGGAATTTCCTGCTGGGCGCCGGCGCGGCCGGCATGGCAATGGCGATGAGCGCGGCGGGCGTCGCGTATGCAGCCGATAAGAAGGACGAAGAGGACACCGACTGGGCAAGCCAGGTTACCGAGGAGATCTCGTGCGACATCCTGGTCGTCGGCGGCGGCTTCTCCGGCACGGCGGCCGCGGTGCAGGCGGGCGAGAACGGCGACAAGGTGCTGTTGATCGAGGGCCAGTCGGCTCTGGGCGGCAACGGCACCGGCGTTGAGTGCACGAACGCGTACGGCCTGCACCCCAACTCCGGCGAGGCCACGCTCGGCGAGATGGTGCGCTACGAGGCCGACGCGCAGTCTTACACGGTGAACCAGATGTTCATCCGCGACATGATCAGCCATGCCGCCGAGAACGTGCAGTGGCTCATCGACAACGGCGTGCAGTACGAGGCTATCGAGGATCTCGACCCTGCGTATCTAGAGATGTACAAGCAGGGCCGCTACCGCGCCGAGTTCAGCTTCGACTACGTGTACAAGGGCGGCGCGGCCGGCATCGGCTACTTCCCATTCATGAAGAAGAAGCTGGCCGAATACGGCGTAAACCTGCGTCTGAATACCCGCGCTCGCGAGCTGGTGCTGGACGAGAACGGCAATGTGGCCGGCGCGTACGCCACCGACACGTACGGCGACACCATCAAGATCAACGCGAAGGCCGTCATCGTCAGCACGGGTGGCTTCGGCGAGGACGCCGCGCGTATGGGCAAGCTGGGCATCGACCTCGAGGACATCCGCATCATCGGCACGCCGGGCCACTACGGCGACGGCGTGAACATGATGATCAACTCCGGCGGCATCGAGCACGGCGCGCCTGCGTTCGGCTGCACGAACATCATCGGGTCGGCCGGCCCCTGGGGCCCCATCTGGGACAAGCTGTGCTGGGGCGGCCCGTGCCTGTGGGTGGACATCAACGGCGAGCGCTTCTCGGACGAGGCGTGCTCCACGTACACGCACAACTTCGAGCTGCAGAACGTGCCCGTGCGCCTCGCCGGCGGCACCTGCTGGAGCATCATGGACAAGGACGTCTACGAGTACATGCTGGACGGCGACGAGGAATGCGCCCAGCTGTGGGAAGAGATGATCGCCAAGGCCGACGACGCGTACAAGGCCGACACGCTGGAAGAGCTGGCCGACATCATGAAGGTGGACAAGCAGCTGTTCCTGAGCCAGGTCAAGCAGTACAATGCGAACGTCGAGCAGGGCATCGATGCGGACTACGGCAAGGACCCCGAGTACCTCATGCCCATCGCCACGCCGCCGTTCTACTGCGGCCTCATCCGCGGCGCGCTGGAGGGTCTGTACTCCGGCGGCGTGAAGACCGACCGCCAGTTCCGCGTGAAGAAGCCCGGCCGTGACCAGGCGTTCGAGAACCTGTTCGCCGTGGGCGCCGACGGCGGCATGCTGTACAACAACATGTACGGCATCGACATCAACGGCTCCATGACCTGCCACGGCGTGAACAGCGCCCGCACCGCCGCGAACACCGCGCACGCGTTCATCACCGGCAAGTAGCGTCAAGCGCCGGGACGCGGTGCGTCGCGTCCCGGCGAATCCCGGCCGCCGATCTGCGAGCCGCGAGCAAAATACCGTTCCACGAGCCCGGGCATCCTCCCTCCCTCCTGCCCGGGCTCCTCTGTCGCTAGGTTGCGCGACGCTCGTCTGCTACACTTTCCCCATGACTTCCTACACCACCATAGCGGGGCGGGCGACCGCCGAGATCGAGGAAAAGAAGAGCCGCTTCATCGCGAGCTTGGCGCATGTCGAAACCGAGGACGAGGCGCTGGCGTTCCTCGAGGAGATCCGCGCGGCCAACCGCATGGCGCGCCACAACGTGTACGCCTACGTGCTGCGCGAGGGCGGCGCGGGCGCGCAAGGGCGCGTGCGCTATTCCGACGACGGCGAGCCTCAGAAGACGGCGGGGCTTCCCACGCTCGAGGTGATCCAGCACGCGGGGCTGACCGACGTGATCGCGGTGGTCACGCGCTATTTCGGTGGGGTGCTGCTGGGCACGGGCGGCCTCGTGCGCGCGTACACGCAGGCCACGCAGGCGGGCATCGAGGCGGCGGAGCTGGTGGTGGTGTCGCGGTGCGTGGACATCGAAGTGCGAGCGGCGTACGGCAAGTACGACCAGCTCGTGCGCATTGCGTCGGACTGCGGTGCGAAAGTGCTCGATACCGTGTACGACGATGCGGTCACCCTGCGCCTGCGCATGCTCGACGGCACGCAGGAGCCCTTGCTGCTCAAGATCACCGAGCTTGAACGCGGCCAGGAGCGCGTGCGCGTGAGCGAGCCTCTCGAGGCTGCGTTCTGAGTCTCGCGGCTGTTGGGGCGGAGCGAGGCGCAGTTGCTTGCGCTATGATGTGCTCGCTGCTCGCTGCTCGCTGCTCGCTGCTCGCTGCTCGCTGCTCGCTGCTCGCTGCTTGTCGCCCTCGCTGTCGCATAATTCTTCAGCGCTATGTGCAGCAAAATCGAGCTTTTGGCAGTCTTGCTTGATTCTCAAGCGACATGGGCAAAACGCGACCTGCGGTTTCTTTCGCTGACGGCTTGCCAGGGCTCTTCCGCGTGCTTTTGGAGCCGGCGAATGCGAGCGATCACTGCCAAAAACTCGATTTTGCTGCACATAGGGGTTAAGGTTTTTGCGCAAGGCATGCGTTGCGGCAGCTCGCGTGGGCATCTGCGGCCGCCTGCCCTATAATAGGCGCATGGCACGCGATCGACAGCTCATATTGAACCGGTATCGACCCATCGGCGAAGCGAAAGCCGGCGGCTTCGGCACCGTGCGGGTGGCGTGGGACACGCGCATCCAACGCAAGGTGGCCATCAAATGCATCGAGCTGGATGAGGTGGACGCCGCGCGCGCGGCGCTTCCAGGGGCGAACGCCGTCGCGCAGCGCGCGCCGCAGCACGAGCCGCTTCCCTGGGAAGACGATCCCGTTTTCAACGATGCCGACGAAGCCGAAGGGGATGCGACTTCGGTGTTTGACCTGGTAGGCGACGGGCCGCTGGTACATTCTCTCGCGCACGTTCCCGGCTTGGACGAGGCGCGCACCGCGGCAATGCTGTCGGATGCGAGCATCGTCGCGGTGTACGATTTCGAGGTGCAGGAGTCCACCGCCTACCTCATCATGGAGTACGTCGAAGGCGTCACGCTCACCGAGCTGCTGCATCGTCACGCCGACCGTCTCACATTGGATGTGGTGGCTGCCGTGTTCGCGTCGGTGTCTCACGCGTTGGAGGTGGCGCACGCCAACCAGGTGCTGCACCTCGACATCAAGCCCGACAACGTGCTGATCAACCATCAAGGCCAGGTGAAAGTCACCGATTTCGGCCTGGCCACGCTGGCCGACGCGTCCGGCTACGGCGCGGCCGGCGGAGGAACCATCGGGTACATGCCCCTGGAGCAGATGCGCCAGGAGAACCTCGACGTGCGCTGCGACGAATGGGCGTTGGCGTCGCTGACGTACGAGATGCTGGCGGGCGAGAACCCGTTTCTGGCACCCGATCTCGAGCGCGCTGAAGCTGTTATCGAAGATGCGGAGCTGGTGCTGCCGTCGCTGTGCTGGGACGAGCTGGACCCCGCCGTCGACGACGTGATCTTCTTCGCGCTCGACCCCGACCGGGAAGAGCGCTACGCGACGGTCGCCGATTTCGCGGAGGAGCTGGAGCCGTTCCTGGGCGATCCGAAGCGCGGCGTGCGCGAGCTCTCCGTCATCGTCGGTCACGCCGACGATGAGGAGGAAGAGGAAACCGAGACCGCGCCACCTGTTCCGTATGTGCCGCTCCGCGAGCGCATCACGCCGCTGCAGCGCACGGTGGCGGCGCATGCGGCGGGCGCGCTGGGCAGCGGGGCGGTCGCGTTCGTGGCGTTCGCGAATCTGCCGCAGACCAGCGGATTCGCCAACCCGCTGTTCTGGGGGCTGTTCGCGCTCGTGACGTTGGCGGGAGCGTTGAAGCCGCATCTCGGCGCGCTGTTGGCATACTTCGCGTTATCGGCGGCGCTCATCGCCGGAAACGCTCCCGCCGCAGGATGCGTTCTGCTGGCGGCGACGGCGGCCTGGTGGTACTTCACCGGGCGTTTGGGCGACGCCGATGCGAACGCGACGCTCGTGCCGCCGCTTGCCGGGGCGTTCGGCTGCAACCAGCTGACGCCGCTCGTGGCCGGGTTCTGCCTGCCGCCTGCGCGCGCGTTCGGAGCGCTGGCGTTCTCGCTGGTGGTCAGCGTGATGTTGGCCGCATGCGGGTCGCACAGCCTGCTTGGTTGGGACGCGCTGACGAACTGGCAGTTCTCTGCGGGGCTCGACGTGCAGGCCAGCATCGGCAGTCTGTTGATGCAGCCGGCGCTGTGGTGCATCGTGATCAGCTGGATTGCGGCTACGGGTGCGCTGTCGGCCTTCCGCCTGCGCCCGACGCGTGCGTTCGCCGTGCTGGGCACGCTCGTGGCGAGCGCTCTGCTGCTGGCGGGCATCGTCCTGGCCGCTTGGGTCGCGTCGGGGCAAGCAACCTGGATGCCGTCCTTCAACAACCTCGTGTTCACGCTCGTTCCCATCGTGGCGATGCTGCTCATGTGCGTCCTCGTCCCCGAGCCGGATTACTACGAGGAAGATTACGAGGGCGAAGCGTAAACTCGCGAAAGCGGTCCCCCCCCCCGCTTGATTGCTCGTCGTATTTTTCGAGCAAGAATCCGACACAAGAGATGCTGCCGAGCCGGCCCCCTCCGTAGTACTATTAACCTCAGCACAATCTTGTAGAAAGGGTGGCCTCATGCAGGAACTTAACGACGAGCGCGTGCTGTTCGCGTTCGCGCGCGATTTGGAGCCGGCGCTGACGGTGGCATCGGGCGAGACGGTGCGCATCCGCACGCAGGACTGCTTCGGCAACCAGGTGCAGACGCCCGAGGACGAGCTGGACGAGATCGACTGGGATCGCATCAACCCGGCAACCGGCCCCGTGTTCGTGGAGGGCGCGGTGCCCGGCGGCGCGCTGAAGGTGACCATCGAGAACATCGAGCTCGACCCGCAAACCGCGTCGTGCACGGGCAAGGACGAGGGCGTGTGCGGCGACCGCTTCGACGCGTGGAGCACGCACCTGTGCGCTATCGACGGCGACAAGCTAGTGTGGAACGACCAGCTGTCCATCCCGCTTAACCCCATGATCGGCGTCATCGGCGTGGCCCCGGCGGGCGATCCGGTGAACTGCGGAACGCCCGGCAGCCACGGCGGCAACATGGACAACACCGCCATCACCACGGGCGCGACGCTGTACTTCCCCGTGGCGGTGGAGGGCGCGCTGTTCGGCTGCGGCGACATGCACGCGGCGATGGGCGATGGCGAGATTAGCGTGTCGGGCGCCGAGGTGGCCGGCTACGCTACGGTCACGCTCACTGCGCTGCCCGACCTGCACCTGGTTGATCCGCTTATCGAGAACGGCACGCACCTCGGCATCATCGCGTCCGCCGAGTCTCTCGACGCAGCGGCCGATCGCGCCGTGCACGAGATGGTGGATCTGCTGCACGACCGCACCGGCGTCGACGAGGCCGAGCTGGTCATGCTGCTGTCGCTGGTGGCCGACGTGCAAGTGTGCCAGATGGTGGACCCCCAGAAGACCGTCCGCTTCATGGTTCCCAAGTACGTGCTGGAATCGCTGGGGTTCAAGCTGTAGAAGAAGAGAAGGTGGTCGGGCGGTCGCCTTCTCGCCCGACCCCATCGGAGGACATCTTGGAGGATGCGTCGTGCCCGAAACGTGCGGTTTCGCCGCAAAGGCCGGCCGTTTCGGCAACGCGTTGACAGGTTGCGTGCGTCTCCTACAGCAGCTCGCACACCTTGCCCAGCAGCGGCTCGAAGCTGACGCCGCGGTCTTTGAAGTCGGGCTGTTCGGCGCTCACCAGCATGGCGTCGTGCACGAAGTCGCCTGCGAACGCGACGGCCTCCTGCAGCGAGCGACCGGCCATCACGGCGGCCATCAGGCATGACGCGTACAAGTCGCCCGTGCCGTGCAACATGTAGGGCAGGTATTCGTTATGCGCTTCGAACGTCTCGCAGTCCTTGCCGCCCACGAAGTTGCGGATGCAGGACTCGCCCTCGCGCTGGATGCCCTTGAGCACCACGTGCTTCGCTCCCTTCGCCACGAGGGCATCTACCAGGCGGTGCGCTTCTTCGTCGGAGATGTCGGTGCCGCCCCAATCTTCGCCGATGGGCTCGCCCAGGATGATGGCGGCTTCGGTGAGGTTCGGTGTGAGGATGTCGGCGCCGCAAGCCAGCTCGGCCATGGCGGAGCACAGCTCGGGCGTATACGTGGGGTAGACCTTGCCGTGGTCGGCCATCACGGGATCTACCACGCGCAAAGCGTTCGGATACATAGCGTACAGATCGCGAATGCGATCCACCTGCTCGGGTGCGCCCAAGAAACCGGAGTACACGGCATCTATCTCCACGCCGATGCCCTTCCATGCGTTCAGGTAGTCGGCTAGGATCTCGGTGGTGTCGTGCATGTACCAGCCGGGGAAGGCGGTGTGCGACGAGAACAAGCCCGTCGGCACGGGGCATACGTCGCAGCCGGCGGCGGACAGCACGGGAATGGCAACTCCCAGCGAGCACTTGCCGTAGCCGCACAGATCATGCACGGCGGCGACGCGGGGGATGTACGCTCCTTCGCGCTGGTAGAGATGCGTTTCGGCTTCGTTCATGGAAGTACTTCCTTTCCGGGTTGTCAAGAGGCGATGAGGTTCAATTATATGGTTTGAGTGTGCGGGAGAATTGACGGCTTGAAAACAGGAGCGCGCAGCTGAAAAGCTGCGCGCGGCGAGACTCGAAAGCAGTGATCGCGCGTACGTGCAAGGAGCTTTTCAAAAGGCGATCCTCATCGTCTGGTCGCCGTTCGGCACGAACGCGAAGACGTTACTTGTCGTCTTCGTCGTCATCGAAAAAGGACCAATCGTCCTCGTCAGGCTCGTGATTGACGAACGTTTTGCGCGTGCGGCGCTCCATGATGACGCACGCGATCAAACTTACGACCAAACCGATTCCCACCAGGCATCCGATGCCGGCGTAGGTGTTGAAGAGAAAATCGTACAACGCACCGAAATCCATGGTTACCTCGTTACTCTAACTCGTGACATCACCATTGCCACAGAGTGTTTGCAGTTCAGCGTTAGAGTATACTATGTCGAGCCGATCCGGTACGGGTAGGCTTGGATATTCCTTTATTCTTTACGCGCGCTGAAGAAGGGCAAGCACCAACACGCCATGGGCAAAGACAAGCGCAAACGCAAACGACGCATAACGGCATCAATCGCAATCGTCGCCATTGTGGCGGCGATTGTTTCTGCTGTGCTCGGATTAACGTCTTTTATCGACAAGAAGCTCAATCAGAGCGCCGAGCAGCAGGTGGTCACGTTCACCGAGCAATCCGCCAGCAACGTAACCGACCGCATGTACATGTCGCAGAACGCCATCGGCGCGTTTACCGTGCAGACTACCGATCCTGCGTTGGTTGCGCCGGCTCTCAGCAGCTTCCAGGAGCACCACGGCTTTGCGAATGCGACGTTTGCCGGGATGGACGGTCGAGGCGTTCGCGCGGATGGCTCCGCATTTTCCGTCGACGAGCTGGCTCAGCCCGAAACGGCTTTGTCCGAGGGTCGCAGTTCGTACTCTGCCACGTTCGCCAACGAGGCGGGCGCCCGCGTGCGTCTCGCCCAAACGCCGCTTTATATCGATGGGCAGCAAGTCGGAGCCCTGTACGTGCAGGTGCCGTTAAGCTTGTTCTCTATGTCCCGTCAGCTGGATATGTTCGACGGCCGCGGCTACTTCATGTTGTTCGAGGGTTCCACCGGCGAGGTGCTGGTGCCTCCCACGGGCGAAACCAAGACGCCGGTGTTCATCGGCACGTCGCTGTACGACTTCCTTGACCGGGCGTCTCAGTACAGCGAGCCGGCCTCGAACACCGATGCCGCGGTCTCAACCGAAGCTGCCTTGCAGTTCATGCAGTCGCGCTCGCGGAGCGACCTTTCCACGCTGCGCGACGTTGTGGCGAACAAGCAGACGGGGCTGCTCACGGCCACGGTAGACGGCAAATCCAGTTATGTGTGCGTCGCGCCGGTCGACAACGGGTATTGGTACGTGTGCAACGTGGTGCCCGTCGAGAACGTGCGTGCCGAAGCTGCCGTGGTCACCACCACGTTCGAAGCGGTGTTCGCCATCATCTTCGCCTGCCTTGTGGTGGTGGCGCTGTTGGTGTTCGGCGCGTACCGCCGCCGCCTGCGCGAACAGAACGTCGCCATGCTCGGCCAGTTGTACGAGGCGCTGTCCGACAGCATCGATATGGCGGTGAACCTCTATTCGCCCACCGACGGCAAGGTCACTCCCATTGTGGCGAAGGCCGAACGCATCATCGGCTATCGCCTTGACGCCTTTCTGCAAAACGAGCGGTTGGCGGCCACCATAGGGCTTTCTCCCGAGGGCGTGGCTCTGTTCGATCGCATTAGGAAGGACGAGACGAAGGGCTTCGAGCAAGGGGAGTTCTCGTTCCGCAGCAAGCAGACCGGCAAAGAATGCTGGGCTTCTTACTCGGTCAAGCGGCTGACGTTCGAAGATAAGCCGCAGCTGCTCGTGGTCATGCGCGACGTGACGGCCGACAAGGAGATCCAATTGTCCATGAAGGATGCGATGGACGTTGCCGAGGCGGCGAATGCTGCAAAGTCCGAGTTCCTCTCGCGCATGAGCCACGAGATCCGCACGCCTATGAACGTGATTCTGGGAACGCTGCAGCTTGCGCGGAGCAATCCGGACGATCGCGAGAAAGTTGCCGAGACGCTGAAAAAGATAGGAGACGCATCTGACCATCTGCTCGGGCTGATCAACGACGTGCTGGACATCTCGAAAATCGAGAACGGCAAGATGACCCTGGCCAGCGAGCCTTTCCGTCTCAGCGCCGTGCTGTCGCACGTGGCATCCGCCGTTCGCGTGCAGTGCGAACAGCGCGCCCAGGAATTCGTCGTGACAACTCCGCCATGCGCCGATGCCGTGTTCGTGGGCGATGCGCGGCGCATCAAGCAACTGTTGCTGAACTTGTTGACGAATGCCGTGAAGTACACGCCCTGCGGCGGCTGCGTTCGGTTCGAGACCACGGTGGCGAAGGGTGCCGCCATGGGGTATCGCCAGGTGAAGTTCACGGTATCCGACAACGGCATAGGCATGTCAGAGGAGTTCAAGGAGCATATTTTCGAGCCGTTCAGCATGGAGGGACGCTCGCGCGAGCAGGGCACGGGCCTCGGCATGCCCATCGTGAAGAACATCGTCACCATGATGGCGGGCGATATCGCCGTCGAGTCGACGAAAGGGCAGGGCACTACGTTCACGGTGACGTTCAACCTGCGTATCGCATTAGAGGCGGAGCGCATCGTGTTCGAGGAGGGCGAGGGCGCCGAGGCGGACGATGCGCAGCCCCTCGAACTCGATGCTGCGAGCGCGGCGGCGCTGCGATCCCTCGGCGCGCGCGATCGGCTGGCGAGCCGTCCCGTTTCGGCTTACGAAGCCCCTATGCCGGGCGCGCCGCGTGCGCTCGACCGCACCGAGTTCGAGGGGCTGCGCGTTCTGCTGGCCGAAGACAACGACCTCAACGCCGAGATAGCCTGCGAACTGCTGGCGGAAGCGGGGCTGGTAGTGGAGCGAGCGGGGGACGGAGCCGAGGCGTGCGTCATGTTCGAGGCGTCGAAGATAGGCTACTTCGACGCGGTTCTCATGGATGTGCAGATGCCCAACATGAACGGCTACGAGGCCACGCGGTGCATCCGCGAGCTCGATCGCGAAGATGCGGATGCCGTGCCCATCATCGCGATGTCGGCCAACGCCTTCGCCGAAGACGTGAGCGCCTCGTTGGCCAGCGGCATGAACGCGCATCTGTCGAAGCCCATCGACATGCGCCGCGTGCTGGCCACCCTCATCAAGTACGTGCGAAAGCGCTATGAAGGATAAGGGCGTCGGCTGGCCGCCCGACGGAACATGCCGGGTGCGTGAAGGAACGACGAGGTGCGCCGCCCGTGAGGTATACTAAAGGCACTATTGTTTCCCATCGTGAAGGAGCGCGACTATGCTCGACATCAAGTTCGTCCGCGACAACCAAGAAGCCGTCGCCGAGGCGATGAAGAACCGCCATGCTTCGTGGGACGCGGCGCGCTTCTCCGAGCTCGACGAGACTCGCCGCGCCGCCATCGCGAAGGAGGAGGCGCTGCAGGCCGAGCGCAACGCCACGTCGAAGTCGATCGGCCAGATGATGGCCGCCGGCCAGAAGGACGAGGCCGAAGCCGCCAAGCAGCGCGTGCGCGCCATCAACGACGAGCTGGCCGTCATCGGCAAAGATCGCGAAGCGGCCGACGAGGCCCTGCGCGAGGTGCTGCTGCGCACGCCGAACATGCCGGCCGATTCCACGCCGGTGGGCGACGACGAGGACGACAACCCCGAAGTGCGCCGCTGGGGCGCGCCGCGCGACTTCGCCGCCGAGGGCTTCGAGATGAAGCCGCACTGGGATCTGGGCCCCGAGCTGGGCATCATCGACTTCGAGCGGGCGGTGAAGCTAGCCGCCAGCCGCTTCATCCTGCTGGGCGGCCTGGGCGCCCGTCTGGAGCGCGCCCTCATCAACTTCATGGCCGACACGCACGCGTCGCGCGGCTACAAGGAATGGTGGTGCCCGGCCATGGCCAACGCCGAGACGCTCACCGGCACCGGCCAGCTGCCGAAGTTCGAGGAAGACCTGTTCCACACCACCGAGGGCCTGTACCTCATCCCCACGGCCGAGGTGCAGCTGACGAACATCCACGCCGGCGAGGTTCTGGACGCCGGCCAGCTGCCGCTGAAGTACTGCGCGTTCACGCCGTGCTTCCGCGAGGAGGCGGGCAGCGCCGGCCGCGACACGCGCGGGCTCATCCGCGTGCACCAGTTCGACAAGGTGGAGATGGTGAAGTACGCCAAGCCCGAGGAGAGCTTCGACGACCTGGAGGCCATGGTGGCCGACGCCGAGAACATCCTGCAGCTGCTGGGCCTGCCGTACCGCGTGATCAGCCTGTGCACGGGCGACATCGGGTTCTCCGCCGCCAAGACGTACGACCTCGAGGTGTGGCTGCCGTCGTACAACGGCTACAAGGAGATCTCCTCGTGCTCGAACTGCACGGACTTCCAGGCGCGTCGTGCGAACATCAAGTACCGCGACCCCGAGAACTTCAAGGGCTCGCGCTACGTCCACACGCTGAACGGCTCCGGCCTGGCGGTGGGTCGCACCATGGCCGCCGTCATCGAGAACTACCAGCAGCCCGACGGCACCGTGCGCGTGCCCGACGTGCTGGTGCCCTACATGGGCGGCGTCGAGGTCATCGCGCCGGAATAACGGCAGGCGAAGCTATCGAAAAGAACCAGGGAACCTTCAAGCGTGGCAACGAAGCGTAAACGAACCAGCAAACCGAATACCGCTGCCGCACCCGCGACGGACGCCTCGAAGCCAGGGGCGTCCGGCCGCGTCGCGCCGCGGAAGCGCACCGACGTGCCGCCTGCGAAACCGAAGCCGCGAGCGGCCGGGACGCCTCACGTTGAGGAGAATGAGGGGCAGACGCCCCTCGAGCAGACGTCGCGCGCTGCAAAGGTCAGGGCGAAGGCGGCCGCCAGGTTGAAGGAGGACGCGGCGGCAATCGTCGATGACGCTGCGAAAGACGATGGGGCCGAAGCGTCGACCGAGGCCGAGCGCGGGAAGCGTCGGCGCGAGCGTGCGGAAGCGAAGCCGCGCAAAAAGCGCTGGCCGCTTGTTGTGGCCGGCTCGGTGCTGCTGGTCGTCCTGCTGATCGTGGGCGGGTTCTCGTGGGACCGTTGGCTGCGCTACGACGATGCAGCCGAGTTCCAGGGCGAATGGCAAACTCACGGCACCACGGCCGTCGTGGTCATCGACGGCGAAACTATCAAGCTGACCGAAGATGTGAGCTGGTCGTACAAGCTGGACACGGACGCGAAGACCATCTCGTACACGTTCGGGAACATGGAGGGCTCCGGCCGCTATCGTTTCTCGCTCGACCGCTCTCAGCTGGTGATTTCCGATGGAAGCGGGTACACATGGCTCTCTACGCTGGCGGACGACATCGCCTGGCAGTTCGACCAGCTCGTGCGCGCGATTCAGGGCCAGCCGCAGGAGGAACCTCCGTCGGGAGCTGGATACACGGTGCTCGACCGCCTGTCGCACGATGCGGAGGCTACGCCGCAGAGGGGCGAGCCGGTGGCGCCTGAGCCTGAGCCCGAGCCTGCGGCGGAACCCGAGCCGGAGGCTGCGCCCGAGCCCGACCCGGGCGATCGGCAGAAGCCGGAATCCGATTCCGCTTCTGGGCCGGAAGACGCCTCTGCAAGTGAAGCCGCAGACGAAGGCGGCAGCGCCTCCGACGCCGTCGACAAGAACGACGATGCTGCCGCATCCGGCACGCGCGGCGTGTTCGATGTGAGCGACCTGCCCGCGTGAGCGCGCAGGGCACAGCCCCGCTTGTCATCGAGCGGCTCACGGTGCGCGCCGACCGCGTGGTGTGCGACGTGGTTCTGGCGCCCGGCGTCCCGCGCCGCACGACGCCAGAGCTTGCGGCGCGCGTTCGCGCGGCCCATCCGCACGTGCCGCGCCATGCCTGCGTGAACGACGAGGGCGACACTTTCGCCGCCGTCATGGACCACACGTCGCTGCCGCATCTGTTGGAGCACCTGGTCATCGATTTTCAAACGCGGGCGGCCGTGCGCAGGGGCGACGGCGCGGAAGCCGGTTCGGCCGCCGCTTACGCCGATGCCGGCGCCGCTCTCGATGCCGTGTTCGTGGGCACCACCGAGTGGACGGACGAGGCGGCGGGCCGCGCGCGCATCGAGGTGAGCTTCCTCGACGATCTGGTCGCTTTGCGCGCTTTTCGCGATGCGATTGCCTTCCTCGGCGATGCGATGGTACGCTAGCCGCTCTTGTGTGGACGGCAGAAGGAGCATCATCATGAAGGTAGCAGTGTTGACGGGCGGCAGCTCGACCGAGCGCGAGTTATCCCTGGCCAGCGCCAAGAACGTGTGCGCAGCTCTTGAAGAGGCGGGCCATAGGACGGTGCTGTTGGATGCTTCGTCCGACCTCGTTTCCGCCCTGCGCGTCGAGCGTCCCGACGTGTGCTTCAACGCCCTGCACGGCAAGCTCGGCGAGGACGGAACCGTCCAGAGCCTGCTCGAATTCGTGGGCGTGCCCTTCGTCGGATCGCCGTCCAGCGTGTGCCGGCGCGCTTGGGACAAATCCTCCCTCGGCTCCGAGATGGCGGCCTACCGCGCCATCACCGGCGATGAGCCGACGGCTTCCTGGCCGCAGGGCGTCTGCATCGCGCGCGAGGCGTTCGAGAGCATGGGCGCTGCGACGGCGTTTGACCTGGTGGAAGACCGCGTGATCGGCGGGTATCCCGTGGCGGTGAAGCCTGCGCACGGCGTTTCGGCTTCGGGCGTGCGCCGCGTTGATTCCGTCGACCAGCTGGGCGAAGCCGTGTCCGATGCGCTGTCGTTCGACGACGCCGTCATCATCGAGCAGTGGATCGACGGCGTTGAGGTAACCGTGCCGGTGCTGGGCTCCGGCTGGGATGCCTACGCGCTGCCGCCGGTGGAGATCGTGGCGAAGGAGGGCTTCTGCGATACGGTCGCCTGTCGCACGCCGGGCGCGGTCGAGCTGTTCGCACCTGTGCGCCCCGCCTCGTTGTCGAACGACGAGGCCGATGCCCAGGCCATCCGTGCCGAAATCGAGCGCGCCGCCTTGGAAGTGTGCCGTGCCTATCAGGTGCGCGACCTCGCCCGCGTTGATCTTGTCTGGGACGGAGCCCAGGCGCGCGTCCTGGAGGTGGACGTGTCGCCCTCCCTGGCCGAATCTTCGCCGTTCTCCCTCGCCTGCGAAGCCTCCGGTTTGTCGCTGTCCGGCGTCCTCAACGAACTGGTCAGCCAATATGCGCGGTAACCGCTTGCGGCGAGAGCGCAGTATGCGATTCACGGGTCGTAGGCCGGCGGCCCGTCTTCGCGTCTGTTCGGTCGGCAACGAAACAGCAACTGAATCATAGAGCGCTCATGTTTTCGCGCATGGGGCTGCGCGGATGCCCCTATAATGAACGAACAGGCAAACATCCCGAAGGAGGCCGTCATGGGCAACAAATTTGGAGCTTTTTTGGCTGGTGGGTTGGCCGGTGCGGTTGTCGCGCTGCTGTACGCCCCCCGGTCTGGTCAGGAAACGCGCGCTATGGTCACCGATAAGATGAGCGCGGCATGGGGCGAGGCGCAGGAGCTGGGCTCTCAGGCCGGCGCCAACATGCAGCACGCGTATCAGGATGCCGCGTCCAAGGGTCAGGAAGTCGTGCAGGACGTGGCCGCCAAGGGTCAAGAGCTGTACGGCCAGGCCACGCAGCGCGTGCAGGAAGCCGCCGACAACATCAAGCCGGCGTTCTCGCAGAAGAACGACGAGCTTCGCGACAAGATCGAAGCGGCGCGCCAGCGCATCGCCTCGCAGGTGGCCAAGAACGCCGAGCAGGCGCACGACGCGGTGAGCGACACCATTCCTGTCGCGGCCGACACGGCGCACGAGGCCGTCGACAAGGCCGAGGACAAGGCGCAGAGCGCGGCCGATGCCGTGAAGGACAAGGCCGAGGACGCTGCCGACAAGATCTCCGGCGACGACAAGTAGCATACGCATCTATCATGAAGCGGCGAGTTGGTCGACGTGGGCGCAAGCCCCGCCCCTCTCGCCGCTTCCTGACTGTCCGACAGGGCAACGGCGCTGGGGGGTTGCGGTTCCATCCGCGGCAAATGCGCAGGTTGTCGAGTGGAGAAGAAGGCCATGGCAAGCAAACTCATCACTACGCATGAGCTCACGGGCGTCCGCGTCGTGGGCGGCAAGAACGGTACGAAGCGCATCGGCAAGGTGCGCCGTTTCGTGTTCCACCCGAAAGAGAAGCGCTGCGTCGGCTTCATCGTGAAGCGCCCCGATCTGCTGTGGATGTTCCGCCGCAAGGACAAGTTCGTATCCATCGAGGGTTACGACATCGTGGACGGCCGCATCGCCATCCGCAACGTGCCCGAGGCCACGGACCGCGCCGCATGCAAGGCGCTGGGCGTCAACTGGGACGATTGCGTGCTGTGGGTGGGGCTGCCGGTCATGACCGAAGACGGTACTTCGCTGGGCATGGTGGGCAACGTCACCTTCAACCGCATCACCGGTATGGTGGACACGTTCGACACCGATTCGGGCGCCACCGCCAACGCACTGTTGGGCAAGCGCACTATTCCGGCCGACCTCGTCAAGGGGTTCCGCCGCGGAATGGGTGCCGCGCTGGCGCAGGTGGGCTCCGAGGGGCGCGAAACCGACGAAGTGGTGCTGGGTGCGATGCTGGTTGACGACGCCGCGAAGGACCTGGTTGCCGAGGGCGGCGTGGCCGAGAAGGCCGGCGCGGTCACGGCCGTCGCCGTCGACAAGGTGCACACCACGGTGGACAGGGCGAAGCCGGTGGTCAGCGAGGCCGCCAAGAAAACCGGCGAAGTGGTGAACAAGGGCGCGTACGCCACGGGCAAGCAGATCGCCGCCACGAAGGGGATGTTCTCCGGGTTCAAGGAGGAGTACGACAAGGCGCGCGGTGTCAAGCCCGGTTCCGACGACCAGGCTCTGGCCGTGACGGACGAGGCGGAAGACGAGGGCGTTTCCGCGCCTGCGAAGCCCGCGTCGACCGCGCCCAAGAAGAAGACGACCGCCAAGAAGCCCGCGCCCAAGAAGAACATGTTCGCGGCCTTCAAAGAGGAGTACGACAAGGCTCGCCACGATGACTGACAAGCTGAAGGACAAGCTGCACGAAAAAGCCGAGCAAGAGGTAGAGGTGCGCGGCCATAAGATGGAGAAGGCCGACATTTTCAAGTTCGTCGGGCTCATCGCGTTCTTCGCCATCATGGTGCTGATCGTGGTGATGCTATGGCCGTACTTCCACGAGTTGTTCGAGCCGGGCGGCCTCGACCGCATCATCAACGACGTGCGCGGCGCGGGTCCCGTGGGGTTCCTCATACTGCTGGGACTTCAGTTTCTGCAGATCGTCGTGGCGTTCATTCCCGGCGAGGTGGTGCAGATCGCGGCGGGCCTGCTGTACGGCCCCTGGATCGGCGCGCTGGTCATTCTGGCAGGGTGCGTCATTTCCAGCGCGTTCATCTTCGCGCTGGTGCGCAAGCTGGGGGCGTCGTTCGTGCAGAGCATGGTGCCCGTGCAGTACCTCGAAAAGTTCCGCAAGTTCGAGAAAACCGGCAAGCTGAACATCATCGTGTTCATCCTGTTTTTGATCCCGGGTCTGCCGAAAGACGTGTTCACGTACCTCGTGCCGCTCACGGACATGCGAATGCGCACATTTTTGCTGCTCTCCAACGTGGGGCGCATTCCGGGCATCGTGGTGTCCACCTACGCCGCCGACGGGCTGGCTGACGGACGCCTTATGGAAAGCGCGATCATCTTCGCGGTGGCGGCCGTCATCGCCGTGTTGGGCATCGTTTTTCGCGAGCGCATCATGAAAATGCTCGAGAAGCATTCGCATAAAGACAGCTAACGCGATCAGGCTTTTCTTCGGCCCATGCGCAAATCTTAAGAAATACTGAACGTCGTTGACGGTATTGTGACGAAACCTCCTTGGATGCGACGGCGCGCACTACTATGGCGGTACAGGACATCGACGCAATTTGTAGAATGAGAGGTGGGTCCATCATGGCCACCAACGAACCTTTGAATAGCGCAGCGGACGAGGTTGCCGCTGCTGAAGCGGAGCTCAAAGCCGCTCAGGAGAAACTGGAAGCCGCGAAGGCGAAGCTTGCCGCGACGACGTCCGACGATGCATGCGACGTTGAAAAGGAGACGGTTGCAGCCGTGGTCGTCGACGAAGCGACGGGCGAAGTGGAAGCCGTCGTGGTCGAGGATGTGGCGGTCGTCTCGTGCGATGCCGGGTCCGAGGATAAGGAAGAGGCGCCGAGCGACGCATCGACGGATGCGTCGACGGAGGATGCTTCCGAGGCTTCTGCGGCGGCTCCTTCTGCGGCTCCTGCCGAGCCCGCCAAGGCTGCCGAACCCGAGCCCGAGTGGGTTCCGTACTCGACGGCTCAGGCGATTCCGCCTACGGCTGCACCGCAGGCTACCCCGGCTCAGCCCCAGCCCCAGGCTCCGGCTGCCGCCTCTGCTTCCACCGCTTCCTACACGCAGCCTGCGGGTGCGCCTCCTGCTCCCGGTCAGCCTGCGCCCGGCTATTACGCTCCTCCCGGATACGGCGCGCCGCAGACACCGCCGCACGCCGGCCCCGGAGCCGTGCCTCCGCAGCAGCCGTACTACGGCTATCAGCAACCGTACTACCAGCAGCCGTACAGCCAGCCTATGGTCACGACGAAGGATCACGTGGCCGCCGGTTTGCTGGCCATCTTCCTGGGCGCGTTCGGCATCCACAAGTTCTACCTGGGCTACAACACCGCCGGTTTCATCATGCTGGCTGTCACCATCATCGGCGGCGTGCTGACGTTCTCGCTGGCATCATGGGTGATCTGGGTCATCGCCATCATCGAGGGCATCCTGTACCTCACGAAGTCCCAGACTGAATTCGAGCAGATCTACGTGCTGAACAAGCGCGAGTGGTTCTAGTTTGGTTCCGGCGGCCTCCCGGCCGCCGGAACTTGCCGACGCTGTGTCGCGAAGCAAGTCCCCGTAGGGGGCGGGCGGCCGTGGTGCCCTCGCTGGCTCACTGCGCCAACCTGCGAGCGCGTGCTCGCGCTCCGCGCGAGGCGCAGGTCGCTTCGCTCCTGCGCGGCCAACCTGCGAGTCCGATATGCGCCCTTCGGGCGCATGGGCGGGTCGCTTCGCTCCCGCCCTGTTCGCGCTTCGCGCGACCGGATGTTTCACGTGAAACATCCGGGTTCTCGCTTCGCGCACTGTCCGTCGGGTGCCGCTTGTTCGCCGTTGCGCCTCCTCCGCCTACCGCCCGCCCGCGCTTCGCGCGAATCGGTGGCTCGTTCGCGGGGTTTTTCGGTGAAACGGCGCGTCCCGCCTCGCTTTTTCGCTAGAATGACCGTATCGATAAGGCTCTGAGCCTCATCCGTTGAGTTGGATCCTATAAGGAGGAAACCATGCCCAAAATCACTCGTGACCAGGTGAGGGTGCCGGCCGACGTCATGCCGGAATCCCGTGACGAGTACATCGAGAACTTCATGAAGGCGACGCGCGGAACGGGCCGTCTCATGCTGTTCGCGTGCGATCAGAAGATCGAGCACCTCAACAAGGACTTCTACGGCGAGGGCATCGACATCGCCGATGCCGAGCCGCAGCACCTCTTCGAGATCGGGCGCCAGGGCGTGTGCGGCGTGTTGGCCGGCCAGCGCGGGCTCATCGCGCAGTACGCCGCCGACTATCCCGAGATCAACTACCTCGTGAAGATGAACTCCAAGACCAACATCGTGGGCGGCAGCCAGGACGACCCCTATTCGCCGCAGCTCTACGACCTGGACGCCGTGCTGGCCATGCGCGAGGCCGGCGTGAACATCGTGGGCATCGGCTACACCATCTACCTGGGCAGCGAGTACGAGTCCACCATGATGGCCGAGGCCGGCGAGCTCATCGCCCAGGCCCATGCCAACGGCCTGCTGGTCGTGCTGTGGATCTACCCCCGCGGCAAGGCCGTCAAGGCCGAGAAGGATCCGGCGCTCATCGCGGGCGCGGCGGGCGTGGCCCTGTGCCTCGGCGCCGACTTCGTGAAGGTGAACCCGCCGAAGCCCGAGGACGGCTCTTCGCCGGCCGAGGCTCTCAAGGTCGCCACGATGGCGTCCGGCCGCACGGGCCTCGTGTGCGCCGGCGGCTCGACGGTGGACGCCGAGACGTTCCTCACGCAGCTGTACGACCAGATCCACACGGGCGGCGCCGTGGGCAACGCCACCGGCCGCAACATCCACCAGCGCTCGCTGGACGAGGCCGTCCGTCTGACGAAGGCCATCAGCGCCATCACGCTGGCCGACTACTCCGTGGAGGACGCCCTCGACGTCTTCAACGGCGACGAGGACTTCAAGCTGTAAGGCTGACGCGATCCGCGTCCGGCGCAATCGCGCACCTCGGCGGGGCCGTCCGAAAGGGCGGCCCCGCTTTGCATGAAGGCGCCTTGCGCTCAACCAGCCACGTCGATCCTGCTTCGCACGAAGCCGCCTTGTGCGCAATCGGCAACGCCGCCCCGTGTGGCGTCCCGCGCCGGTTGCCCCGCGTCGCAACATCGCGCATCTGCTCGTCTTGCGGACGGAGGAGCACATTATCGGCCCAAAGGCACGGAATTCCCGCGAAAACCGTGTCTTTGGGCCGATAATGCACCCGCCGAAGCCGCAACGCCCCCCGCGTCCATCGCCTCACGACCAATTTCGCTCCGGCCCCCAGCCGAAATGTTTCACGTGAAACATTTGTACGGAACTCGTGTTTCCCTTTCTAGCATGCTCCTTGCATGCGATGTCCTCTCCAATGCACTAAAATCCGCGACGTGCGACGTTCGAAGGATCAAAAAGCGCTTTTCAGACCATGCTGTCGAAGAAGCTTCCCTCGTTCCTCCAAGCACTACAATCTCGATCAGGCGTTTTCCAAAACAAACGAAACCGTTCGAAAAGTCGTTTCCAGCAAGACGTCGCATACCGTGCCTTTTTGTGCGAAAGCGCCCAGTTTTCATGCGCCAACCCGGATCGGGTCCTTTCCATGTCGCAGAGTGCATTCGAGGGGCTTCCTGTGTTTCACGTGAAACATCCGTACGTTTTTGTCATCAGACGATCTGCTCTTCAGACGTTGACCTGCGGTGACAACCGCCGGTTGGCAGCGGATGCCGCGAAAAAGCATCCCGAGGTTGGTTGAGGTAACCGCCGTTTCGGTGCATGATGCAAGTCGAAGGAACAGCCGGACGCACCCTGCGAGAGGAGATCGACCATGAGCTTCAGGGACAATCTTCAGCACCTGCGCGACACGCGCAACATGACCCAGTCCGAGCTTGCGATGCTCGTCGGCGTCAGCCGGCAGTCGGTGGCGAAGTGGGAGGCCGAGAAAAGCTATCCCGAAATGGATAAGCTGCTCAAGCTGTGCGATCTGTTCGAATGCACGCTGGACGATCTGGTGCGGGGCGACCTAACCGGCCGCGCGCCCGACCCGACGCGATCGCTGCCCGAGGACGCGCCGCCCGTCGACGCCTGCGGCTACGACGAGCACATGCGCCGCCGAGCGTGGACGGTGCCGGCGGGCCTCGCGATGTTCGTCGCGGGATTCGGCGTGGCCATCGCCTTCTCGAACATGAACGGAGCCAATCCCGGCGCGCGCCCGTACATCGCGTACTTCGCGTGCGCCACGGTGGGCTTCGCCTTGCTGATCCGCGCGTTCGCCGTGCATGGGTCGTTCCGGCGGCGGCACCCGTACATCGAGGACTTCTACACGGACGACCAAAGGGTCGCCGCACGGAAGGAAGGGAAGCGCAGCGCCGTCGGCGGGCTCGTCCTGCTGTGCGCATCCCTCTTCTTCGCCAGTCCCGGAGCTATTGCTTTGGCCGATACCCTGAACCTATGGGGGCTGATGGCGAACGTCTGGAACGTCTACGGGACGCTCCCCCTCTTGCTTTTCGCATTACTCGCGGCGAGCGTCGCCCTGCTCGTGCATGCCGCCATGGTCGTCTGTCTCATTAACGTAGCTCGCTACAATCGCGACTCCGAGCGTAAGGCCGAAGCCGCATCCCACCTCGTCGCGGCGATGCAAGCCCGCTTGGCGCAGTCGGCGGGCGCGGCTGAAACCGGGGCAGGCGCGGACGCGGACACCCCGTCCGTTTCGCATTCCAACGAAACGCACGAGCGCAAGCCCTCGCAGTCCGACGGGGAAGCATAGAGCAGTCCAATCGCGCATCTGCCCATCTTGCGGACGGCGGAACGCATTATCGGCCCAAAGACACGGAATTCCCGCGAAAACCGTGTCTTTGGGCCGATAATGCACCCGCCGAAGCGAACGCCATGCGCAGCCGCTCCCCGACCGGCCGACCATGTTGCAAGATCGCTCCCTCCCTCCTCTGGCGCGCGCCTTCCATAAATGATACTATTGCAATAACATATAAGACCGAGCAACAAACGCGGTAAGGAGCGGGGCATGGAAGCGGTTATGGGCGTGGCGAACGCGATGGGCGACATGGTGGTCAACGAGCGGCTGACCGTCGACGGCGTGGACGTGCTGGTGGGCTATGCCAACGAAGGCGACCAGCACGTCACCGAAACGGAGATCCGCGCCTACCTCGAGCGCGGCGCGCTGAAGCATCCGAACAGCGCCGTTACCGGCCTCGCGCTGCTGGTGGACGGCGAGGACGTGGACATCCGCTACGAGCTGGCGCCGGTGCCGTTCGATCGCATCCGTCGCATCACGGGGTATCTCGTGGGAACGATGGATCGCTGGAACGATGCGAAAACCTCCGAGGAATCCGACCGCGTCAAGCACGGCGTTTGTCGTGACGACCGCGCATTCGCGTGCGCGAACGGCTGTTAACGCTGCATTGTAAAATCTTCCGCGCGTTACCGGGCTGTGACCGCGAGGCCGCAGCCCGTTTCGTATACTGTATTCATGCCATCTGAGAAAATCACATCCGAATCAGAAAGTCGCTCATCGCGTGAAGGACGCGAGGTTACCGAGGTTCGCGAACGCCGTCAAGCGCCTGCGCAGCTTGACCGGGCGTCGCAGCGTGAAGGCTGCCGGCTGCCTGCCCGCCCCGACCGTACCCCGCACGACGAGGCGCCACCCGCCTGTCTGAGCGGCGATCCCACCTGCGCGCCCACCGAGCGCATCCTCGAGCCGGAAGTGCGTCGCCATCATCGGCGCAAGCGCAAGCTGCTCGAATTCACCCACTCGTCCACGCGCGCGACCATGCTCATGCTGGCCGCGGCCGTGGCGGCGCTCGTCATCGAGAACACGCCGGTGCTGCCGTATTTCGCTGAGTTCTGGCACACGTTCGACATCGGCATCTCGCTGGGCGATTTTGCACCGCGCCTCTCGCTGGAGCACTTCATCAACGACTTCCTCATGGCTATCTTCTTCCTGCTGGTAGGCCTTGAGATCAAGTTCGAGATGACGGCGGGCGAGCTGAAGAACCCGCGCAAGGCGCTGCTGCCCATCTTGGGCGCGGCGGGCGGCGCCATCGTGCCTGCGCTCGTGTACACGGCGGTGAACGTCGGCAGCGGGTTCGAGCAGGGCTGGGGCGTTCCCATGGCGAACGATATCGCGTTCTGCCTGGGCATTCTCGCGCTGTTGGGAAGCCGCATCCCGGCGGGACTGCGCTCGTTCCTCTCGACGCTCACCATCGCCGACGACATCATCGCCATCATGGTGATCGCCGTATTCTACACCGCGAACCTCGACGTGACGTGGCTGGCCGGGGGCTTGGGCCTGTTCGCCGTGCTCATCGTGTTCAACCGGCTGCACATCTACGACCTGCTGCCGTACATCGTCGTGGGCCTGGGGATGTGGGTGTGCTTCCTCATGTCGGGCGTGCACGCCACCATCGCCGGCGTGCTGCTGGCGCTTGCCATCCCCGCGCGCTCGCAGGTGAAGCTCGATCGTGCTCCCGGCTGGTTTGCCGCCCGCGCGCGCCGCGCCGACGATCGCTACGACCCCGGCGAGCCCGACATCGTGCAGAAGGAGTACCTGTCCGAGGTGGCCGAGATCGGCCGCGTGTCGCGCCTGTCCATCCCGCCCATCACGCGCCTCGACCATCGCCTGCACATTCCCGTGTACTTCTTCATCCTGCCGCTGTTCGCATTCTCGAACGCCAGCGTGGTGCTGACGGGCATGGACCTGCTGTCCATCGTCACGAACCCGGTGACCATCGGCGTGTTCTGCGGCCTGCTGTTCGGCAAGCCGCTGGGCATCTTTTTAGCCACGTGGCTCACGGTGAAGCTGAAGCTGTCCGACCTGCCGCAGGGCGTGAACTGGGGCCATATCGGAGGCGTGTCGGTTCTGGGCGGCGTGGGCTTCACCATGGCCATCTTCGTGACGAACCTCGCGTTCGTCGACCCGAACATGATCGCCATGGCGAAAGCGGCTATCCTGGCGGCATCGCTGATCGCCGGTATCGCGGGATTCTTCATCCTGCGCGCCGTGACCGACGAGGAAGATGAGGAGCCTGTCCGTTGAGACGCCCTACGCTTTGCCTCCCGCTTTCGGGGTCGTCGTGGCGGGGGCGGGCAGCTCGGCGGTGCAGTGCGGGCAGCGGGTGGCGCCCTCGTTCACTTCCTCGAGGCAGAAGGGGCATTTCGGGGCATCCTGCTCTTCGATATGCTTGCCCCGGCGCGTCAGCATGCGCGCCCGGCTGAGGGCCTTCACGATGAGGAACACCACCAGCGCGATGATGAGGAACTGGATGACCGCGTTGATGAAATTGCCGTAGGTGAACGCGGCTGCATCGGGCCCCGTGCCCAGGGGTATCTTCATGTCCGAGAAATCGATACCGCCCGTGACCAGCGAGATCAACGGCATGATGAGGTCGCTCACCACCGAGTTCACGATGGCCGTGAATGCCGTGCCGATGACCACCGCTACGGCCAGGTCCATGACGTTGCCCTGATTGATGAACTCCTTGAACTCCTCGAAGAACTTTTTCATAGTGTGCCTTTCTTGCGTGCTTGCGGGCGAGGATGCGTGCGTCCGCCGTCGGACAGGAATAGTGTAGAAGACGTCGTGCTAGAATGCGATGCGGGCGCGGAAATCGTTGACGATTCGGCGCGCCGGGAGCAAGGCGACGAAGGCGGGAGAGGCCACGATGACGAGAATCTTTTCATACACGCAACCGATCGAGGCCGACATCGTCGATGCGTATTGCGCGCTGCAGAAGGGTTTCACCGACCAGTTCGTCTACTATCGCAAAGACCGCCCCGTCCGCTTCATGGGCATGGGGCGCTGCATTGCGCTGCCTGCGCTCGACGGCATCGAATGCGAGCTCGAAGGCCCCGTCGGCCAGCAGCCCGTCTTCTTCTCGTTCAACCGTTTCGACGCCGAGAACCCGTCGCCGACCGACGAGCTGTTCGAGGCATTTCCCCGCTTGAAGTTCATGCTGCCCGAAGTGATCCTCGTCGAGGACGATCGCGGCGCGTATTTGCAGGTGAACTCGTTGAGCCCGGTCTATCCTGGCCGCATCGCGCGGTTCGCCCGCCAAGCCGCCGCTGCGCCGCGCCGCAACCGCCGCACCATCCCGTTCAAGCTGGAGCCCGACTCGCGTGACGCGTGGCGCGCGAACGTGGAAGCGGCGCTCGACGCCATCGGGCGGGGGCGCATCAGCAAGGTGGTGCTGTCGCGCCGCCAGCGCCGCGAGGCGCTGGAGCCGTTCTCGTCGAAGGACCTGTTGGTGAACCTCATCGACGGCTCGGCGCGCGGCACCGTGCTGCTGTACCGCTACGCCGACGTGTTCTTCTGCGGCTGCACGCCCGAGCTGCTGGTACGCAAGCGCGGCAACGAGGTGGAGAGCATGTGCCTGGCAGGCACGTGTCCCGCCGGCGCCACCGAGGAAGAGCGCGCGCGGTTGGCCGACGAGCTGATGGCCGACGCGAAGAACCGCGCCGAGCACGACCACGTGGTGCGGTTCATTCGAGAGGTGTTCAACCGCACATGCTACGACGTCGACGTGCCCGCCCAGCCGGGCATCCTGCCGCTCACCCACGTACAGCACCTGTGCACGCCCGCCCGCGCGCGCATGCTGGAAGGCGTCGACCTGGGAACGATGAAGGACGATCTGCATCCCACGCCCGCCGTGGCGGGCACGCCGGTGGGCGAGGCGCAGATGCTGATCAGGAGCATCGAAGCGTACAACCGCGGGTTCTTCGCGGGCGCCTGCGGCTACGTGGACGGCGCGGGCAACGGCGAGTTTTCCGTGGCGCTGCGCACCGGCGTGTTCGACGGCGAGGTGGGCTGGGTGTACGCCGGCTGCGGCATCGTCGAGGGCAGCGTGGCCGACGACGAGTACGACGAAATCGGCATGAAGCTGAAGACGGTCCTGTCGGCGTTCGACGGCGGGGAGGTTCCGTCGGCTTGTCAGCCGACGGAACGAGTCGACGCTGCGGCTTCCCGCAGCACCCGATCTGTGGCCGCTGACGAAGACTCGCGTACCAAAGTATCCCCTGCGGGGACTTCCTGCGAGGCGCGCCACGCCCCCGCCATCGACCCCAGCTTGGGCACTGCGGAAACCCTCGCTGACGTTACGAACGACCGGCGACATACGAGTGATGGGGGTGCGCGATGAGGGCCGATCCTACAGCCAGCGCCCTGTTCCTGGGCGCGTTCTTCGACGAGCTGGAACGATGGGGCGTGCACGACGTGGTGGTCAGCCCCGGGTCGCGCTCGACGCCGCTGGCCATGACGGCCTACGAGCTGTCGCGCCGCTTCCCCGATCGTCTTCGGTTGTTCGTGGACGTGGACGAGCGCGGCGCCGCGTTCTTCGCATTGGGGCTGGCGAAGGCGAGTGGGCAACCGGCGGCCGTCATCTGCACATCCGGCACCGCGGTGGCGAACTACTACCCGGCCGTGTTGGAGGCCGAGTCGTCACGCGTGCCGCTCATCGTGCTGACGGGCGACCGTCCGGCGCGACTGCAAGGCTTGGGCGCGCCGCAAACGTGCGACCAGTTGAACGCGTACGGCTCGCACGTGCGCGCGTTCCGCAACATGCCCGAGCCCGCTGCCGATGCGGCCGCCATCGCGTTCGCGCGCCAAGCTGCGCGCGAGGCGCGCATCGCCGCAGGCGGGGAGGCGGCCGGGCGCGCGACGGACGGCGAGGGCGCGCCGCGCATCGCAGGCGCGTGCCTGGGCGGGCCCGTGCACTTCAACTTCCCGTTCGACGAACCGCTCAAGCCCGACCTGCGGGTCGAAGGGCTGTTCGAAACCGGCCGAAGCGCGTTGAATGCGCCGTCCGATCTGCGCCTCATCCATCCGTCGACTTACCTCGATCCGATGGATTCCGCTCGCGTGCTCGAACTGCTGCGCGGTCGTCGGGTGCTGGTGGCGGCGGGCGAGGGGTCGTGCGCGACGACGGACGAGATGGGTGCGCTGTTGGCCTGGGCCGAGTCGTTCGAGTACCCGCTGCTGGCCGATCCGCTTTCGGGCTTGCGCACCGCCGCCGACCCGCTGGTCATCGACCGGTACGACACCGTGCTAGGCGCTCCAGCCGATGCGCTGGTTCCCGAGGCGGTCATCCGCTTCGGCCGTTATCCGGTGTCGAAGCGCGCCACCGCGTTTTTGGCGAACGCGGGCGCGATCAACATCGTGGTGGATCCGCTCGAGACGCGCGATTTCAACTGCGCCACCGACGTGCACCTGCGCTGTACGCCGCTCGATTTCTCGCAAACGATGCTGGCGGCAAAGCAGAGCCTCGGCGGCGAAGATGCCGCTGACGACCGGCAGAGTGCTTTCGCGGCGGCGTGGTTGGAGGCGAACGCCGCAGCCGGCGCGCGCGTCGATGCGGTGGATGCGGTGGAAGCCGGGTTCGAAGGCGCGTTCGTGCGCCGCGTGGCCGAGCGCGCCCCGGAGGGGTCGTGCCTGTTCGCGGCGAACTCCATGAGCGTGCGCGCCCTCGACACGTTCTATGCGAAGGGCGGCAGGCGGCTGACGGTGCTGTGCAACCGCGGGCTGAACGGCATCGACGGAACCGTGTCCACGGCGCTGGGCGCCGCGCAGCATTTCGAGCAAACGACCCTGCTCACGGGCGACTTGACGCTGCTGCACGACCTGAACGCGCTGGCGTTGCAGCGCGAGCTGCGCGTGCAGCGCGCGTCGGGCGGCCTGGATCGCAGCATCGTCATCGTGCTGCTGAACAACAACGGCGGCGGCATCTTCGACATGCTGCCCCAACGCTCGGAAGACGCGTACTTCGAGCGGCTGTTCCTCACGCCCCAGGACGTGGAGTTCGGCGCCGCCGCCCAGGCGTTCGGCGTACCGCACCGCCTGGTGGAAACCGTGGCCGAGTTCGACGCGGCCTACGACGAAGCGCTTGGCGTGCCGGGCATCTCGCTCGTCGAGGTGCGCGTGCCCCTCGAAGGCCTCCCCGAACGCTACGCCCCGTACTGGTCGTAAGCCGCGAGCGGCGAAGTCGGGAGGTGAGGCGGATGGCGTGGACGTCTGGCGAATGCGGTAAGCGCCCGTTCGACGACGGTGGTTCGAGCGGGGGTTTCGCGGTTCGGTTCTCAAAATGTGGCACGAATGTACGGTTAGGGCAGAAGGTTTCGACCGAGAAAAACCGCGACCTGGGATTATGTCGAGACACATCGGCTCTTCAGGTGATTTCCGAGGCGAAAGCGTGCCCAATCCGTAGATCCGTGCCACATTTTGAGGTTCCGGCCGAATTCCGCGGCACGCGCTCGCCGTTTCTCGGTTGCGTGGAGCATGGCGCTGCGGCACGCGCTCTTGGGATCCGATGATGAGCGCCGTCGAGACGCGCCGCTTCTCGTGCGGTGGAGCATCCTTCTCGTTTCAGGTGTGGAAAGCGCCGGCGGCTGAGGCTTCTGCGGCCGACCTTGCGCCCGACGAGGGCTGCGCGATTGCTGCCGCGTGCCGCGAGTCCGCTGTGCCCCTTATCTTGCTGCACGGGTTCGCGCAGAGCTCGGCGTCATGGAACGCGACGGCGAGCGAGCTGGCCGCAACCGGCCGGCCGGTGTACGCCCTCGACCTGGTGGGACACGGTGGAAGCGAGCGCCCGGCCAATCCGCGCGCTTACGCGCTGGACGCGCAGGGCGAGGCGCTGCTGGCCTTCGCGCGCTTGATCGCCGATGTCGAGGGCGTCCGTCCCGCGGTTCTCGGCTACTCCATGGGCGGCCGCGTGACGCTTGCAGCGTTGCGTCGCGACCCGCGCGCGTTCTCCGCGGTCATCCTGGAAGCCGCCGGGTTCGGCCCCGCCACGCAGGCCGAGCGCGAAGCGGTCGCCAAGCGCGATGCCGCCTGCGCGACCCGTCTGCGCGCCGACGGCCTGGAAGCCTTCATGGATTTCTGGGAGCAGCTGCCCCTGTTCGCCAGCCAGCGCGACCTGCCGCCGGACGTGCGCGAGCGCCTGCGCGCGGGGCGCATGGCGAACGACGCCGAGGCTCTTGCGCGCACGTTCGAGCAAGCCGGCCAGCACGTCATGCCCTCGCGTGCGGAAACGCTCGAAACGCTCGCCGTCCTGCGCGCCGGCGGCACGCCGTTGCTCTACCTGGCGGGCGAGCGCGACGAGAAGTACCGCGCCCTCGCAGCTCAAGCTGCCGAAGCGGGTGCGACGGTCTGCATCATTCCCGGCGCGGGCCATAACGCCCACCTGGAAGCCCCCGCCACCTTTGCCAAGGAAGTAGCGTCGTTTCTGAGGAAATGACGCGAGGAGCCGGATGGACGGCGCGTTGGGCTGCCGCCGATGCAAGCCGGAGCGCCGAGCGCCCGCTTCCGATTCGCGTGAGAAACGATGGCAAAGCGCGCGGAATCCGTATTGGAAAAGGAGGCAAGAAACGTGGAATGCGCGCGGGAACGGCGTTGGAAACGCGCAAGATCGAGCAGACTTTCCATGGTGTTGCACGCCATGGAAACGTAGAACGGGCCCGCTATACTTGTAGGTACGGATTCGGTCCGGCGGCTTGGTGCCTCTCCCTCTCAATATTCTAGATGATTGGAGGTGATGACCATGACCGTTTTGGGGATTGCTTCGTTGGTGATTTTGCTCTTGGAGTTCGCTACCCGCGTCATCGAGCTGTTTCTGGTGATAAGGAGCGCGCTCCTAACCCGTAGGGGAAAGGAGCGCCACAAGTAAACCCAAACCGCCGAAGCGATCCGAGAGCCGTGGGGAGTACACGCTCCCTGCGGCTCGCCCTTATTATACAAAACGATCCACTATTCGCAAGAAGAGTTTCGGGCCGATTCGCGAGTTGCGCTGGCTGCGAAACGGTTTCGCTCCTCGCCTCTTGTCGAGGTTGCGTTACAGTCTGTCTCTGGTCGTTCCCGAACGAGTATAATGACGCGGCAAGAAACGAACGAGGCGAAATGAGACATTGACGCCGTCCCTTTGTCTCATTTTCCAGGAGCAGGAGGCATCATGGCCGATCTCGAAGGCGGAACAACCCTTTCCCTCGACCGTCATCTAGGCGCGTCGGACACCGCCGAGGCTATCAAGTCCTACACGGAGATCGAGATCCCCGAGAGCCTGCGCGACAACCTCGTGCTGTTCCTCCGCATGGAGCGAAAGGTGCTCAAGGAGTACGATCCGGCCGTCTGCGCTCTCTTCGACCGTCTGTTCAACAGCATGATCAGGGCGAACGAGGGCAACCCGGGCACCGTCGCCGCAGACGAGCCCACCGATGCCCAGGGCATCCCCACGGCCGACACCGAGGGCGCGCGGGCGTTCCGCGAGGCCGTCGAGCTCATCGACGCGTTGCCGGTCGACCAAGCGCAAGTGGTGGTGCGCGCGTTCACGTCGTTCTTCCATCTGGCGAACCTGTCCGAGGAGAACTACCGTGTGGAAACGCTGCGCGAGTTGGAGCGCAACGTGTCGATGGAGTCGGCCGTGGACACATCGAACGAGCTGGTGGTGGCGTACGGCCACCTGCTGGACGAGGTGGGCCCCGAACGCACGGCCGAGCTGCTGGGTCGCTTGGAATTCCACCCCGTGTTCACCGCGCACCCCACTGAGGCGCGCCGCAAAGCGGTAGAGGGCAAGATCCGCCGTATCGCCGCGTTGCTGGATGAGCATCCCTACCTGGGCGGATCGGCTCTCCTGGAGAACGAGCGCCACATGCTGCAGGAGATCGACGCGCTCGTGCGCACCTCGCCCACCGAGCTCAAGAAGCCCACGCCCCTGGAAGAGGCCGACACCGTCATCGACATCTTCGACAACACGCTGTTCGATACAGTGCCGCAGGTGTACCGGCGTTTCGACGACTGGGTGCTGGGCGAGGACGCCGGCAGCGTGCCGCCCGTGTGCCCGGCGTTCTTCCGTCCGGGCAGCTGGATCGGGTCGGACCGCGACGGGAACCCGAACGTCACAGCGAAGGTGTCGCGCCGCGTGGCGGCGAAGTACTTCGCGCATATGGTGGCCAAGCTGGCCCAAGAATGCCGCAACATCGGGCGCAACCTCACGCTGGAGTCGCGGTACACCGCGCCCTCGGAAGAGCTTATGAACCTGTGGAGCCATCTCGTGGAGATGAGTGAGACGCTGACGGGACGGGTGGCCGACGACCTGGGCTTCGAGCCGCACCGCGCCGTCATGCTGGTGATGGCCGCACGCCTCGAGGGCACCGTGGCGCGCAACGCCGACATCATGTACCTGTCGCCCGAAGAGCTGCTGGCCGACCTGCGCACGGTGCAGGACTCGCTCGCGCGCGCCGGTGCCGCACGCGCCGCGTACGGGCCCGTGCAAACGCTGATATGGCAGGTTGCGACGTTCGGGTTCCATATGGTGGAAATGGAGTTCCGCCAGCACTCGCTCGTGCACGAACGCGCGCTAGCCGATATCCGCTCCCATGGCGTGCTGGGCAAGCTCGACCCCATGACGCGCGAGGTGCTGGACACGTTCCGCGCCATCGGCGCCATCCAGAAGCGCTACGGGCAGAAGATGGCCCGACGCTACATCGTGTCGTTCACCAAGAGCGCTCGGCACATGGCCGACGTCTACGAGCTGGCAGAGCTCGCATTCTCGCACGCGCAGGACGTGCCCGAGCTGGACGTGATTCCCTTGTTCGAGCAGCTGGAGGACTTGGAGAACTGCGTCACCGTGCTGGACGGGATGCTGCAGCTGCCGGCCGTGCAGCGCCGCCTGGCGCAGACGGGTCGACGCATGGAGGTCATGCTGGGCTACTCGGACTCTTCGAAGGACGCCGGCCCCGTCACCGCCACGCTCGCCCTGCATTCCGCGCAGGAGCGCATCGCCCGCTGGGCCGAGGAGCGCGGCATCGACGTCGTGCTCATGCACGGTCGCGGCGGCGCGGTGGGCCGCGGGGGCGGGCCGGCGAACCGCGCGGTGCTCGCGCAGCCGAAGGGGTCGGTGAACTGCCGATTCAAGGTGACCGAGCAGGGCGAGGTCATCTTCGCACGTTACGGCAACCGCTCGCTTGCGCTGCGCCATATCGAAAGCGTCGCGGCGGCCACGCTCATGAACTCGGCGCCGTCGGTCGAGCGCGTCAACACCGAGGCATCCGTACGCTTCTCCGATGTGGCCGCGCGTTTGAACGAAGCCGCCTACGAGCGCTATCTGGATCTGCTGCATACCGACGGCTTCGCGCCGTGGTTCTCCACCGTCACGCCTTTGGCCGAAGTGGGCCTGCTGCCCATCGGCAGCCGTCCTGCCAAGCGCGGCTTGGGAGCCCAATCGCTTGACGACCTGCGCACCATCCCGTGAGTGTTCTCGTGGTCGCAGGCGCGCATCAACCTGGCTGCGTGGTACGGCCTGGGCGCGGCGTGCGAACGGGTGGGTGACCTGGAGCTTCTGCAGCGCGCGTATCGCGAATGGCCTCTGTTCGCCACGTTCGTCGACAACGTGGAGATGTCCATCGCCAAAACCGACGCGCGTATTGCGAAGATGTACTTGGCGCTGGGCGACCGCGACGACCTGGCTCAGGCGGTGTTCGACGAGATGCAGCTGACGCGTTCGTGGGCGCTGGCCATCGTGGGAGACGAGTGGCCGCTGCAGCACCGCCGCGTGCTTGGTTGCGCCATCCGCGTGCGCAACCCTTACGTGGACGCGCTCTCGCTTGCCCAAGTGCGCGCGTTGCGCGTGATCCGAAACCGACAGGAAGAGCTTTCGGACGAGGTCAAGACCGAGTATCTGGGGCTCATCCTGGCCACCGTGACCGGGGTTTCCGCCGGCCTGCAGAACACGGGGTAGCGCTCGCTTCAACCATTGGCGAAGTGTACCTGATCTTTCCGGAGAAATTTTGCTTTGAGGTGCGAAAACGCGCGATACGCGCTACTATAGGGAACATCTAGTCGGAGATCCCCTTCTACACACGGCGCAGCCGCTTCTCACGGCGCGCGACGAAAGGACGGCCATGGGCGACATTGCGTGGCAGGCGGGCAAGGCGTACCGCGAGATCATCTACGAAACAGCAGGCGGTATCGCCAAGATCAGCATCAATCGGCCCGAGCGACGCAACGCGTTCACCCCGCTCACCGTCACCGAGCTGTACGACGCGTTCAGCGAGGCGCGCGACGACGCGTCCGTCGGCGTCATCATCCTGACCGGCGTCAACCACGGCGGCCGCCATGAGGACGAGGCGTTCTGCTCCGGCGGAGACCAGAAGATCCGCGGCAACGGCGGCTACGTGGGCGAGGACAACATCCCGCGCCTCAACGTGCTGGACTTGCAGCGCCTTATCCGCGTGGTGCCCAAGCCCGTCATTGCCATGGTGAACGGCTATGCCATCGGCGGCGGGCACGTGCTGCACATCTTGTGCGACCTCTCCATCGCCGCCGAGACTGCCAAGTTCGGCCAGACGGGCCCGAAGGTGGGCAGCTTCGACGCCGGGTACGGCGCGGGCTATCTGGCGAACATCGTGGGCCAGAAGAAGGCGCGCGAGATCTGGTATCTCTGCCGCCAGTACACGGCTGCCGAGGCGCTTGAGATGGGCCTGGTCAACAAAGTGGTTCCCTTCGAGGATCTGGAAGCGGAGTGCGTGAGCTGGGCGCAGGAGATGCTGGAGTTCAGCCCCACGGCGCTGCGCTTCATGAAGGCGTCGTTCAACGCGGCGACGGACGGGCTTGCGGGTATCCAGCAGCTCGCCGGCGACGCCACGCTTCTGTACTACACCACCGACGAGGCGAAGGAGGGTCGCGACGCGTTCAAGGAGAAGCGCGCTCCCGACTTCACCCAGTTCCCCAAGTTTCCGTAAGATCGCACGTCTGGCAGGCGGCAACCGAAAGGCAGGAATCCGGCAGCGATGATCGGTGCGTTCGAGAGCACGGTGCGACAGTTCCCGCAGCGCACGTGCTTCACGTACGTTGACGAAGCGGGCAACGAGACGGCGTACTCGTATCGCGAGACGCGCATGCTGTCCGCTGCGCTCGCGCGGCTCTTGCTGGACCGCGGCGTGCGTCCGGGCGATTGCGTCGCCGTGGATCTGCCGAACGATCCGGCGTACGTGCTGGTCATGCTGGCTGCCGCGTATGGCGGCTTCGCGTTGGTCGCGCTCAACAACCGCCTGACCGATGCCGAGAAGTACAGTCGGTTGCTGGACATCGACCGCAAGCCCGGTGTGTCGCTGGCTTCGTTGCGCGTCGATGCGACCAACGTGTCGCGCCTGTTGGAAGGCGCGAAGGCCATGTTGACGGGCGAGATGGCCGCACCGTCCGCCGTCCGTGCGACGGGGCGCGGCGTGCGCCCTAGCTTCGCCGCCCGCGTGAACGCGGCGTCCGCCGAGCCCCGCACTACGAAGGCGCTCGGCCGCGCCAGCTCGGGCCGCGCGTCGCTGCGCCGTCGCAGCGAAGTGGCGCAGCAGGATGCTGCCGAGAGTGTCATCCACTTCGCCGAACACGCCGCGCACGTGTTCGACTTCGACGCCCGCGCCGTGGTCATGTTCACGTCGGGCACCACGGGGCGTGCGAAGGCCGTATCGCTGACGTGGGGAAACATCTGTTTCGCATCCGAAGCGTCCAACCGGACGCTCAATCGTCGCGGCGAGGGCATGTGGCAGGCGGTGCTGCCGCTCTACCATATCGGCGGTTTCCAGGTCGTCGTGCGCAGCGTGCTGAACGGCAGCCCGTTCGTGCTGTACCGCCGCTTCGACGCCGTCCGTCTGCTGTCCGACGCGGCGAAGAAGGGCGCGACGCACGTGTCGGTGGTCGATAAGATGCTGCAGGACATGGTGGCCGCGGACAAGCCGGAAACGCTCGCGCGCTACTCCTGCATCCTGCTGGGCGGCGGCGCGCTCAACCCGCAGACGCTCGATCGCGCGTGCCGTGCGGGCGCGCGCGTGTACGCAAGCTACGGCATGACCGAGACGTCCAGCCAAATCGCCCACGCCCAGGTGACGGCTTCGTTCACCGGCGGCTTGCGCCTGCTGCCCGGCTACGAGGCGCATATCGTGGATCCCGGCGACGACGGGTTCGGCCGCCTGGCCGTGAAGGGCCCGGGCCTGTTCGGCGGCTACCTGAACGCGCGCGCCGCGTACACGGTGGACGGCTTCTTCCTGACGGGGGACACGGCGGCGCTGTACGGCGGCAAGCTGTTCGTGAAGGAGCGCACCGAGGACATGTTCGTGTCGGGCGGCGAGAACGTGTACCCGGCCGAGATCAAGGAGAAGCTGCTGCGCGTGGCCGGGGTATCCGACGCCCACGTGTTCGGCGCGCCCGACGCCCGCTGGGGAAGACGGCCTGTTGCGTTCGTCGAGCGCGAGAAAGCGCCCGCGCCGCGTCCGAGGGCGAGCCGCTACGCGCAGCGGACGCAAGCGCAGACGCAGGCGGATCAGCTCGCATCCCTGACGAACCGTCAGCTGGCGTCGTACGTTCGCACCAGCTTGGCGCCGCGCCTGTCGAAGCTGTACCTGCCGAAGCACGTGTGCGTGCTCGACGAGTTCCCGCGCACGGGCATCGGGAAAATCGACCGCGTCGCGCTCGAGCGGCGCTACGACCAGCGCATCGAGGTGGCGCGCGTCACGCTGCACCGCATCCGGCTGCCGTTCAAAACGCCGTTCAAAACAGCCAAGGCCACTCTGACGCATCGCGAGTCGATCATCGTCGAAGTGACGGATCATGCCGGTCGCACGGGGCTGGGCGAGTGCGTGGCGTTTCCGACGGATTGGTATCTGCCGGAAACGCTCGACCAGGACGCGCGCATCCTCCACGACGTTCTGGCTCCGATCGTGCTGCGCGAGGCGTTCCTGCATCCCAGCGAGGCGAGCGCCGCCTTCGCCGCCGTTCCCGAGGCGAAGGCGTTTCCGTTGGCATGCGGCGCGCTCGAGCCTGCGCTGTGGGACCTGTACGGCAAGATCGTCGGCAAGCCGCTATGGCAGCTGATCGGCGGGGCTGCGAACGCCGCGACCGCGGGCGCTTCGGCATCCGTGCCGGCCGGCGCGGCGATCGGGCTGGGCTCCGCGGTCGAGACGGCCGCGGCCGCGCGCCGCTGCGCCGAGGCAGGCTACAAGCGCGTGAAGCTGAAGGTGAAACCGGGAACCGCGCTCGCATGCGCGCAGGCCGTGCGCGCCGCGTTGCCCGACATGATGATCACGCTCGACGCCAACCAGAGCTTCTCGGAGCGTGAAGCCGAGGAGCTGCGCGGCTTGGACGGCCTGAACGTCGCCTGGATCGAGGAGCCGCTGGATCCGCGGCGCCTGCCCCCCGTGGGGCCGACCGACCTGTTCAGCCGCCTCGCGCGTCTGCAGCGCACGCTGCGCACCCCCATCTGCCTCGACGAGTCCATCGTGCGCCCCGAGGACCTGTCCCGTGCGTTGGCGCAGCCCGAGCTGCGGTGCTACGCCCTCAAGCTGGGAAAATGCGGCGGCGTGCAGCCTGCGCTCGATTTCGTGCAAATGGCGCGCAAGCGGGGCATCGAGGTGTGGATGGGCGGCATGTACGACACGGGCGTGTCCAGGCGCCTGCATGCCGCGTTCGAGACGCTGAGCGCGGTGGGTGCGCCCGGCGACATCGGAGCCACGGCTCGTTACTTCTCCTGCGACATCACCGATCCGCCCTACACGGCCGAGCGCGGCATGGTGACGCTCAACCGCGAAGGCCATGCCAGCGGCCTGGGTTGCGACCTCAACCGCTCGGCGTTGGAAAACGTCCTCGTGGAGCGCCTCGTCATTGCGTGACGTCCCGCCCCTTGCCATCTCCGTGCCATGCGCTCCGCTCGGGACGACAACCGCTCTGCATGCAAAATGTTGCATAACGGTGTGACGGAATGCAATGTTGTGGAGTATCATGCTACCAGTTGTCCATCAAGGAAACGGTGATTACATGAGCGAATCCGCATCGCACCACGCGTCCGCCACTTCGGGCATTCCCCAACCCCACGGAGGACTGGGCATCTTTCGCCTCGTCACCACGGTCATCACGCTCATCGTCGGCGGCGGCGTGTTCACGTTGGCGGGCGACCAGGCTGCAGGCGGCGCCAGCGGCGCGGCTATCCTCACTGCATGGAGCATCTCGGGAATCGGGGTGCTGTGCCTCGTCATGACGTTCTTCGCGCTCTCGCGCATCAAGCCGCAGTTGAAGGGCGGCATCTACAGCTATGCGAATGCGGGGTTCGGCGACTTTTTGGGCTTCAACAGCGCTTGGGGCTACTGGATCAGCGCGCTTCTGTGCACGGTCAGCTTCTCGGCGCTTCTGTTCGGCGCGCTTTCGTACTTCTTCCCCATCTTCGGCGGCGGCACGAACCTGCCGTCGGTCATCGGCGCCAGCCTGCTCATCTGGTTCTACGTGTTCCTCGTATCGCGCGGCATCAAAGAGGCTACCGGCGTGAACGCCGTTATCACCATCTCGAAGTTCGTGCCTATCTTCGTAGCCATCACGGCCATCATCTTTCTGCAGAAATTCGACCTCGGCATCTTTCTGGCGAACATGTCGCAGGGCGCCGATCCGGGCCTGCCGTTCTTCGACCAGGTGAGCAACACCATGATGATCACCATCTGGGTGTTCGTGGGCATCGAGGGCGCGGTCGCGATCTCCGGTCGCGCCAAGAAGGAACGCGACGTGGGCAAGGCCACCATCATCGCGTTCATCTGCGTGCTCAGCATCTACCTCATGGTCAGCGTGCTCAGCATGGGCGTCATGCCGCTGTCCGAGCTGGCCCAGCTGGAGAACCCGGCGCTTGCGGGCGTCATGGAGCACGCGGTGGGGCAGTGGGGCGCCATCCTCATCAACGGCGGCGTGGTGCTGTCGCTGGTGGGCGCCATGTTGGGCTACACCGTGCTGTCCAGCGAGTCGCCTTACGAGGCGGCTGAGCAGGGCGTGTTCATCAAGGCCTTCGCCAAGACGAACAAGAAGGGCGCCCCCATCGTCACGCTCGTGGTGACGAACGTCATCATCGAGGCGTTCCTCGTGGTCATGCTGTTCTCGGACAGCACGTACCAGTTCTTCTACGCGCTGTCGGCCGGCATGATCCTGCTGCCGTACCTGCTGTCGGCGGCGTACTTCGCGAAGCTCACGTTCACCGAGCCCGACGCGTTCAAGGGCAAGGTGGGCGGCAGCCTGGTGCTGTGGCGCATTTTCGGCGTGTTCGGCGTGGTGTACAGCTTCTTCCTGGCGTGGGCGTCGGGCGCGACGGGGCTCACCCTCATGTCGCTTCTGTACGCGCCGGGCATCCTCATGTACATCAAGGGCAAGAAGGAGCGCAACGAGCCGTACCTCAAGAGCACGGTGGACAAGGTGGTGGTGGCCATCATCCTCATCGCCGCCGTCACGTCGCTCGTGCTGCTGTTCACCGGCCAAGTGGTGCTGTAGGGACGCGAGCTGCATCGCTTGGAAACCCTTGCGAGCTGCCGTTCGATGCGTATAATATGAGGCGAGCCGCAGGGAGTTGGTGCTCCCCACGGCTCTCGGATCGCTTCGGCGGTTTGGGTTTACTTGGAGCGCTCCTTTCCCTTGTGGGACTGGAGCGCGTCTTCTATCACCAGGGCAAACTCGATGATACGAGACATCAGCTTCAACAGCAATTCGGCCAACGCAAGCAAATCCAAAGCGGTCATGGTCTTCACCTCCATCCTTCTAGAGTAATGAGAGGGAGAGGCACCAAGCCGCCGGATCGAATCCGTACCTACAAGTATAGCGGGCCCGTTCTACGTTTCCATGGCGTGCAACACCATGGAAAGTCTGCTCGATCTTGCGCGGTTCCAGCGCTGTTCCCACGCGGATTCCACATTCCTTGTCATCATTTCCCACGTGGTTTCCATGCGGGCAACCCGTCGATCTAGCGAATTCCCCGTTCCCCTGGCGGCATGCGTCCTTTACACTGTCCTGCAAAGGTTCGTTGCGTCTGCGAGATGACGCGACGCATGAAGACGGAACGACGACGGAGGCGGCACGTGGAGCTTTTGGAGGAACGCATCAGGCGCGACGGGGTGGTGAAGTCGGAGGGCGTCCTCAAGGTGGACAGCTTCCTCAACCACCAGTTGGACATCGATCTGTTCGACGCGATGGGCGAGGAGTTCGAGCGGCTGTTCGCCGACGCTCCCATCACGAAGATCCTCACGATCGAGGCGTCCGGCATCGGCATCGCCTGCGTGGTGGCGCGCCATTTCGGCGTGCCGGTGGTGTTCGCAAAGAAGGCTCAGAGCATCAACCTGGACGGCGAGATGTTCACGACACGCATCGAGTCGTTCACGCACGGTCGCGTGTACGACGTCATCGTGTCGAAGAAGTTCCTGAACGCCGACGACCATGTGCTGATCATCGACGACTTCCTGGCGAACGGATGCGCGCTGAACGGCCTCATCGAGCTCGTCGGCGAGGCGGGCGCCACGGTGGAGGGCATCGGCATCGCCATCGAGAAGGGCTTCCAGCCCGGCGGTGACGATCTGCGCGAGCGCGGCTACCGCCTGGAGTCGCTCGCCATCGTGGAGCGCATGGACCCCGAGACGGGGGAGATCGCGTTCCGATGAAAGCATTCGTACACGAGAACCTGTTCAAGCTCGACGGCGACATACCCGTCGTCCGTGCCATTCCTTACGGCATCCAGCACATCCTCGCGATGTTCGTGGCGAACCTCGCGCCCATCCTCATCGTGGGCGCGGCGGCCGGCCTCGCGGACGATCAGCTGGGCATGCTGGTGCAAAGCGCCATGCTCATCGCGGGCATCGGAACGCTCATCCAGCTGTTCCCGCTGTGGCGCGTAGGGTCGGGCCTGCCCATCGTCATGGGCATCAGCTTCACGTTCGTCACCGTGCTCGTGGGCATCGCGGCCACGTACGGGTACAACGTCGCCATCGGCGCCATCATCGTGGGCGGCATCATCGAAGGCGTGCTGGGCCTGTTCGCGAAGTATTGGCGGCGCATCATATCGCCCATCGTGGCGGCCGTCGTGGTCACGTCCATCGGCTTCTCGCTTTTGGGCGTGGGTGTCTCTTCGTTCGGCGGCGGCTCCGGCGCTGCCGACTTCGGATCGCCGCAGAACCTGCTGCTGGGCACCATCTCGCTGGTTTCGTGCCTGGTGTTCCAGGTGCTGGCGAAAGGCAAGACCAAGCAGCTTTCGGTGCTGTTCGGCCTGGTCATCGGGTATGCATGCGCCGTGGTTGCGGGGGCGGTCGACTTCAGCGGCTTCCAGAACATAGAGCTGTTCGCACTGCCGCAGCTCATGCCGTTCACGCCCGAGTTCAACCTGGGCGCCATCGTGTCGGTGACGCTGATCTTCCTCGTGTCGGCCACCGAGACTATCGGCGACACCTCCGCGCTGACCATGGTGGGCCTCAACCGCGAGGTGAAGGAGAAGGAGCTTTCGGGCTCCATCGCCTGCGACGGTTTCGTCAGCTCGCTGTCGGCGTGCTTCGGCTGCCTGCCTATCACGTCGTTCTCGCAGAACGTGGGCCTCGTGGCCATGACGAAGGTGGTGAACCGCAAGGCCATCGCCACGGGCGCGGTCATCATGATCCTGGCGGCGTTCCTGCCGGTGATCAGCGTGATCTTCGCGTCGCTGCCTGAGGCGGTGCTGGGCGGCTGCACCATCATGATGTTCGGCAACATCATCGTCAGCGGCTTCCAGATGATCGCGCGGGCGGGCTTCTCGCAGCGCAACATCCTCATCGCGGCGCTGTCGCTGGCCGTGGGCATAGGCTTCACGCAGGTGTCGGCCCTGTTCGCGAACTTCCCCGAGCTGATCCAAAGCGTGTTCGCGCAGAACTGCGTGGCCGTGGTGTTCCTGGTGGCCGTGGTGGCGAACCTCGTGCTGCCGAAGGACGCCGGCATCGAGGGCGCGACGGCGATGTCCGAACGTTCGACCGCCGAGGCGGCGCCGAGCGTCGACGAGGACGGCGACCTGGCGACGGCGTGACGCCCCGCGGTTGCCTGGGCGCGTGCGGCCGCGGATGTTCCTGAGTTTCCGATCGCATCATCGCCCCAAAAACACGCCTCAGTCGCTGGAGCGTGTTTTTGGGGCGATGATGCGTCTTTGCGAGGCTTCTGGATTCCTGGGTCGCTCCTCCATAGGCGGATGGCTTCAACCCCACTTGTGGAAACCTGCGGGTTTCCGGTAACGGGTGTATGACCAGATGGACGGATGCCGTACGATTACATGGCGAATAGTCATATAAAGGAGGACCATCCGCAATTATGCCCATAGCACTCAGTTTGCTGCTCGTTCTGTTTTTCCTGCTCATGAATGCGTTCTTCGTCGCCGCCGAGTTCTCGCTCGTGCGCGTACGCAAGTCGCAAGTCGAAATCCTCGTGGACGAGGGTCGCAAGGGCGCCAAGTACACCAAGCTCGTCGCCGACAACGTCAACGCCTACCTGTCAGCCTGCCAGCTGGGCATCACCCTTGCCTCGCTCGCCCTCGGCTGGTTGGGCGAGCCTGCGGTGTCAGCCCTGTTCGAACCGCTGTTCAAGGCACTCAACGTGCCCGAGGCGGCCACGCACGGCATCTCCATCGTCATCGGTTTCGTCATCATCACCGCGTTGCACATCGTGGTGGGCGAGCTCATCCCGAAGTCGCTGGCCATCTTCTCCACCGAGCGCTACGCCCTGTTCACGGCCACGCCGCTCGTGTGGTTCTACCGCATCACGTACCCCGTCATGTGGTTGTTCAACAGCATTACGAACGGCGTCATGAAGATGCTGGGCCACGACGTGGCCAACGAACACGAGGTGTACACCGACGAGGAGATCAAGCTGCTCATCGACGAGAGCACCGAAAGCGGACTCATCGACCCCGAGCAGAACGAATACGTGGACAACATCTTCGACCTGGGCGACAAAGACGCCGAGGCCATCATGACGCCGCGCACCGATGTGGTGTGCATCGACCTCGACGATCCGCTGGAGGAGAGCCTCCAGACCGTGTTGCAGTACAAGTACACGCGCTACCCGGTGTGCCGCGGCAGCAAGGACCGCATCGTCGGCTTCGTGCACGTGAAGGACCTCTACACGATGCCCAAGGACGCGACAGTCGACGACCTGCGCGTGCGCATGATCCAGGCCGTGCCCGAGGGCGTGCCCATCGCGAAGTTGTTGCAAACGCTGCAGGAGAAGCGCACGAAAATCGCCGTGGTCATCGACGAGCACGGCGGCACGGCCGGCATCGTTACGATGAGCGACATCATGGAGCAGATCGTCGGCCGCATCGATGACGAGTACGCGCATGGCGGCTCGGACGAGATCGTGCAGTTGGACGATGGCAGCTACCTCATCGACGGCTCGCTTCCCATCGACGAGGTGGGCGAGCTCATTGGTTTCGAGCCCCTCGAGTCCGAGGAATGCGAGACGGCGGGCGGTCTGCTGCTCACTGTGTTCGACCGTATCCCCGACGAGGGCGATTCCGTGACCATCGAGGACGGCGACGACAGGGCCACGTTCACCGTGGTCGATATGGACCGCCACCGCATCGACAAGATTCGGGTGGTGCTCGAGCACGCTCCGGAAAGCGACGAAAGCTAAACGACTTCAGGCCCCGTCAGCAATGGCGGGGCTTCTTGTTGCGTGCGCTATCCCACCTTCACGCCGGCGAAACGCTCGGCGTTGTGCCACAGCATGTTCTCCAGCTCGTCCTCCGAGAAGCCGGCGGTGACGAACTGGTCGTATTCCGCCGCAGGGCTCCACATGGGGTAGTCCGAGCCGAACATGATGCGGTCGGTGCCCCACATGCGCGCCAGCTCCACCGTGCGGCGCTGCCCCAGGAAGAACTGGGAGCTCGACGCGTCCACGAACAGGTTGTCGGCGTTATGCAGGATGTCGTAGCCCACTTCATAGCGCGACCAGCAACCGAAGTGCGCCGCGTCCACCACGAGGTCGGGGAACGTTTTCAGCACGTTCATCAGGCGGCGCGGATGCGAGTAGTCGTAACGGTAGTCGCCCGTGTGGATGACGATGGGCAGGCGCCCCTCTATCATCTCGTACACGTTCATGAGTCGCGGGTCGTCCATGTTCACGTGCTGCGTGTCGGGATGCAGTTTCATGCCCTTGAGGCCCAGGCCGATGGCGCGTTCGATTTCCTTCTCAGGCTCGGGATAGTCCTGGTGCATGGCCATGAACCCGATGAACTCGGGGTGCTGTCGGCACTGCTCGGCGATGAAGTTGTTGATGGATTCCACGCTGCCCGGCGTCGTGGCCACCGAATGCACGATGAAGTGCGTGATGGGCGCATGCTGCTGCGCGGACAGCAGGTGCTCCACCGTGCCTTCGCCGAACATGTCGATGAGGTAGAAGTCGCCCACGGCGTCGACCGCTCGCGAGGCGATCTTGTCGGGATATATGTGAGCATGGGCATCGATCACTGCCATGGAGGCGCTCCTTCGCGTCGTGCTGTTTCGGCGGCGCGGTGCGAAACGGCTTCGAGTTGAACGCTCGGCCAGCATCGCGCAGCTCCTGATTGTAGAGCATCGGCGTTCGCGGCGCATTAGGCAGAAGCATGTTTCTGGGTGCCGCTTTCGAGGCTTCGGTGCTGAGCCTTCCGATTGGCAAGAGGTTCGAAGCCCTTCAAAAAAGCGCTGCTTTCCATTCGTCACGAGGAAAAAGCTTGTTATGACTAGCACTCGAAGCAAAAGAGTGCTAACTTTTTCGACAGTGATTTTTATGAGCTTCCGCATGCTCGGGTCAGTGTTTTTTCAGCCGAGCGGCAGAGGCGCCTATCGTGCGCGCGGTGATGGCGAAGCGCCGCACACCGATGAGAAGGGAACCAGACTATGTCCAAAGACATTGCGTTCGACAACGAAACCCGTACGAAGATGGCTGCCGGCGTCAACAAGCTGGCCGATGCCGTGAGGGTGACGATCGGCCCGAAGGGGCGCTACGTCGCCATGCAGAAGGAGCACGAGAAGCCCAACGTTTCCAACGACGGCGCCACGGTGGCCGCCAATGTCGATCTTGAAGATCCCATCGAGAACATGGGCATGAAGATCGTGCGCGAGGCCGCCATCGCCGCGAACAACGACGCGGGCGACGGCACCACGACGGCGACCATCCTTTCCGACGCTATCGTGAGCGAGGGAGTACGCTGCGTCATCTCCGGTTCCGATCCGCTGGCGCTGCGCCGCGGCATCCAGCGCGCTGCCGACGTGGTGGCCGACGAGGTTCTCAAGAACGCCGTCGAGGTTACCACGCGTGAGCAGATCGCCGAGATCGCGACGGTTTCCGCAGGCGACCGCCAGATCGGCGAGAAGATCGCGGAGGCTATGGATGCCATCGGCCGTGACGGCGTCATCTCGGTCGAGAAGTCTCAGAACTTCGGCATCGAGGTGAAAATCCTTAAGGGCATGATGTTCGACAACGGTTTCATCTCCCCGTACATGGCCGACGACCCGGCGCGCCTGGAAGGCGAGCTCACCGAGCCCTACATCCTGTTGACCGACCAGCGTCTGGGCGACAACTTCGCAGACATCGTGCCCGTGCTGGAAGAGGTCATGCAGTCCGGTCATCCGTTGCTGATCGCCGCTGAAGACGTGCGCGGCGAGGCGCTGAACACGTTGCTGATGAACCGCCGTCGCGGCACGCTGACCAGCGTTGCGGTGAAGGCGCCGGCTCTGGGCGATCGACGCAAGGCCGAGCTCGAGGATCTGGCCATCCTCACCGGCGGCGAAGTTATCACGCCTGATCGCGGCCTGACGCTGGCCGATGCGCGCAAGAGCATGCTCGGCCGCGCCGCCAGCGTGCAGATCACCAAGGACCGTACCACCATCTTGGGCGGCAAGGGCAAGCCCGAGGCTATCGAGCAGCGTTGCGATCAGCTGCGCGCGCAGATCGAAACGGAGAAGATCGACTACGACCGCGACGTTCTGCGCGAGCGTCTGGCCAAGCTGTCCAGCGGCATCGCGGTCATGGAAGTGGGCGCCGCCACGGAGTCCGAGATGAACGAGATCCGCAGCCGTATCCAGGACGCTTTGCTGGCTACCCGCTCGGCCGCAGAGCAGGGCCTGGTGGCCGGTGGCGGCGTGGCGCTGCTGCAGGCCGCGTCCGCGCTGGACGGCCTCGTATGCGAGAACGCCGAGGAGCAGCTGGGTATCGACATTCTGCGCAAGGCGCTGGAGGTGCCGCTGCGCGCTCTGGCGGAGAATGCGGGCTATCGCGGCGACGTGGCCGTTGAGAAGGTCAAGGAGCTGCCGCTGGGCCAGGGTCTGGATTGTATGACCGGCGAGTACGGCGACATGATCGGCCGTGGCATCGCCGACCCGGCGAAGGTTACGGTCACGGCGCTTCAGGCCGCCGCCTCCGTGGCGTCGTTGATCCTGATCACGAACGCCTCCGTCAGCGAGACGGTGCCCGAGGAAGACTAACGTCCTCGCCGAAACCCGGTTCTGCCATGCGGGCCCGCGCAATCGCGGGGGCCCGCTGTCGTTTGTGCGTCGCGGTTCCTGTTCGCTCAACTGCATGGAAACGTGTAGACCTTGTGAATCACTGAGAAATGATTTGCATTCGTTAAGGCAGACGGGTAGTATTCTTTCTTGCCGCTTTTCCTGTTTGAAGGCACTTCGGGCAGGAGAGGTAGGCGCAACATAATGATGCGGGGTGGAGCAGTCTGGTAGCTCGCCGGGCTCATAACCCGGAGGCCGTAGGTTCAAATCCTGCCCCCGCGACCATGAACTTGCAGGTCGGAAGCTGAAAACGCTTTCGACCTTTTTTGCGTTCAGATCCATTTTCGACACAAATCTGGGCAAAATCCGGGCGAAACGACGAAATGCCTTGATCGGTGTTCATTGTCGCGGTAGTTGCAAAGCTTGCCACCATTGCAGCGCCATGCGATCCTTCGACGATTTCGCCGTCCGCGCCGCGGCATTGAGCGATACGCGCGACTGCGATCGAGGCATCGGCACGTTTTTCTTTGAGCGAAATGAACGCCCCCTCACGCCCATCTGTCCTGCTTCGTTCGGCTCCATGCACGAGCGTTCGTTCGCCGTAATCGGTCGTTCGTTCGCGGCGGCTTGCAGACGGCAGAAGCGGTTCTCATACTGATCCGCAGACACCGGTCGCGACGCGCGGTCGGACGAGAAAGGGGTAATCATCATGGCGGCAACCGAGCAGGAGATGATGGAACGCGCCGCGCGTATCCAGACGATTGAGGAGTTGCGCGAGGCATGCGCTGAGTTCGGCGTGGAGATGTCTCCCGAAGACGAGCAAGCTTTCATGGCTGCAAAGGCAGAGTTGCGGGAATTGTCGGAGGGGGAACTGGACGCCTCGGTCGGCGGATCGAGTTTTTTCGGCCCCGGATCGCCGTATATAAACCTGTTCGACACCTGCGACCAATGGGATGGCTGGGATTTCGATAATCGCATATGCGCCACGTGCCGCAACAAGCAGATGCTCTATCCGTTATTTACCTGCCGGTTCAAGCCGAAAAACGCCTCATCGTAAGCAGGGAGGGAGAGGGTCGCCGAGGCGGCGTCCGCATGTAAAGGAAGAAAAGAGCGACATGAAGCGACTTTTGAGAGAAGATCTAGTTCTGCGGGGCTGGGAGAAGCTGCCCTATGCCGTGGTCGAGCGGCCGCACAACGGCGTGCGCTTCGTCGACGCGCGCACGTTCGAGGCGCTTTCGCTGTGCGATGGGCAGATAGACCTGTCGCTACCCATCATCAGCGACGAGGTGCGCGCCATCGTGGAGAAGCTGGAGGAACAGGGTGCCGTGCGTCCGTGCGAGCCGGGAGAGCGCCTCACGCCCGATCAGGAGTACCGCCGCTATCAGAACCGCTTCGTCCGAACCGCGCACTGGTCGATCACCGGCAAGTGCAACTACCGGTGCCGCCACTGCTACATGTCCGCGCCCGACGCGAAGCTGGGCGAGATCGACCACGACACCATGATGGACCTGGCGCGGCAGATCGCCGACTGCGGCATCCTGGAGGTGTCGCTGACCGGCGGCGAGCCGCTGGTGCGCCGCGATTTCATGGAGCTGGTGGACGCGCTTTTGTCCTACCGCATACGGATCGCGCAGATCTACACGAACGGCAAGCTGGTGGACGAGAAGCTGCTCGACCAGCTGGAGGAGCGCGGGATTCGTCCCGAGTTCAACATGAGCTACGACGGCACGCAGGGCTGGCACGACTGGATGCGCGGCGTCCCCGGCGCAGGCGACGCGGTGCTGGCGGCGTTCGACCTCTGCCACGAGCGGGGTTTTCCCACCGGAGCCGAGATGTGCCTGCACCAGGGCAACAAGCACCTGCTGCGAGAGAGCGTCAGCACGCTGGCGGCGCACCATTGCGAGAGCCTGAAGGTCAATCCCGTGGCGGACACCGACACGTGGGAGCGCCTGGGCGAGGACAGGTCGCTCACCTTGGAGGAGACCTTCGAGGTCTACCTGGACTACATCCCCTGCTTCTACGAGGACGGCGCGCCTCTGGGCCTGCATCTGGGCGGCTTCTTCATGGCGCGTCCGGGCAGCGGGGATTGGACCATTCCCAACATAGGGAAGCATCCGGAGGAGCGCGACCCCGCCGCGTGCGCGTCGCAGGTGACGTGCGGCCACGCGCGCCAGACGCTCTACCTGTCCCCGGAGGCGCGGATGCTGCCGTGCATGGCGCTGTCGTCCATGCCGATGCAGGAAAGGTACCCGCTGGCCACCGAGATCGGCTTGAGGCAGGGTTTGTCCGACTCGGAGTACCTCTCGCTCATCGATACGCGCGTGAGCGCGCTGTGGGAGCACAACCCCGAGTGCGCCCAGTGCGAGCACCGCGGCGCATGCGCTGGCGGGTGCCGCGCGAGCGCGCTGTTCACCGCCCCCGACGACATACTGTCGCCCGATCGCGCCCAGTGCCTCATCCTGAAAGGCGGCTACGCGGCCCGTATTCGGGAGACCGTGGAGAGGGCTCAGACGAGGATCGCCGAGAGAAAGGAGAACGAATGAAGCAGGGCATGAAGGAATTCATGGAGAAGGTCAGCGAAGACGAAGGCCTGCGGGTCAAGCTGGAGGCCCTCGCTGGTCTGCCAGAAGACGAAGTCGCGGCGAGAATGGCCGCCATCGCGTGCGAGGCCGGTTTCGAGGTGACGGTCGAGGATCTCGACCCCGCCGAAACGGAGCTCGACGAGAGCGAGCTTGCTGCCGTGTCCGGCGGCTCCGTAATCGTGTCCCCACTCTTCAAGTGCAATTACCAACAAGATAACACGCTTTGCTGCGCCTCCTGCGCGTATAGCCGTTTTTCGTACCCAAATCTCTACTGCTTTTTAGATAAAAACGAAGGCGGGCCGAAGCCTGCCGAAGTCATGCCTTTGCAGTCCAACGGAAACCTTCAATAGAGAGGAGCGCGCATGAACGAGCAATTGAAAGGCTTTTTGAAGAAGGCGAGCGAGGACGGGCCGCTCAAAGAGGAACTCGGCGCCCTCGCCGGCCTGCCCGAAGAGGAGCGTGCCGAGCGCGCGGCAGCCATCGCCCGGGAAGCCGGCTTCGATGTGTTGGTCGAGGACTTCGCTCCTGTCGAAACGGAGCTTGACGACGACGAGCTCAACGTCGTGGCAGGAGGAAGTTACGCCTGTTGCTGTAGGCAAACCGGTACGGGCCTGATGGATGATCGCCCTGTGCTGTGCGATTGCCCAAGAGAGGGGACAGGAGCCTGGACCGACGGAAGCGGGTTCGTCAACGTTGATAGAGTCTGCCACTCGATGGGCGACGTTGGCTAGGCCTTCCCCGTGTGGTCTTGCTGGAAGATGGCGAAAGGAAGACGCGCGAACAAGCAGGTGAAAGCGTTCTTGGCGAAGGGCAGAGTCGAAGCGAGCGGTTTTCTCTGCCGGCTCAGCCCTTCGCATCTCCCCGCCGTATTCAGCCGCGCGTTGCATGTGAGCCCTGCCGCCACATCGCAGTGCTTGGGGGAGATGGAGGGTTATGAACGATTTTCAGACGTCTTTTCCAAGCTTAGATGCTGAATTCCCCGAACGGAAGATCCCCCTCTAGCCGTCCCAATCCCAAGGGGACGATGTTCTTACGCAATCGAAAGAGTGCGGGCCGGTGTCCAAGAAGAAGCGGCAATGAATGCAATAGTGCCTTTCGTCATACTCGTGTCCGGGGTTGGGAACCCATAATCCGCATCCGAAATGGTAGCGATTGGGGTTTATTATGCGGTCAAGAGGGATCCCTGGCCCTCCTCCGGTTGCATCCAATTCCTGATCGGCGAGCTTTTCAGCAGCTTCTTCTGCCGCTGTGCTGGTTTCTTTGCCAGTTGCCATGGCGGGCCTTCTTTCTCTTTTCGAACCGCCTGCTTGAAAGCAGCTTGCGACGCCTAGCATACGAAGCGACGGCGCCCGTCCGCAACTCCTTGCGAACGAAAGACCGCTCGCGCGCAACGAAAAACCTTGTTGCTAGCCGAATAGCTCTTTCTTCACCTGGGATAGACGTTTGGTGGGAATCTCGATGACAAGCCCGTTGTCCATCACCAGATCGCGTTTCTCCAGGCTCGCGACATGGCGCGGGCTGATAGCGAAGCTACGATGCACGTACATCATGTCCAATCCAAGTTGCTCCAGCACGTTTCCCATGCAGCCGTGCACCGTTACGTCCGTCTTCTCGCAATGAAGCACGGTGCGCTGCTTTCGCGCCTCCACGCACACGATCTCATCGGGGTTGATGCGCCATGAAGTGCCGTCTACGTCGCGCACGGTAACGGCCTCGTCTTGGCGTTGGCGCATCAGGACGGCTTTGAGGTACAGGTATGCCTGCTTGCTCACGCTCACGGAAAGCGGCTCGCTATCTGGTGCAGGAGGCAGCGGATGCGATACATGGCAATAGCAGATTTTCAGGGAGTCGTCGTTTTCGTCGCGCTTCCACACGAATGTGAAGCGCTGCTCCTGTGCGGCAAGTCGGCCGGATGCCGGGTCGCCGAAAACCAGGTAGCTCCCTGCCACGATGCACAGGGTCTCCTGGGCGGCAACGGGCAGGTACTGCTCGCACATAAGAACCACGCGGGGTCGTTCGATAGCGATCTGCTCCATCTGGCGGCGAAACGAATCGCTTGATAAGTCGGGCTGGTCGTCCTGTGCCCCCATCCATGCGAAATCATCGGAAAGGCGGGCGGCGCACCAGCTTGTCCCGCCGTTCCAGTACCGATGGACGAACTCGCGCGTCAGCGAAATCGTCTCGTCCATCAGGGGATGAGAAGCAGAACCGTCCGCGGGAGCCTCGCCCCGAACATGCCTGCTGCTCTCGCTAGTCACGGTATGTTCTCCTGGAGACATGCGCCGAACGGCGCGAGAACGAAGTATGCAACACGGCCTTCTTCACTGGCAACCTTTCAGAAATGCAGAAAAGGATGAAGGCGACGAGCGCCTTCCCCGCAGTATAGAAGAAAGCCGCAGACGGCTCGTCGATGCCAAACGAGGTCGAAACGAACGCCCCTTCAAACGAAACGAGCGTTCCCTTTGCCTACCGCTGCGCACTGCGCAACAGGCTTTTCGTGCGGTTGAATAGGTCGTTCGTTCGCGACGCCTTGCGTGCGAAGGCCGGCGATTTCTACACTTATCGGCAGGCATCGTCCAAGAAGGACGGACGGAACAGGAAGGGGGAGCTGCTATGGCGGCTACCGAGCAAGAGATGATGGAGCGCGCCGCGCGCATCCAGACGATTGAGGAGCTTCGCGAGGTCAGCGCCGAGCTCGGCCTTGAGTTGAGTCCCGAAAAAGAGGCAGCTTTCATGGCGGTGAGAACCGCGGAAGGCGAGCTCACCGAGCAACAGCTGGATGCGACCGTCGGCGGGGCCTATCATGTCGTGTCCCCGTCTGACGTGTGCGACTTCCAGGCATCGGAGACGAAGTGTTGCGCCACCTGCAAGTACGGTCAGTTCGATTGGCCGAATTACTATTGCGTGGTAACGCTGTAAAACCAGCAAACCGAAGAAACGGAGAGGATTGCGCATGAACGAGCAATTGAAAGACTTTCTGAAGAAGGCGAGCGAGGACGAGTCGATCAAAGACGAGCTGAAAGCGCTTGAAGGCCTGTCTGCGGAAGAGAATGCAGAACAGGCGGCTGCAATCGCGCAGAAAGCCGGCTTCGACTTGTCGGCCGAGGACTTCGCCCCTTCATCGGCGGAACTCGATGAAGACGAGCTGGGCGCCGTCGCCGGAGGCGAAGCCTGCTGCTGCCAGTACACCGGTTTGGGCTTGGTTGACGACCGCGGGGCGGTGTGCGAATGCCCGACCACGGGAACGGGAATTCGGAGGGATACCGGCGAGGTCTGCGAGATCACTTCCATCTGCCGCTTTATGGGGGAGGTCGGCTAGGCGCGGACGCGACTGCGGCTGCATTAGCTTGGGCGGGGGTTCTTGAAGAACCGCCGCCCGTCGCCGCTTGCGAAACCCGTAAGCGGCGATGGGCGGCACGGGCGCGTGATCTGGGCGTTGAGGAGATGGTCGGTATTGATCCGATGAAAATGCGCGGTTTTAAGCGCTTCTCTCGAACGAGCAACCGTCCTTGGTCGTTCGTTCGTTGAAAGTGGTCGTTCGTTCGTGGGGCGTTGTCAGTCGCGTGTTCGTACCCCATCGTTGTCGGTTGACGAAAAAGAGCGTCGCCCGCGCTTCATCCGTTCACGATGCGCAGCGATGCCCGAAAAAGGGGAACCGTTTCTTTTGACCGCGCGAGCAAGGAGCGACGATGGTCGAACCCGATGCGAAGAGCCCTCGTTCCGACCGTGACGAGGCTGCGATGGATGCCGCCCGCCATGCGGCGGGGGGCATGTCGTTTGACGACTTCAAGAGCCTTATAGAGCAGGAAGGCCTGTGGGTGAACGACGCAGCGGCGCAGAGCGCCTGGGGGGCGCTGGGCGAAGGCGAGCTGGCGCTTGACGAACTGGATGAAGTTGCGGCCGGCTGCGAAGGAGTCGAGCTTCCCATCGTTCTGCCCGGCTTCGACGGTTTGACCGAAACGGGAGGTTCACGATGAGCGCACGCGACGGAAAAGACAAGGCGGCTTCGCCCTTTCGCCAGGAAAGCCTGGATCGGGCAAAGTCGCCCGAGCAGCTCGACGACTACATCCGCGTGTCGAATCCCGGGGTGTGGATGGTGCTGGGCGCCGTGCTTCTGTTGTTGCTGGCCGGCTTCATATGGGCGTGCTGCGGGCGCTTGGTCGACACGATGCCTACTGCGTTGGTGGTGCAAGGCGGCCACGCGACCTGCTACGTCGCCGAGGACGAGGTAGGTCAGGTGGCCGTCGGCGACACGGTGAGCGCCGACAGCGCCAAAGGCGCCGTAGCGTCCGTGGGAACCACGCCCCTCTCTCCCGACGCACTGGCCGCGCAGCTGGACGAGTACGCAGCGCACAAGGTGAACGCAACGAGCTGGATGTTTCCCGTCGACGTGACCATAGACCTGCCCGACGGCGTGTACGATGCCCATGTGGCCACAAGCGAGTTCGCTCCCATCAGCCTGATTCTGGGGGGCGCATCGTGATGCTGCCGGGTAAGGGAGCGCGCCGCGCTCGCACTGCAGGCAAGCCTGGCCAGATGGCGGGCAAGGTTCCCGTTATCATGCAGATGGAAGCGCTCGAATGCGGGGCGGCCTGCCTGGCCATGATAGCGGCTTATTACGGTAAATGGGTGCCGCTCGAGCAGGTGCGCGCGGACTGCGGCGTATCACGCGACGGATCCAAGGCTTCCAACGTGGTGCGCGCGGCTCGCGCCTACGGATTCGAGGCCTCGGGTTTCCGTATGCAGCCCGAGGCGCTGCGCTCGCAGGGCGTGTTCCCTTGCATCGTCCACTGGAACTTCAGCCACTTCGTGGTGTGCCGCGGTTTCAAGGGAGGCAAGGTGCATCTGAACGATCCGGCACGCGGCGAGGTGACCGTGACGGAGGAGGAGTTCGATGCCGCCTTCACGGGCGTCATGCTGCGCTTCGTGCCGGGTCCCGACTTCCAGCCCAGCGGCAAGCCCCGGTCGGTATGGGAGTTCGTTGGCCCGCGCCTACAGGGCTCGCGCGCCGCGCTCGCGTTCGTGGCCATCACGGCGGCGGTGACGGCCGTCGTCGGCATCATCAATCCGGCGCTCTCCCAAGTGTTCATGGATCGGCTGCTGGGTGGGAAGAACCCGGAATGGCTGTACCCCTTCATTGCCTTGCTGATAGCCGTGGGAGCGGTGCGCATCGTGGTCGAGGTGCTGAACGCCATGTACCTGCTACGTCTCGAGGGCAAGATGGCGGTAGTGTCCAACTCGTCGTTCATGTGGAAGGTTCTGCACCTGCCCATGGAGTTCTTCTCGCAGCGCATGGCCGGCGACCTATCGGCTCGTGCGGCCACCAACACCACCATCGCCGCATCGCTGGTGAAGCAGTTGGCGCCGCTGCTGCTGAACTTCGTGCTGCTGGTGCTGTACGCCGTGGTGATGGTTGCCTACAGCCCGCTGTTGGCCGCCATCGGCATAGCGTCGGTGGTGATAAACCTGGGCATGGCGCGCTTGATCTCGGCGAAGCGCGTGAATGTGACGCGAGTGCAGATGCGCGATGCGGGCAAGCTGGCCGCCGCCACGGTTTCCGGCATCGAAATGGTGGAGACCATCAAGGCCGCCGGCGCGGAGGGCGGCTATTTCGAGCGTTGGGCCGGCTTCCAGGCAGGTTTCAACACGCAACAGGTCCGCTTCGCGCGCTTGGGGCAGCGACTGGGGCTGGTGCCCCAGCTGGTCATGCAGGTGACCAACACCGCCGTGCTCATGACGGGCGTGTACTTGGTGCTGCAAGGCCAGTTCACCGTGGGCATGATCCTGGCGTTCCAAGGCTACCTGTCGCAGTTCATGGCTCCCGCTTCCACGTTGACGTCCGTCATGCAGACGCTGCAGGAGATGCGCACCGACATGGAGCGCATCGAGGACGTCATGCGCTATCCGGATGATCCGGCGTTCTCCCAGGCTCCGCTCGACCGCGCCGCATCGTGCGAGAAGCTCAAGGGCGCCGTGCATATGGAGGGCGTGACCTTCGGATACTCGAGGTTGGAAGAACCCCTGATCAAGGATTTCGACCTTGATGTGGAATCCGGACGTAGCGTGGCCTTCGTAGGCCCTTCGGGGTGCGGCAAGTCCACGCTTGCCAAGCTGGTCAGCGGCTTGTTTCGCCCTTGGTCGGGTACGGTGAGCTTCGATGGCTCGCCCATGGACGAGGTGCCGCGCGAGGTGCTGACCGGGTCGGTGGCTGTGGTCGACCAGGACATCGTGTTGTTCAACGATACCATCGCCAACAACATCCGCCTGTGGGACACCTCCATCGAGGACTACGAGGTGATCCTTGCCGCGCGCGATGCCGGCATCCACGAGGTCATCATGCAGCGCGACGGCGGCTATAACGCCGTGTTGTCCGAAGGCGGGCGCGACCTGTCCGGCGGACAGAGGCAGCGCTTGGAAATCGCTCGCGTGCTGGCGCAGGATCCCACCGTGCTCATCATGGACGAGGCGACCAGCGCGCTCGATGCCAAGACCGAGCAGGAGGTCATGAGCGCGGTGCGCAAGCGCGGCATCACCTGCATCGTGGTGGCGCATCGCCTGTCCACCGTGCGAGACTGCGACGAGATCGTGGTATTGGACAAGGGCCGCGTGGTGGAGCGCGGCACTCACGAAGAGCTGTGCGAGCGCGGGGGCATGTACCTGCAGCTGGTGACCCAGGAATAGGAGGAGGTGCGCATGGGTTGGTTCGACAGTCAGATCAAGGAACGGCTGGAGCATGACGAGGACCTGGTCTCTCAGGCGGCCTGGGATCTTTCCGTGGCCATCACCGGGCGGGCGGCGGGCGGCGCGGAAGTGGATGCGGGCAAAGCCGCGGCCGATGCCGTGGGCGAGGTGCTGGCGTACTACCGCGTGAAGCCGGCCGATGCCCCGCGCGACCCGAAGAGCGTGCGCGACCTCATAGACGCCCAGCTGCGGGGAACAGGCGTGATGTGCCGGCGCGTCGTGTTGTCGAAAGGCTGGCAGCGCGACGCGGCGGGGGCTATGCTGGGGTTCGTCGACGGCGCGCCGGTAGCGCTGATCCCTCAGCCAGCGGGGGGCTTCGCGTACAGCGACGTCGCCACCGGCGAGAAGGTACGCGTCGATCGCGCGAATGCGGCGCGGCTCGCACAGGAAGCGTACTGCTTCTACCAGCCCCTGCCGCAGCGAGAGCTGGGCGTGAGGGACGTGCTGCTGCACATGGTGCGCAGCCTGGACCTTTCGGATTACGTGATGATCGTGGCGGCGACGTTGGCCGTGACGTTGCTGGGCATGCTTCTGCCTGCGGTGAACAGTCTGATTTTCGGACCGGTGGTGGATAGCGGCAACGTGGGCGTGGTGGTGCCCATCGCCGTGCTGCTGGCGTCGGTCACGTGCGCCCGGGTGCTCATCGGCGGCGCGAAAGAACTGGTCATGTCGCGCGTTGGCACGAAGCTGAGCCTGTCGGTGCAAGCCGCTGCCATGATGCGTACGCTTTCCCTGCCGGCGCCGTTCTACCGCGCGTACGCATCGGGCGATCTGTCCACACGCCTCTCGAGTATCGAGACGCTGGCGAGCATGCTGCAGAACATCGTCCTGACCACGGGTTTGACCTCGGTGTTCTCTCTGGCGTACGTGGCGCAGATAGCTGCGTACGCACCCGGTTTGGCCTTGCCCGCGCTGGGCGTGATCCTGGCCAGCGCGGCAGTGTCGGTGGCGTCCGTGCTGGTGCAGGTGAGCGTGACCAAGCGCAAGCTGGAGCACTCCGCGCGCCGCAAGGGATGGGAATACGCCTTGTTCACCGGCATCCAGAAGATCAGGCTGGCCGGTGCGGAGCGTCGCGCGTACGCCACCTGGGTCGATTCGTACAAAGACGAGGTCAAGCTGACGTACAACGGCCCGCGCCTCATGCGCTACTCGAACGTCGTGCAGACGGCGGTCTCGGTGGTGGGCACCATCGTCATCTACTTCACCGCCGTGCAGACCGGTGTGTCGACATCGGAGTACATGGCGTTCAATCTGGCATACGGCATGGCCACGGGCGCGTTCATGTCGCTGGCCGGCGTCGCCGGCAACTTCGCGTCCATCAAGCCGCACCTCGATATGGCCGCACCCATCATGAAATCGGTGCCGGAGTCCGCCGGGGGCAAGCAGGTGCTCGAGCATTGTTCCGGTCGCATCGAGATGGACAACGTCACTTTCCGCTACGCCGAAGGCGCGCCTGCCGTGCTGGATGATCTGTCGCTGAAGATCCGCCCCGGCCAGTCCGTGGGCGTGGTGGGCAAGACCGGCTGCGGGAAATCGACGCTCATGAGGCTTCTGCTGGGATTCGAAAAGCCGCAGAAAGGCGCCGTGCTGTACGACGGGCGCGACATCGAGACGCTGGACGTGGCCAGTTTGCGCCGCAACATCGGCACGGTGCTGCAAGACGGAAAGCTGTTCACCGGCGACATCTTCTCCAACATCGTGGTGGCTGCGCCGTGGCTCACGATGGAGGATGCGTGGGAGGCGGCCGAGCTGGCGGGGATCGCCGACGACATTCGCGCCATGCCCATGGGCATGAATACGATGGTGTCCGAGGGCGCGGGCGGAATCTCGGGCGGCCAGCGCCAGCGCATCCTCATCGCGCGCGCCGTTGCCCCCAAACCCAAGGTACTGTTCTTCGACGAGGCCACCAGCGCGCTGGACAACGTGACGCAACGACAGGTGAGCGAGGCGCTCGATCGGATGAAGTGCACGCGCATCATCGTGGCGCACCGGCTGTCCACCATTCGCGCATGCGACCGCATCATCGTGCTGGACGGCGGCCGCGTGGTGGAGGACGGCACCTACGAGGAGCTGTGCGCGTTGGGCGGCGTATTCGCCGAACTGGTGGAGCGCCAGACCATGTAGGGGTGGGGGTCTGTTCGCTTAAAGGGCTGACAGAAAGGCGGATCGAACATGAACGATTCCGATAAATTCCAGCAGCTTGGCTTGGACGATCTTGAAGAGGTGTCCGGCGGCGAGGCTCTGTCCGACAGGGCCGTGGCCGCTCTTCCGAAAGCGGTGCCCGGCGGCATCTGCCCTTACTGCGGGATGAAAATTGCCGTTAGTCTCTACGGCACCGCGTTTACGAACGACCATGAGCGCTTCGGCTTCAGCAACGCCACTGTGTGGCAGTGCAACAAGTCGGATCTGGATTACACGCTGTTTCGCGAGTAAGCGGACTTTCGCTTCAGACGCTGATCGTCGCGTCCCGTACGCGTCCGTCGCGCGATGGCCGCCGCAGTTGCGAGCGCGGCGGCAGCGAAAAGGGCTGTTGCTGCTGCGACGGTTCCCGGCGGGTCGCCAGTGCTTGCGAGCGGGGTCGCCATGCCTTTGTCCGCCGTCGGCGGGGACTAGGGATCTGCGCGGGCTCGTCGGCGTTCGTTTCGGGATATGCCGCGCTCGTGCCGTCCTTTCCGTTGTCGGGCTCTTTCGCGCGCCTATCGGACGCAGCGCTCCTATACTTCGACTTAAAAGATCCGTTTTCGAGAAAGGACGTACTATGGCGCATCCCCCTCGCACCGGTACGCAGAAAGCTCTGCGCATCACCTCTATCATCATGATCATCTTCGGAGTTTTGGTTGCGCTTTCGGGCGCGATCATCATAGCCTCCGGCGCGGCGGCCGACTCGCTCGGCCTGAACGACGCAGTGAACTTCCAGGGCACCGAGACGACGGCGGGCATCCTTACCATGGCCGTGGGCATTTTGGTCCTGATCATGGGCGCCCTGCAGCTGATCGTTGCCTTCCTTGGCCTGCGCGCTTCCAACGATGCGAGCAAGGTCGGCCCCTATCGCGCGCTCAGCTGGGGCATCTCCATCGTCATCCTGGCGATGATCGTGTACAACTGGTTCTTGGGCGGCACATTCCTGGACGACCCCTTTCTGCTTATCGGCGACGTCGTCTACCTGCTGGTGTGCACCACCCTCGCCGACGTGGTGAAGAAGGAGCATGACCGAGGCATCGTTGGTGAGGCCAAGGCCGAAGTCGAGCGCTCGGGCAGCCAGAAGGCGCTGCGCGTCATCTCCATCGTGCTGGTGGTGTTCGCCGTCATCTCCATCGTGCTGGGCCTCGCGTTCCTGGCGCTGATCGCCGCCGGCCTGGGCACCGACGCCGTGAACGCGATGGACCCGAACGACCCGGATCTGGTGGCCGGCATCGCCGTGGGCCTGGTGCTGGGCGTCGTGCTGGTCGGCAGCGGCGTCGTCGACCTGGTCGTGGGCGCCCTGGGCCTGCGCGGCGCTCGCGATCCGCGGAAGGTCAAGCCGTTCTTCGTGCGGTGCGTCATCGGCCTGGCCATCGAGGTCGCCGGCGACGTCTGGCTCGCGGCGCAGGGCATGCTCTCGTCCATCGGCGCGAGCGGCGCGGTGGAGCTGCTGGTCATCGGCGCCTGCACGTGGCTGGCCTACGACATCATGCGCCAGAGCCGCGGCATCGAGGCGTAAGCGCGAGCTTCCATTCTTCCGTGAAGGCCGTCGATCCCTCGACGGCCTTCACCATATCTCACCAGATTTCGTCGCCAGGATAGGTTTTGCATTCCACCTCGCAGAAACGCTCTCCTTCGCCAAGATATAGGTGAGTGTCTTTAAACTTGGGATCCTTCGTGCTCATACTGCAGAACGGGCAGAACGATTCGGAGGGATCCCTCCGAAAAAATACGCCGCCAGCCACCCCGTCCAGCTCTTCGGCGCTCAAAGAGTCGTGCTTCTTGGATTCGCTCATAACCTATCTCCTGTTTCAGATCGAATAACCGGTCGTTTTTTGCAAAGACATCCTTCTTTTACTTCCTTTGACCCCGATAGGCTCTGGTGCGCGCATCGAGAAGATCCGGTGGCATCCGCTGCCGTCTTCATAGCCTGTTCTTTTTCGCTTTTCGTCGTGCAGCCGTGGCAACGCCTATGCTTGCGAGCATGACACCGGCGGCCAGCGTGATAGCCGGCACGAAAGCGCCTAATGGGTCGCCGGTTCTCGCCAGAGACGTTGCATCCCCCTTGCCGACAACCGGTTCCGGCGCAGCTGCAGGGCCAGGTCCGGACGTAGGGCCGGGTCCAGGTTCAGGTAGGTCGCCGGGTTGGGGCAGCGTCTCCATCGGCGTGGCCCGTATCACCCGGCCACCGTTCTCGTAGACCGAGAAGCCCATGGTGTACAGCCATCCGTCGTACGCTGTCGAGCTCGGGAAGTACAGCGGCACCCGGGAGGCGCGCTTGTCGATGCCTTGGAAACTTTTGTCTCCGTTCGCCAAGTCCAACAGATAGGTGTCCTGATCGAGCTCGCGTCCGCCGTCGGCTTCTTCGACGCTGATACGGCCCGACAGCACCACTCCGGCTTTGACCGCTGCCAAGCCGAACGAATCGTCGTAGCCGGGCGCAAGCGCAGGCAGGGCGGCGGACAGGTCGTTGCCAACGTACGAGTCGCCGGATCTCACGATGCGCTCGAATACGGGGCTCGTCGTCGAAGAGCCCGTCACGTCGTGCACATCGCCCAAGGCGACGAACAGCTCGGCCCCTCGCGCTACGACAAAGGGAGTCGAGCGGCCTGTCGCGAGGGATCCCGCAGCCGTTACCGCCCCCGTCTGCGTATCGTACACGGCGATGTTGCCTTCGGTCAGCTCGACCCATTTGACACCGTCGTACGCGGCGCCGCCCACCAGCAGCATCGCTCCATCGCAGTTCACTATCGTCGCATGAAACGGCAGGCGGGAAGCGTCATGGGAAGTCCAGGCGTTCGTCGCCGGGTCGTAGCTGACAAGACGAGGAGCCAACGCCCCATCCGTCTCGCCCGCTTCGCCGTATACGTACAGCTTGCCGTCGAACACGGTCATCGATGCGCTGCTGAGAGCCTCGGGTAGGTCGGCGCACTGCGTCCAGCTGTCCTGATCGGGGTCGTAGCGCCATAGCGCATAAGTGCCCGCATGCGATATGCTGAAGTCGTTTGGCAGCAGGTATAGCGAACCGCCCAGCCCGGTCAGAAGACCGTACGACACGCCAACCGGCAGGCCCTCATCCGACGTGGGAAGCGCTATGGTCTTCTCGAACAGGGGCGTGGATTGGTCGTCCGGTCGCTCGGGAACCTGCAGCAGGAAGCCCTTCGATCCACTCTTGCCGTTGCCGGCCGTTACCTCTACCACCAGCACGCCGCTTTTGAGACCCTGTGGGCACTCCGTTACGATGGAGCCGTCCGACCAGGAGCGCACAGCAGCCTCCTTGCCGCCGATGTGCACGCTTCCCGCACCCTGAGCTGCGCCGAAGTAGCTGCCCTCCACCATGACGAGTGCGGCGTCGCCGTCGGATTCCATCCGAGCGCCCGACACCACCGGGACGAAGTCGCCCGACGCAACCCTCAAATCAAGGTGTCCGCCCGACGAGCACTTGCCGGAGAACGCGTCCACCGGACGCACGGAGGCCTTCACGAGCGCCGCCAGCTTCGCAGCGCGCTCGGCCGGGGTGGAGCCGTCGACATCCTGCGCGAGCACCATGGCCGCGCCGGTGACCATGGGAGTTGCCATGGACGTCCCGCTCAAAGATTGATAGGGAATCGCGGAGCCGGCCCTGCCCGTTCCAACCGTGTCGAGGTACAGGGCATCGGTCGGGGCGATCGGCGTGCCGGCGCGTGCGAACGTCAGCCGCACCTGCAGCTTGCCGCCTTCGAACGCCAAGGTGCCGCCGGCATTCTGGGCAAGCGTCTGGGCGTCGAAGGCGATGGTCGTCCAACCTCGGTCCTTCCCAAGGGCCGCGACAGCCGTCTGTCCCATCGGCGTCCAATCAAGCGCGCCGTCTTTCATTATCGCAACCTGGTAAAGCAGGTTGTCGTTGTTCTGGTTCGTGGCCGTCGCGTTCATTCCTACGTACCGGACGCCCTCTTGGTTCGACGGATCGACTTCCATCGACACCACGACGCTTCGAAAACTGATGCCCAGCGCCGTCTCTTCCGTGAGCATTTCGGAAAAGGGGATCTTCAGAGCTCCGCCCCTCGCATCGAAATGGGTCGCCCCCTGCACGACGGCATCTATATCCTCGGACGACGTCGGCGTCGCGCGCGCCGTAACCGACGGGGCGTCGCTTTCGAACGTCTCGTAGCTCAAAGGGGAGCCGTCGGCTTCGGGAGCGTAGGCCGCCCTGCCGAGGGGCACGGTGGACATGATGTTCATGCCCGGAGCCACCACGTCGGTCGTTTCCACGCCGTAGTTGCTGAACGAGGCGAGCTGCCCTGAAGAATCCGACGCATCGACAGCGACCGCATACGGGTTATGCGCGAGCACGGATGCGGTCATCGGTATCTTGTCAACGTCGGCGGCATCGTTGCCCGACCCGATGACGGTCACGGCGCCTTTCTCGCCCAGCTTCGTCGCCGCCAAGCTGAATGCTTTGCTCATCGTCCTTCCGGCCCACGAGTTGTTGATGGCGCGCAGTGGCAAGCCGGCATCAACGGCTTCGGCAAGATACTCGTATGCCCTGATGGTATCCGCACTCTCGATCGTGTTCTGCCTACCTGCGACCCTAACGGCCACCAGCTGCACGCCGGACGCGACGCCGCTCGTCCCCACGCCATCCCATTGCGACGCGATGATGCCCGCGCAGTGCGTTCCGTGGTAATGATCGTCCATCGGATCGGTGGGATCCATGCCGGGCACGACGTTGATCCCGTAGCGTCCGCCCCTGTCCGTGTACTGCGTCATGTCGCACATGATGCCGTTGAGGTCGGGATGGTTGTAGTCCACGCCAGTGTCAACCACGGCAACGACGTCGGCGGCGTTCGTTGTGCCGACCTGGTTCCAATTCGGCGGCGCGATGTCGAAACCGGCAAGGGGCGGCGCCTCTTCTTGCACCATGACTTCTCCGGTGTTGCGGCAGCCCCACTGGTAGCCGGACAGGTCGGCAGCGGCCGTGCCGCTTGCATCCGCGCTCGCCGGAGCCGACGGCGCCGCGTCCGACGAATCCAGCCCCAATGCCGCAGCGACTTGCGGCGTGCTCTCATCGAGCGCCGTCTGATCGGGGTCGTCCAGCCGCTGCACGTAGTTCGGCTCGGCGGACAGGATGCGCGGGTCGTCCTGCAGCTGGCGCAGGAGATCCTCGGTTGAGGTACCCTCCTGCCGCACCAGCACCATGCTCACCGCGTCGTCTTCAGGTAGGGATCTTGCGCTGCGCAGGAGAACCGGGCCGTTGGAAACAGATTGTTCCAACGGCACGTCGACGCCCGTAGCGGTGGCGTACGTTTCGGCCGACGCGTCCATGAGCGGTTCGGCCGAGGAGAGCGGGTCGACGCTGCGCGAACGGAGGCTGTTTCGAGATGCCGCGTTGTCAACGACGACGAGAGCCTCGCCCTCGACGTAGTCTCCGGCAGCCAGCAGATCGGCGATCTCGCTCGTCTGCGTCTGGGCAGCTGCTTCGTTTTCATCGGCCCAAGCCGCTCGGGGAGCCCAGGGGATCAGCATTGCCGCCAACATAGTCGCCAGCAGCAAGCGAAGCGCGCCCTTCCCCTGCTTTATCGTTTCGTCCATCGCCGCGTCCCTTCTCTCGTGACCGCATATACTTCTTGTTGCAATTGCTCTTTTGGCAACTACGGCAACAGGCTCGGAAACCTGTGCAGGGGCACCTGGGCCGCTCGCGCTTACGCCTCGATGCCGCGGCTCTGGCGCATGATGTCGTAGGCCAGCCACGTGCAGGCGCCGATGACCAGCAGCGCCTTCTGGCTGCCCGAGCGCTCGACTTCGGCCTTGGCCTCGCCCACGATGCCCAGGTCGTGCTCCCTCTTCACCGCGTCGGCGAGGGTGGAGCACACCAGCAGGTAGATCACGTTGCCGATGAGCAGAAGAGGGCTGTTCTGGATGTACCAGTTGCCGTTGAAAAACCATCCGTACAGGATGGTCGCCAGGATGACCAGGGAGATGCCCCAGATGAGGATTCTAAACGGCCCGATCTTGCTTGCGTCCTTGGAGCCGCGCAGGCCGAATGCGGCGACGACGAGCTGAACCAAGCCCATGGCGAGGACGATGATTCCCAGAGCGACGGAGGTGGTGTCTGCCGTGGTCTCGGTATCGCCCAAAGTCATCGGCTGGTCCATTCCCATCGTGGCGGCCGACACTCCGAGCGCGATGAGGGAGGCGCCCGATAGGATTACCAGCACGCCGAGCACGATCATGATGATGGACACGACGTGCAGGGCTTTTTGGGTTCCGGTACGCGCTGGATTGCTCATAGCGTGTCCTTTATCGTAGAGGATTGATGAGGCGAAGTATGGGTGCGGCTTCTACCAGACGTCTGAAAGTGCCTGATGACGAGCGGTGCCAGGTTGCAAAGGGCAGTTGTTACTGAAGGGGTACGGGTTTCGGGGGGATGCCTGGCCCAAAACGAGACCATTCGCCCGACCCGGCCGATACGGCATCTAAGCCTTCATCTTCAAGCTCTTCCGGGGCCTTCCGCGCGTCGTCGATTGCCGCGTCGCGGTCGTGCTCCTTTGGAAGGGTCTTCGCGTGATCGTCTTTGTTGGAGTCATCCATAGCCTATCCGCCTTTCTCGTGTCCAGGGGGCGCTCGGCTTCGTGCCGGACGTTTCGAATTCCTTCAGTATAGAAACGGCCTTCGCGAAGGCAAGCAGCGCGGAACGAAAGACCGATCCCGGCGAACGAACGATCATGCACGATGCCAAGGTCAGCCGCTCGCTGTGCGGCGAGAGCCGCTCGCTCTGTTTGCCTTCGCTCGCTGAACTCGTCCTTCGTTCGCTGGAAATGGTCGTTCGTTCGGCGCGCCTTGCCAGCGATCGCCTGACCGGCCTATGATCGAACGAATATGCGATGAAGACGCGATGCGGGGGTGCTGCGTGAAAAACGACGAAAGGCGGGTGGAGCGGTCGTCCGGCCGAAACGATGGGCATGCGGGAAGGCTCATTCGCAAGCTGGCGCTCGTGTTCCTGGCGTTCGCCGTAGTGGCCGTGGTGCTCAACTGCGCACTCGCGTACGTCAGCACGCGCGATACCTTCCTGCAGTCCGAAGCCTACCGCTTGGGGCAGGTGGGCGGTTACGCCGCGAACGCCACTCCGCAGGCGCTTCCTTCGGATGCATTGCAAGCGTGGAAAGACAACGCTGACGAGTTGGACCCCGCGACGACGTACGATCAGAGCCTCGCGGAAACGCAGGGGCTGATAAGCGCTTACAATGCCGAAGTCGACAGGCTCAAGGGGTCGGAGGAGGAGGCGACCGAGGAGGATCAGGATCGTCTCGACGGCATGCTGGCGGAGTACGAGCGAAAAAGCATACCCCTCTCGCTCTATTCCCTGGACGCGATGCTCGACCGGCTGCGCGCTTCGTTCAGCGTGTCGAGGCTTGCGGTAGTTGTTCCGGACGAGCAGAACGAGACCGTCCTCTACGTTGCGGAGGGGATTTCCGGCGATCAGAAGCGCGGGGTGGATGCTCACTTCTTCGGCGACGAGGAGCAGCGCCTCAAAGCTGACTACCCCGCCTTGTGGGAAGCGGTCGAAACCGGCGAGCCCAGCACGGATCCCGCCCTTGCGCCGGACGGCGAAACGTACGCTATGTACGTGCCTTTTGCCGTGGACGGCCAGACCTGGGTTTACGAGGTGTCGATGGGCACCGACGAGCTGGAAGCTGCAGTGCGATCGCAGGTTGCCAGCACGGTGGTGGTGTCGTTCGCCGTGTTCGCGGTTTGCCTGACGGCTATGCTTCTGCTGCTCCGCCGCACCTTGGTGAAACCTCTCGTAGCGCTCAGCTCCCAGGTGCGGGACTACGCTGCCAGCAAGTCCGCGGCCGTGGCCGACGTCATCCGCTCGCAGTGCTACCCGAAAGACGAAGTGGGCGATCTGGCTGCCAGCACGGCCGACATGATCGACGAGCTGCAGGCTCACATGGACGACGTCGCGCGCATGGGCGCCGAGCGCGAGCGGGCGCGATCCGAGCTCGCTGTGGCCAGCCGCATTCAGCTTTCGGCTCTGCCCACCGTGCGCCCGCCGTTCTCAGGATGCGATGACTTCGGGCTATCGGCATCCATGCACCCGGCAAAGGAAGTGGGCGGCGACTTCTACGACTTCTTCCTGATAGATCAGGATCACTGCGGCGTGGTAATAGCCGACGTATCCGGCAAGGGCGTACCGGCGGCGCTGTTCATGATGCGCGTCAAGGCTCTGCTGAACCAGCTCCTGCGCGAGGACCTCTCGCCCGACCAGGTGCTTGCTCGAGCGAACGACGGCCTGTGCGAGGACAACGAAGCCGGCATGTTCGTTACGGTGTGGCTTGGGGTGTTGGATTTGAGATCCGGCAAATTGGTTTACGCCAACGGCGGGCACAACCCGCCGCTGTACCGACACGCTGACGGTTCGGTCGAGTGGATGCGCGACCGGTCGGGTCTGCTGTTGGGCAGCTTCGAGGGTGTGCCCTATCGCGTGTTCGAGCGCACCATGATCCGGGGCGACTCCCTGATCCTGTACACCGACGGAGTGACCGAGGCCATGGATGCGTCGGATCATTGTTACGGCGACGAACGCTTGTTCCAGCTGGTGGAGCGGGAGTGCGACGGATACCCGGCATCCGTGTCGGGCGTTATCGAGGAGGACGTGCGCGCCTTTGCGGAAGGGGCCGATCAGGCCGACGACATCACGCTGCTGGTGCTGCGCTACGATGGACAGGAAAACGGCCCCGCGGCGTCGGCGGCCGGGAATCGAGGGTAACCATGGATGTGAACATCGCAGTAGACTATTTCGGAGGCGAGGCGGTTCTCAAGTTGGGAGGGCATCTGAACACCAATACGGCTGCCGATTTGGAGGAGGCTCTTGAGCCGGTGTTCGAGCGCACGAACAAGGTGGTGCTCGACTTCGCCGACCTGGAGTACCTGTCGTCGGCGGGTCTTCGCGTGTTGGTGGCCACGCAAAAGCGGGTCACAGCCGCGGAAGGAGCTCTGCGTATCGTGAACGCCAGCGACGACATTCGCGAGGTGTTCGACATCACGGGTCTTATCGACGTCTTCGACGTGGAGTAGGAAGGTGGAGGCGGCGGAGACGTGCACCATGCGCATCGAGGCGGCGTTGGGCAACGAGCCTGCCGTGCAGCGGTTCCTGACGGAGGCTTTGGAAACGACGGAGTGCCCGCCCAAGGCGCGCAAGGAGCTGCGCTTGGCGGTGGAGGAGCTGTTCGTGAACGTGGCTCGCTATGCGTACGACCCCGGGTCGGGCGATGTGGAGGTGTCGGTGTCTCTCGCGTCCGACGGGTGCGGGGCGAGGGTGGTGCTGCGCGACGGCGGCGTGCCGTTCGACCCGTTCGGGCACGCCGACCCCGAGGCTCCCCGCTCGGTGGAGGAGACTCCCATCGGGGGTTTGGGCATCATGATGGTCAAGCGTCTGATGGACGCGCATTCGTACCGCTACGTCGACGGGTGCAACGAAGTGACGATCGCGAAGCGCTGGTAGGGCGCGTCGCAGAAGGGAAGGGGTCTGAAGCATGGGATTCATGGGTACGGGTAAGAGCGCCGAGGATAAAGCGCTGGAGAAGCTGGCAACGTATCTGGAGAACATGGATCTGCGCCCGAAAGACGGGATGGTCCACGCGGGCGCGTTTGAAATGGCGGGCGGCTACAGCCGCAAGAACACGTCGCGCATCTTGAACGGCGTGCTGGAGTTCATGCAGAAGCAGGGCTACGAGATCCTGGACGTGCAGTTGTCGCCCAGCGGCATGGGAGACAGCCTGCTGTGCTGTCTGGTGCTGATCACGTACAAGTAGCGCTGCCTTGTGCTGCCGGTGTTTGCAGCTGCGAGGCTCTCGCAAACGCCGGCGTTCGCTTGGTAAAAGACCCGGGGGGGGGTCTTTTCTGTCAGTGCGTGGTGTCGATTTTTCTCGAACAATAGCATTCGACAGCGCATGATCGTTGGCGCGAGGCGAACGATGGGGAACCGCCGCTGGGTGCGGCGGTGTTTGCTGCGTTTCGCGGGAAGCTCGTTCGCCCCGTCTTCGGCCTTGCTCGCATCTGGGCGATTGCGGGCGCGCTCTTTAGAACAGCTCTTCGTCATCAATGATTAAAAAGATTATATACTACGGTAGGGATCGTTGTTTTTTTTTGCTGCGGAGGGTTGCGTGGGCGACCCTTCGTTCCAGGGCATCGAGAGGATGACGCGCGGCGCCCTATACTCGGAGGTAAGGAACGGTGATGACGATGTTTGAGACGGCCGACATGAGCGAGATGGAGATTCGCGACGCATTCGGGTTCACGAAGACGAAGCCGATCGTATTCAAGGAGCGCGGGGAAGACGGGCAGACCATCAAGACGCTGTCGGTCTCGTCAATGAAGCTTATCCGACTCGATACGGATGGAAAGATGGGCTCGCTCGCCATCACGCTCGAAGACGGCCGCGAACTGAGGATATGCTCGGCGTACCTCAAAGAGATGCAGGCTGCACGCTTCACGTTCGAGACGAAGGTGGACGACGAGGAGTAGCAAGGGTCGCGGCGGTTCCGCTTGTTTTCGTTCTTCTATTCGAGCCGCTGCTTGGTCGGGGGTTCGCTTGTCGCCCTTCCGGGAGGCGGGGCGGCGCGAGTTGGTTGGTAGGGGGCGCGTTGTCGCATGAAAGCCTCGCTCTTGGCGGCAAAACCGCGGCTTTCGGGCGACAAACGATGCGGCGTGCGAGCGGGGGTCGGCACGCCGCATCGCGCAGATGCTAGGCGCTCTGCTCCTTGGCGGCGTTTTGGCCGGCGATGCGGCCGTTCACCAGGCAGTCGGCCGTGGCGCAGGAGCCCAGACGACACGCGCCGTGGATGCCGCCCACTGCTTCGCCCGCTGCATACAGGCCGGGGATGACCTGCAGGTCCATGTCGACGACGCGGCACTCGAGGTCGGTTTTCACGCCTCCCATGCAGTGGTGCACCTTCGGCCACAGGCGCACGCCGTAGAACGGCGGCTCGTCGATGGTTTGGGCGTCGTCGGGGATGGGCTTCTTGAAGTCCTCGTCCAGCTTGTTCTCCACGAACGTGTTGTAGCGGGCGATCTCCTCCTTCACGGCGTCGACGGGCATGCCGTAGTGCTCGGCCGCTTCTTCAATGGACGAGAACTCGGTGGTGATGCCGGCCTTCAGCGCGCCTTCCAATCCGCTACCGCCGTCGTACAGCGCCTTCTTGCACGTGATTTGCACGCACGGCTGACCGGTTTCGAGGATGGCATCGGCGTAGCGCTTGCGGTCGGTCAGTTCGTTGACGATGCGCTTGCCGGTGGCCACGTCCAGCGTGGGAGCATAGCTGGCTTGGCCGTCGGTGTAGAAGGCGGCGACGCCGTAGCCCTGCTCGTCCGGGCTCATGAAAGGCAGCAGCTGGATCCAGTCGGTGTGCACCGCCATCGCGCCGGCGGCCACCGAAGCGCGCAGGCTTTCGGCGGTGGCGCCTTCCTGGTTCGTGCAATCCACGGAGTCGTCGAGACGCGGATCCTGTGCCTGGCGGAACGCCAGGTCGCGGCCGAACCCGCCGGTGGTCAGCACGACGGCCTTGTTCGCCTTGATGGCGACGGGCGTGCCGCTTTCCACGTCGTTGCCGCTGGGCTTGTCGTGCACGATAGCGCCGATCACGCGGCCGTTCGCGTCCTTCACCAGCTCGGTGAGCATGCGCTTCGTCTCGACTTCGACGCCCAATTCCTTCAGCTTCTCGGCGAAGGGGCCCGTGACGTTCGCGCCGCCGCCGTCGCCCTGCGCGATGGAGCGCATGACGGTGTGGCCTCCGTACGGGTAGAGGAAGTACTCGTCGTTGTCGTTTTTCGCCCAGGTGGCGCCCATCTCGATGGTCCACTCCCACGTCTCGTTGGACTTCTCGGCGATCACGCGGCACTTTTCCTTGTCGTTGAGGTACAGGCCCGCCACCATCATGTCGTCCACGTACTGCTCGACGGAATCCTGCACGCCCTCGCGCTTCTGCACGCTGGAGTTGCACACGGCGAAGTCGCCGGCCGCAAGCGCCGAGTTGCCGCCGACGCGCGCCGTCTTCTCGATCACCTTGACGTCCGCGCCGGCGTTCTTCGCCTCAAGCGCCGCGGCCAGACCCGTGTACCCGCTGCCCACGACCAGGACGTCGCACTCCTCATCCCATTTCGTGTCGGCGCCGCTTGTGGCCGCCGATGCAGTCTGCTTATCCTGCGGCGCGCATCCCGCCAAGCCCAACGTTGCCAGCACGCCGGCCGCCGCCGCTCCCGTGATGAACGAGCGACGCGATACTCCTGTTTCGTTGATCCCCATTACTGCCTCCTCCAATGATGGTTTCACGTGCTCGATGCGCCGTCGGGGCGCATCTCGTGAAACCACCTTACGGACGCAAACGGGCGCGCGCACCCCACCCGAAGCGGGAAACTGCGAAACCCCCCTTGAGGTGGGGTGCTCGACCTGGGGTTATGGGAGAGGAATCGTTAAAGCGAACTTCAGGATGAGCTTGCTTTAACGGCGAGGTCCGTCGGGCTCCCCATGCACGAGGTCGATGATCTCCTGCTTGCTGTGCACGTCGAGCTTCGCATAGATGGTCTTCTGGTAGCTCTTCACCGTGTTCTTGGACAGGAACAGCGTCTCGCAGATGAACGCGAGGTCGCGCCCTTGGGCAAGCAGGTACAGGATGTCCTTCTCGCGGTTCGTCAGCCCGTGGTCGTCGGCCAGCGCGTCGCAGCGCAGCTTGCGCACGCTCTCCTGCTCCTGCGCGAAACGCCCGAGCAGCTCGTCCGCCGCGCGCGCCTGCGATTCGGCGCGCTTGCGCTCGTGCGAGTTCACCATCCAGATGACCATGAGGATGAGGTACAGCAGGAAGAACGCCACCGCCGTGGTGCGCACGAAGTCGGCCGTGCTGCCCACGCCCAGCAGCTGCGCCACGTTCTGCCCCACGAACAGGCCGAAGCGCGGCAGCGCGTACGCCAGCGAGATGCCCACGAGCAACTTCGTGCGGCTGTGCGCGTAGGTGGTGACCACGAGGTAGAACAGCGCCAGCATGACGAGCTTCCATCCGGCGGCTGCCAGGATGTTCAGCGACACGGCGTAGTCGTTCGACAAAAACGGCAGGAACAGGATGCCGGTGGCTAGGATGCCGAACACCACGTTGAACAGCATGGACGGGTTCGGCTTCGAGCGGGTTCCGAAGTACGCGAGGAACACGGCGGCCGCCGCGATGCCTCCGAACTGCGAGATGAGGATCGACGCGGCGGGCGAGGCGCTGGTGCCCGTCGCCGCGGTGTCGAGGATGCCGTACACGATGGACAGCGCGAACGTGCACACGCCCGATACGAGGAACACGTTGAGGAAATCGTGCTTCGAGAGCGCGCCGCGGGCATGCGACGGGGGATCGCGGCGTTCGCTTCCATCGGCTTCCGCACGGTGCGCGAAGCCCAGGCACAGCGCCGAGGCGCCGAGCAGCACCGCGTACGTTGCCAGCGAAGCGGCGTCGGGCGCGAACCCCAGCAACATGTTCGCCGCCATGCCGCCCAGCGACATGATGCCGAACGCGATGGCGATGCGGCGCGACGAGTAGCGTGCGAACGTCTCGAAGTAGAAGGGCATGACCAGTCCCATGCCGATGCCGGCCGCTATCGCCGAAGCGGTGACGACGGCAGGGTCGAGCGAAGTCGTCGCGGCGAAGAACGTGCCGCCCAACGCCAGCGCGAACCCGGCGTAGCCCGCCGCAAGGTATGCCGTGCGGCCGAAGGGCAGTTTCGAACGCACGAGCAGCGAGAACAGCAGCGAAGCGGCAAGGATGGAGGGGTTCAGCACGTTGTCGAACGCCGTGGGCGCAAAGCCCGGCCGTCCGACCAGCCAGCTGGAATAGAAGAACGACACGCACACGGCGTACAGGCACGTGAAGCCTATGACGGCGACAAGGTAGCGTCGGTCGGAACCGAGCTGCCCTGCGCCATGCTGCTTGTCGGTGTTCCCCATATCTCCTCCGTCGTGACCCCCGAGGCTGCGTCGCATCATTATAATGCGCCCGCGACGGGTTTCGCGCGGCATCGTCGTAAGCGCGTGCAGAGCGTATCGGGACAGCAGCATCGTTCGAAACGCTGCGAAATAGCGGTCAAAGCCTCATCCCTACGATTCTTACGCTACAATCGTAACGCTTTTCTTACGGGCAATTTCGTACAAGAATCATCGGGAGAGGTATGGTATGAGCAACGGCAAGGGGGCCGGCGCGGCGAACGTGGCCGGAGCGGGCGTCGCCAAGCGCGAGCGGTTCGGCTCGCGTTTGGGCTTCATCTTGATTTCCGCGGGGTGTGCCATCGGTTTGGGCAACGTGTGGCGCTTCCCGTACATCACGGGCGAGTACGGCGGCGCGGCGTTCGTGCTCATGTACCTCGTGTTCCTCGTCATTTTGGGCCTCCCCGTCATGGTGATGGAGTTCGCCGTGGGCCGTGCCAGCCAGAAGAGCTCGGCGGCGGCGTTCGACGCGCTGCAGCCGTCGCGGAAGTGGCATTGGTTCTCGTGGTGGGGCTACATCGGCTGCATGGTGCTCATGATGTTCTACACCACGGTGGGCGGCTGGATGCTGTCGTTCGTGGTGAAGATGGGCACGGGCGCGTTCAACGGCCTGGACAGCGCGGGCGTCGGCGCCGTGTTCAACGACATGCTGGCGAACCCCACCGAGTTGGTGGGCTGGATGCTCGTGGTCATCGTGCTGGGCTTCCTTGTGTGCAGCCTGGGGTTGCAGAAGGGCGTCGAGCGCATCACGAAGGTGATGATGATCTGCCTGTTGGGCATCATGGCCGTGCTCGTGGTGCGCGCGGTCACGCTGCCGGGCGGCTTGGAGGGTCTCAAGTTCTACCTCATCCCCGACTTCGGCAAGCTGTTCGCGGGCGCGACGACGGCTGAGCAATGGGCCACGTTCGGCGACGCGGTGTACGCGGCCATGGGCCAAGCGTTCTTCACCCTGTCGCTGGGCATTTCGGCCATGGAAATCTTCGGCAGCTACATCGGCAAGGAACGCTCGCTCACCGGCGAGGCGCTGCGCATCTGCGGTTTGGACACCGCGGTGGCGCTTGTGGCGGGCCTCATCATCTTCCCGGCGTGCTTCGCGTTCGCGGTGGAGCCGGGCAGCGGACCGGGGCTCGTGTTCGTCACGCTGCCCAGCGTGTTCAACCAGATGCCGCTGGGGCAGCTGTGGGGCGCGCTGTTCTTCGTGTTCATGAGCTTCGCCGCGCTGTCCACCATCATCGCGGTGTTCGAGAACCTCATCAGCTGGTCGATGGACAAATGGAATTGGACGCGCAAGACGGCGGTCGCCCGCACGGCCATCATCGTGACGGTGCTCAGCCTGCCGTGCGCCCTTGGGTTCAACGTGCTGGCGGGCGTGCAGGTTCCGGCCATCGGCGACATCCAGTCCATCGAGGACTTCATCGTGTCGAACAACCTGCTGCCGCTGGGCAGCTTGTTCTACGTGCTGTTCTGCGTGACGAAGGGCGGTTGGGGCTGGGACAACTTCCTGGCTGAGGCCGACACGGGCAAGGGCGTGAAATTCCCGGCTTGGTCGAAATTGTGGCTGAAGTTCGGCATTCCGGCGCTTATCATCATCATATTCGTCATGGGCTACGTGCCGAAGTTCGCCACGTGGCTGGGGCTGTCGTAGAAGGAGGACTTCATGCAGGTTATCACCGATCAGGTTCTGGCGTTTTCCAAGGACAACGCGCCGTGCGCGACCGCGCAACCGGGCGAGGTGCTGCTGTTCAAGACGCAGGATTGCTTCGCCGGGCGCATCCCCAACGAGGATGTCACCATGAAGGATCTCAACTTCTCGTACGGGTTCACGAACCCGGCGGCCGGCCCCGTGTACATCGAGGGCGCCGAGCCGGGCGACGTGCTGGTGGTGGATATCTACGACGTGCAAGTGGCCGACCATGGCGTAATCGCCACCGACGACCACTGCGGACCGCTGTACCAAACGACGGATTACCGCAGCAAGATCATCCCCATCGAGGACGGCATGGCCGACTTCAACGGCGTGAAGTTCCCCATCGACCCGATGATCGGCGTCATCGGCACCGCGCCCGACGGCGAGGACGTCATCGACGGCTTCGTGGGCGCGCACGGCGGCAACCTGGACAACAAGCTGATCACGAAGGGCACGCGTATGTACTTCCCCGTGCGCGTGCCGGGCGCGCTGCTGCAAATGGGCGACGTGCACGCCACCATGGGCGATGCCGAGCTGTGCGGCACGGGCATCGAGATCGCGGCCGAGATCACGGTGAAGGTGTCGCTGGTGAAGGACTTCGAGCTGAACTGGCCCGTGCTGGAGACGTTCGGCCCGCACGGCAAGTGGTACGTGAACGCCAGCGCGCAGGAGTTCGACGAGGCTCTGATGAACGTCTCGAAGGAGATGCAGCGCCTGCTCATGCGCATCACGGGTTGGGATGCCGTCGATACGTATATGTACATGTCGGTGCAAAGCGACGTGGAGTTGAGCCAGGCCTGCAAGCCCTGCGAGGTGCAGCTGAGCCTGCGCATGGGAACCCCGAAGCTGCCTCAGTTCCCGCCGCTCGTGCCGCAGCCGTAGCGCCTAGATTGTCATCCTGAGCGAGCGAAGCGAGTCGAAGGATCCCGTGCGGTGCCAGCTGGAAGCTTTCCTGCTAACGCCGCTGCGGATCCTTCGACTCTGCGCCTGGCGGCGCTCCGCTCAGACGCTCCTATGTTGTCAAGCGGCTACCTCACGACATCCCCAGGGCCTCCATATCCTGCGCGAGGGCGCGGTAGGCCTCTCGGGCGATGTAGCGCTTGAGGCAGCGGATGGCGTCCTTCTTCGTCTTGCCCTCCGACATCCTGCGCGCCACGTAGGAGCGGGTCCGCCCGTCGTGGGCCATGCGGGTGATCGCCATGGTGTAGAGCGCCGAGTTGGCCCGCCTGTCGCCCGCGCGGCTCAGGCGGTGCCGATCGGCCCTGCCGCTCGAGACGGGCACGGGGCTCGCCCCGCAGAGCATGGAGAACGACGCCTCCGAGCGCAGGCGCGAGACGTTGGCGCCTGCGGCGAGCAGCAGCCTCGCGGCGACGTGCGGGCCCGCCCCGAGGAGCGACCTCGTCGACGGGGCGAGCGCCTTCGTGAGCGCGTCGATCTCGGCCTCCAGGCCCTTCGCCTCCTCGTCGAGCATGCGCGCCCGCCGGGCGAGCGAGCGCAAGGCGACCTTGGCCAGGGTCTCGGGCGAGGAGCCCGCGCCCGGGCGCATGGAGGCGCAGGCGCGGACCAGCTCCGAGGAGCCCTTGCCGCGCAGCGGGGCTCTCGCCTCCTCGGGCAGCGCGACGACCTGGGCCTGCAGGGCGTTCAGCGCCGCCGTCCTCGCCTTCACCGCGCCGGCGTAGGCCGCCTCGAGCGCGCCGAGGGCGCCCATCTCGGCGCAGCGCGACTTCGCCGGCGCGCAGCGGGTTCCCGCGAGGGCGGCGCGCGCCGCCTGCTCGGCGTCGATCCCGTCGCTCTTCCCGCGCCGGCGCCGCTCGGAGCGGTCGGGCGCCGAGACCTCGAGCACGCGGACGCCCGCGGCGTCGAGCGCGCGGGCGAGCCCGGCGCCGTAGCCGCCCGTGCCCTCGACGCCCGCCGCCTCGACGCGCCCGAAGGCGCGCATCCACGCGACCATCGAGGCGTAGCCGCGCGCGTCGGCCGGGAACGACGCCGTCCCGAGCAGCGCGCCGGAGGCGTCGAGCGCGGCCGCCACGTGGGCGTCCTTGTGCGTGTCGACGCCGACGGTGACAACCCTGTTCCCTTCTGCCATACTGGACTCCTCCCGAAAGGGTGCGCGGGGCGTCCTCGGGCGAGACGGTCCTATGGCGTGTCGGACGGGCTCCGACGGGCTCCTATCAAGTCATCCCCGAAGGCCCTGCGCGGTTTTCACTGCGAAGCCCCGCCGGCGCCGGCGACGAGCCTGAGCTAAGGCACCGAGGGCCTGGACGACAACGGGTCGGCCGGCGGGGCGGGGCTTCTCTCCCGATGATACGCTTCGCCATCGGGAGACGCATCTATCGTCCCATAGGATGACAGGGCCTGCTAGTCAGTATGAACATGACTTAAAACATCATGGACAAAAAGCATGACTTTTCGGTAGTTTTCCAAGGGAAAACCAGCAGAGTGGAAAAGGAGCCTGGAAGAAACCCCAGGTAAACGGAACGCCTCTTGTCGCGCGCCAAAGCAAAACTACGGAAAAGTGCCTGTTTATGTCCATGACTCTTTAAGTAATATATAGAAGCGCACGAAACCAGGGCGTACGGAAGAGAAACTCGGCCGGCTTTTCGGACGCAGGAAGCATCGGCTTTTGAGCGCCCTTCGCCGCGGCGTTCCTGCGAAACATCCCGGCTTTCGAGCTTCTTCCTGCCGGAATACTCTCCGATTGACGATACGCCAAGCCGCTGGTGTCGGCGCTGCTGTTCGCGGTGCACATCGTGTACGTGTCGAAGTTCTCGGGGACGAACGACGTGCTGGTGCTCACGGTGATGCAGTTCTTCATCGGCGGCGCGTGCGGCGTGGCGTGCGGCGCCTGCTTCGAGACGCTCCCTCCCGCGTGGGCCCTCACGCCCGAGTTCTTCTGGAACATGGCCTACCTGGTCATCTTCGCGTCGTGCGTGGCGCTGGTCATCCAGAACGTGGCGCTGGCGCATGTGCCGCCCGCGCAGGCGTCGCTGTTCCTCCGTCTGGAATCGGTGTTCGGCGTGCTGTTCAGCGTGCTTCTGTACGGCGAGCAGGTGGGGCTCAAGCTGATCGTGGGATTCGTGCTGATCTTCGGCGCCATCCTGGTCAGCGAGATGTTCCCCCTGAAACGCAAGGACGTTGCAACCAATCAACTGGAAGCGGTGCCGGTCGAGCTGCCATGATACAATTGCTCCCAATGTGTGCAGTAAGGGAGGAACCTCATGGCAGAAAAAGACAACATCGTGCTCATCGGCATGCCCGGCGCCGGCAAATCTACCCTCGGCATCGTGCTGGCGAAGATCTTGAACTACGACTTCATCGACGCCGACCTCGTCATCCAGAACAGCTGCGACAAGACGCTGCAGAAGCTCATCGACGCGTGCGGTCCCGAGGGCTTCATCCAGGTGGAGAACGAGATTCTGCGCGAGCTGAACGCGTCGAAGTCCATCATCGCCACGGGCGGCTCGGCCGTGTACTCCGACGAGGCCATGAAGCATCTCGCCGAGATCGGGACCATCGTGTATCTGAAGATCACGTACGACCAGCTGGTCAGCCGTCTGAGCGACCTGCAGGAGCGCGGCGTGGTGCTGAAGGGAGGCATCGGCATGAGCCTGCGCGAGCTGTACGACGAGCGTCTGCCGCTGTACGAGCAGTACGCCGAAGTCACCGTCGACGTGAACGACCTGTCCATCACCGCCGCCGCCCGCAAAGTGGCCGACGCCCTGAAGCAAGCGTAATCGAAAATGAAACAAAGGGAGTGAGACAAAGGAACGGAGATGCTGTCTCGTGTCGATCTCGTGTGAGACACCAACCCCGTCCCCAGTGTCTCACCCGGCGTCTCGTCCAAGCAAGAAAACGCCCCGCAGCTCGTTACAAGCTGCGGGGCGTTGTCGTTGCTGGCCGAAGCGCGATGCGGCTCTACAGGCCTTCTGTTTCGAAGCGCTTCTCAAGCGCCTCTTGATGGATGCTGTACTGCAGCGCCATCTCTTTTGCTACGCGTCCGCTCTTCACGAGATCGAACAAGCTCTGATCCATCGTGCGCATGCCCTCGGCACCGCCCGAGGCGATGGCGCTGTCCAGCTGATGCGTCTTCTCCTCGCGAATAAGGTTGCGGATTGCCGTGTTCGTGATCATGATCTCGAAGGCCGGCGCCGTGCCGCCGTCGACGGTGGGCACAAGCTGCTGCGACACGATTGCCTGCAGCACCATGGACAGCTGAATGCGGATCTGTCGCTGCTGCGAGGCGGGGAAGGCGTCGATGATGCGATCCACCGTGCCTGCGGCGCCCGTAGTGTGCAGCGTAGAGAACAGCAGCTGCGCCATCTCGGCCGCAGTCACCGCAGTGCCGATGGTGTCCTGATCGCGCATCTCGCCCAGCAGGATGACGTCAGGGCTCTCGCGCATGGCCGAGCGCAGAGCCTCGCTGTACGTTGCCACGTCGGTGGGCACTTCGCGCTGCGTGACGATGCAGGTGCCGTGCTTGTGCACGTACTCGATGGGGTCTTCCATCGTGATGATGTGGCCGGAACGTTCATGGTTCAAGCGGTCGATGATGCATGCCAGCGTCGTGGACTTGCCGGCGCCCGCCGGGCCGGTGACCAGCACGAGCCCCTTCTGGAACTTGGCCAGGCGCAGCACCTCGTCGGGGATGTGGAATTCCGCCGGATCGGGCAGGCCGAAGGGGATGACGCGGATGACCGCTCCGTACGAACCGCGCTGACGGAAGACGTTCGCGCGGAAGCGCCCGATGCCGGGCAGGGCGAACGAGAAGTCGTCGTCGTGATTGCCGTTCTGCATGAAGGTGTCCATGTTGCGGCCAGATGCCTCGTAGATGGCTCCGACGAAGGCCTCGGTGTCGGCCGGCTTGAACGGTGCCGAATCCAGTCGAACCTGGCGGCCGCTCACGCTGTACGCCAAAGGAAGTCCTGCGATAATGAAGACGTCGGATGCCTTCGCGTCCACCATCTCTTGCAAGAGCTGCTCCAGTTTCATCGTGCTTCTCCTATCGTGTTTGCGCGGCGCCCGACCAGAGCGTGGCACCCGGGCCGTCGTTCGTCCACTGCGTTGTCGCTTTCCATTGGCTGATCTCGTATGTTGCGTTCGCGGTGATGGTTAATTCCACGTCAAGCGTGCGCCCGCTGGGGGAGGCGAACGTCATGAGCACTCTCGACCCGTCGCGCTGCGCGTCGGCCGGCAGCGCCTCGTCCACGGCGGCAAGCGCTTCGTCCAGACCGCCTCCGGAGGCTCGCACGCTTTCCAGAGCCGCGTCGATGACGGCCACCGCGCTTTGAGCGGCTTGCTCGTTCTGGTAAGTATCGTTGGTGAACAGGGCCTGTTTCTCGGCGGCGGAATACGTCGCTTGCGCGGTGGTAGCCGAAAGCACGGCCATCACGGCCAGGCACAAGATGATGACCAACGTGAACAGGCTGATGGGGCCGATACGAACGCTGCCGTTGGTGCTGTTCATCGCTGCACCCCCTCGTTCGACACGTAGCGAGCCGTGTCTATCTGGTAGGTTGCTTCTCCGCCGCAAGATACGTAGATGTGGGCGGTGTAAAGCGTGCCACCCGGTTGGCTCTGGGCTTCCACGATGCGCGTCAAGTCGTACACGCTCTTGTCGAGGACGTCGATCGGCCCCTCGGGTTGTACCAGCTGGCCGTCGACGAGGACGTACTCTCCTCCCGTGTTGCCGCTGGTCGGATCGGCCGCGAACGCTTCGGCGTCGTTCGATGCGAGGATGATGGCGTTCGACAGGCGGTCGGCTTCGATGCTTCGTTCGTGCGCTCCGGCGATCACCTGCATGATCACGGCAAGCGACGCAATGAGAAACACCAGGAGCACAAGCGCCTCCACGATGAAAGCCGCGCCGTGCCAGGGTCGACGGTCGTGATCGTTGCCGCGGCGCAGGCGGGAAAGGTCGATGCCCATCAGGCACCTCCTCTTACGCTGCGCAGGGCAACCGAGGTGGAGCCTTGGTCGGTGTGCACGGTCAGCAGGCCGTCGGTGTAGGTGAAGTCGAAGGTGGAAGACCTCACGATCTCCCGAGCCTTCTCGGGCGTGAACGCCGTTCCGGCGCGCGTGTACTCTTCCACGATTGCCCCCTGGTAGGCGTACAAACGCGTCTCGTAGTCGCCGTTGCCCAGGTGTTCGGTCAGCACGAGCGCCAGCCCTTCGGGACCGTCGGCCACGCCTACGGCGTCGGTCCCGTCGGTGGCTCGGATGGAGTTCGCGATCAACGACAGCCCCAGTCGGGTATTGTCAGAGGAAGAGCGCACATCGTTCGCTGCGCGGTAGGCGCTCGTGCCCACCAGAAGCGCCAGCAGCAGGAACAGCGCGATGACGGCGAACAGCAGCGTGATGAACGCCCGTCCGCGCGCCTTTCCATCGCGGGCTTCGGAGCTGCGGTTGGACCCTGTCGCCTGGATCAGCGTTTGCACCATATCGCCCCTCATTTCGCCAACACCACGACGTTCGGCATGACGTTGTCGGCGAACACCTCGTACGTGATCGCGTAGTCGGAGCGATTCACGACCAACCCGTAGTTCTCCTCGAGATAGGCGAGCGACGAGGGGTATGCGCCCTCGATGGCGCAGCACTGCTTCGCGCTGTTCAAGATGGCGTTGCGCACCGACAGCTCGCCTTGCTCGCGCAGCGATGCTCCGATAGCGTTCGAGGAAAGCCAGACGAGTACGACGACCAGCACGATGGCGAGCAATCCGGCCATGCGCTTGCGGGTGCGCCTCCTGATTTCCTGTTTGGTCAGCTCGTGGTACATGGGACTAGCCGATCGATCCCATGATGCCGATGAGCGGGAGCATGACCGCGATGAGCGTAGCCCCCACGCCCACGGTGAGGAACGCGGCCAGCGTGGGCTCGACGCTGTCGATGAGGCCGTCGAGGCGTACGATAGAGTCGTCGAAGAACGTGTCCGACAGGCTTGCCAGCACGGTTTCCAAGCTGCCAGAGCGCGTGCCCACGACCAGCATGCGGGCGTAGATGGGCTCGAAGACGTTGTTGTCGAAGATGGCTTGCGCGAGGCTCTTGGCCTGGGCGGGATCCGTCATCTGCATCCGCACTGCTTCCAGCTGGGATTTCAGGTTTCCATGATCCACCATGGCCACGGCCTTCTCCATAGCGGTATCGGTGTCCACGCCGGCAGCTACGAACGTGGCGAGCGCCGCGGTGAACCGACTAACGGCCATCTGGCGCATAGGCCCGCGCGTGAGGGGCGCCTTTTCGAACAGGCGCAGCAAGCGCTGGCGCCCTGCCGCCGAGCGGCCGGCCAGCACGCCCAGCACTACGAGCACGGTGCACAGCAGCGTAACGCCCAGAGCGATCCAGCCTATGATGATGGAAGCGTTCACGTATCCGAAGGAGCCGGCCGTCAAGTTGCCGGTGAGGCCATGGTACACATCCACGAACACGGGCAGAATGACGATGACGGTGAACAGCAAGATCGCCGACATGACGCACAGCAGCGCAGCCGGGTAGGCGATCGCGTTCTTTATCTTGGCGTACAGGCGATCTTCCTCGTCGTAGTATCTCGCCAAGCTCCACAGCACGTTCTCTAAGCGGCCCGCGTGCTCGCCTGCGCCCGCCATGTCGACGACGTGGGAGGGGAAGCATCCTGAATCGTCCATAGCGAGCGCCAGGGGCTTGCCGACGATGAGTTCTTTGTATACGTCGTCGCACGCGCGTTTGAACGCGGCGTCTTCCATGTTCTCGCCCAGCAGAAAGACGGCTTCGTCCATCTGGATGCCGGCGGAGTGCATGACGGCGACGCTTTCGCAGAAGGCGGAAACAGCGCTGCTCTCAAGCATCTTCGTGGCCATGTCCTACGCGCTCCTTTTGTCTCGTGCTGCTACGTGTATCGTCATAATCAGTACGTGTAGAGGTCGGTGTACGCGATTCCGTCTCCCACGTAGCTCGACCCGCTTCCGGCCGCGAACGTCGTATCGATACGCGTCCACGTGTTCTGCTTGATATCGATATGGGCATCGACCCATGTGCCGTCAATATACACCATGTTCCAAGCGTGGTATATATTATCGGGCGATACGTACCCGGTGATTATCTTGCAGGGGATCCCTTGGCTGCGCAGCATGGCGGCCGCCAAGGATGCGTAGTCGAAGCAGATTCCCGAGCCGTCGGCGATGCACGAATCGGGATTGGGAAGGTAGCCCGTCGCATCGGCAAGCCGAGCGGCTTTGTCCTCGTCGTATGCGATATTTTCAACGATCCAGTCGTAGATCCCGCGCACCACGTCGCCCTCGTTCTGGGCGTCGGCGGACAGGTTGTTCGCCAATTGCGTGCTCTTGCTGGACGCGTCGTAGTCGCAGTAGACGCTCGGTCGGATGAACGGTTGGAATTCGTCAGCCAGCGTCACAGGCTGGTCGGCGAGCGAGTACAGCTCCGAATACCGTTGTCCGGTAGTGTTTTCCCAGACGGTGAACGTGTACGCGCCGCTGCCTTGAACGAGAGGGCATGAGATGGGCGTGCCGTCGCTGGGCAGATCGAAATAATACTGCGTTTCCGAACCCTCAAACGAAACTTGGAGCTTCAAGCGGGTTGATGCAGTTGCCGAGACGGCCACGTAGCCTTTCGCCAGGTTTGAAGCGTCGATGCTCACGCCGTTTTCGCCGCCGGCCGCCGCTTGGTCGAACGGGGAGAGCGCAAGCTCCGGCCGCTCGTAGGCCGGGCCGCTCGTCTGGCTCTGGCCGCCTGAGGGGTTCGAGGTTTTGCCGACCGCGTCGTTTTCGCTACATCCTCCCAGCGCGACGAGCGTCGTCGCCAGAACCGCCGCGCACGCGCTGCGGACGATCGCACGCAGCGTGCGGGCGCGCCGATGTTGCGGCGTGCAAGCTCCGTCGCGTCGTTTCCGTCCAGCGGCTGTGATGCCGAGCAGGTGCATGCGCCCTCTCTACGATTCATTGTCTCGGAGGGCATTATACCCCTCCTTGCGCACATACCGGATACTGTTGATTTTGGCACGAAAAAGCGATTCCCGCTACGTTAGATGCAGATGCTCGTTTCTTAAACGGCGAGATAAAATGCGGATTTGGTTAACGCGTTGCCCAATTGGTGTTTTAATGAGGCCACTACTAGAGCATTTGGGGTCGCAACGTGATAGAATATAGATTGGGTTATAGACTATGCCCTTGTTCTGTATTGCAGAACGTGGTATGTCAGGTCTGTCACCTACCATAAGATAGACGAGTTTTCAGCATATTCGACAACGTATGAGCTCATCGACAAGCGCAGTGCGTCTACGTGCTTGGATCGGAACTGCGAAGCGGTTCGCGACGAACAGCCGATCCTTCCGTAGCTGGCGAAAGTCTGGGTGATAGGTATGTTGGAGAAAATGCTAGATCTTAAAAACACGTTCGAAGGCAAGTTCCTTGCCGTCCTCATGTCTGTGGTGTTGGTCATGTCGATGACGAACATCCTGGCGTTCGCAGGCAACGAAGGTCAGAAGGACGGTTCGAAAACCGAGTCCGCTCCCACCGATCAGGTGGTCGGCGAGTCCGACAAGGAAGCGGTCGACGAGGCCGTGCAGCATGGCGAGAGCGCTGCGGCCAAGGATGCCGATGCGTCCAAGACGACGCCTTCCCAGCCTCTTGTTTCGACGACGGTCGACGAAGCCGTGGTAACGTTCGAAACTCAGAACGCGTTCGTGTCCGTGAAGAATCAGCTGCTCTCCGGCACGATGCTGACCACCGAACTGCACAAAGAGCTGAGGTTTACAGCAAGCGCCGACACCGGCTTCGAGCTGGGAGCCATCACCGCGAAGAACGCCGCGAACGCCGACGTGCCCGTCACCACCCAGGACGGCGTGTCTAGCATCGCGGCCGAGTACGTCGACAGCACCTTGGTCGTGTCCGTTGTCGCCGCTGCGGTTGTCTCCGATGAGCCCGAAGTTGAAACCACGCCTATCACCAGCGATACCAAGATCGAGCCGGGCGAGGCGGACGAAAAGGGCGAACCCGAGGAGCCGAAATCGGAAGAGCCCGAGACCGATGAGCCTGAAGCCCCCGTTGCCGACGAAGACGTCGTCGAGGTCGAAGCCGACGTGAGCAACCCGGCGTTCGAGGGCTATGCCCAAGCCGGCAACGTGCTGGTGAAAGTGACCGCCGCCGAAGGCGTGCTGCCCGAAGGTGCGACCGTGCAGGCGACGCGGATCGAGCGTCAGGACGTTGTGGACGCCGTGGCCGAGAGAGTGGAGAGCCAGGGCAAGGTGCTCGAGGATGCGATCGCCATTGATGTGACGCTGCTCGACAAAGACGGCATCGCGATCCCGCCCACTGGCGCCCTG
>NZ_WWRX01000011.1:0-85971 GCF_009875575.1 Eggerthella sp. BIOML-A4 | reverse complement strand
GGACGCGCGCGGCGGCGCCGTAGCCCGCCTTGTCGACCGCGGCCTCGACGGCGACCGTCACGGCCGACGGTTCCGCGCCGTCGTCGAAGGCGACGTCCATGCTGTTCTTCAGCAGGTTCACGGCAACGTCGGCCACGCCGGGCACGGCCCGCGTCGCCTTCTCCACGCGCGCGGAGCACGCCGCGCACGTCATGCCGGTGACATCGAACGTTTGCTTCACTTCTTACTCCTTCGCAGCCGCCCTCCCCTTCGCGCGAACGGATGTTTCACGTGAAACATCCGCGACAAACGGACGAACGGCCTTGTCTTTCAGCGCGGGTTAGCGCGAGAACTTCTTCAACAGGTTCATGACCTCGTCGATGATCTCCACGTTGCCGCGTTCGATCTGTTCGACCACGCACGTTTCCAGGTGGTTGCGCAGCACCACGGCGGAAATGCTGTGAACCGCGCTTTCCGCGGCCGCCAGCTGCGTGAGCACGTCGGCGCAGTAGCGGTTGTCGTCGATCATCGTCTTCACGCCGCCCAGCTGCCCGATCACGCGGTTCAAGCGACGATGAAGGTCGGCCTGCAGCTCTTCCGAGCGCGGCGTCTCCTTACGGTGGCAGCAGCACGTCGACGCGGGGCGCGACGAGATGGCGGCGTTTTCAGCTTGCGCGTGATTCTCGGTCATGATGATTCCTTCCTTCTATACCCCATGAGGGTATCCAAGCGCGAGTATATACCCCTTAAGGGTATTGTCAACCCCTTCGTCCGCGAGCGCTTGAACGGCGGGAGCGACGGCACGCGTTACGGCGGGCCGCGCCGCCGACGTCGCGGAGGCGGCTCGCCCGCGCTGCAGCCAATGCGAAAGGTAGCGGCGCAGCCGAGCCGGAACGCGGCCGTCACGCGAAGGACACCGCACGGTAGCCCCGCATCGTCGTGCGAACCGCTACACTGGATGCGAGCGGAAACGCGAGGAAGGAGCCGTGGATGTGCCGCCGTTTCATACCGATCGACTGCGACGAAGTCGCCCGCATCGCTGCGGAGATAGAGCGCGACCTGGCCGCGCACGCGGACGAGCTGGCTTCGCTCGACCCGATCGAGGCCTATGAGGACTTCCTCTTCTTCCCCGAATCCGCGCAGCCGGACCGCGCCGAGCAGCGAGCGAAACGCGAAGAGGCGCCTGTGCAGCTCTCGCTGTTCGACGGCGAATCGGACGAGCCGGCAGAAGCCCGCGGAACCGGCGCGATCGGCCGCGCGAACCGCCCCGAGGCGCTTCCCTCGTCGGTCGTGCCGCTCATCGTGGCCGCGGGCGACGGATGCGGCCTCGCGGTAGCCCATATGGCCTGGGGATACGAGGTTCCTTGGAAGAACGGACCCGTGTTCAACACGCGCATCGAGACGGCTCTGCGCAGCGAGGGCAGCATGTGGGCCGAGTCCTTCGCGCGTCGTCGCTGCCTGGTGCCTGCTCGGGGCTTCTACGAATCGCATGCGACCGAGACGGTGCCGAGCGAGCGCACCGGGCGCCCCGTGAAGCGCCAGTACGCCTTCGCAGCGCCCGACGGCGCGCCGCTCTTGCTGGCGGGCGTGCACGATCGCGGACGATTCTCGCTCGTCACCACCGAACCGAACGCCGCCGTGGCTCCCGTGCACAACCGCATGCCGCTCGCGCTGGAACCGGGCGAGGCCGCCCTATGGCTGCGCGGCGTCTACGAGCCGCTGCTCGACCGCGGTGCCGTGCGGCTGACCGCGCGTCCCGAGCGTTGAGCCGGCGAAAGCTTCGACGCCGCAAGGGCCACGACGCCGGAGCGGCGACGGAGCCGACATCCCTCGGCATCGCGACGCGTAGATGTTTCACGTGAAACATCCGTGCGTGTTTTCCATTCGACGAACGATGTTCGGTGGAACCCTTCGCTCGAAGCCGCCCAGTCCCGAGCATCTCCGTGCAGCCGGTTAGACGTGTAATGGAGAAAACATATCGAATTCGGAAGAAAGCCGCGAGCTTCGCGGGGATGAACGGGCGCAATCCCACGGCTTCCCTTCTGCGATCGGGCACTATGCGGAAAGGCAGCTTGCGCTGCGCCTTCGAACCCCTTGCGAACTTCCGAATCCGATGCTTTTTCGCCACCGACGTTGCTTTCGGACGCGTGCGCCGCCTCGTAGCGCGCTACTTCCCGCGCTCGGAAAGGAACAGCCCTGCTATAGTAAGCAGGACTCCGGCGACGACCGGCGGGGTGAGCGGGTCGCCCAGCACGGCGGCCGAGGCCAGCACGGTGAGCGCCGGCACGAGGTAGATGTACAGGCTCGTCTTCACCGGCCCCAGCTCCTTCACCGCCATGTTCCACGTCACGAAGCACAGCGCGCTCGCGCCCAGCCCCAAGAACACGAGGTTGCCCCACATCTCGGGCGCGGCGAGCGAGCCCCAATCGGGCGAAAAGCCCAGAAGCGGCAGCGCGGGAAGCATGAACGCGAGACCCCAGGCGAACGTGCGGCGCGTGACGAGGATGCTGTCGTAGCCGAACGTCGAGAGCTTCTTCGTCACGATGGAGTACACGGCCCACGTGCCCGCCGCCGCCAAGGCCAGCGCCACGCCGATGAGCCCCGCCTGCCCCAGCCCGCCTTCTGCGACAAGGCCGCCCGACGCGCCGCCCGCGAAGCTGACCAGGCACACGCCCGCCATGGCCACCGCGAAGCCGACGAAGAACGGCGCGCGCAGGCGCTCTTTCAGCACGACAGCCGACGCGACGCCGGTGAACAGCGGCGCCGCGGCCACCACCACGCCCACGATGGAGGCCGTGGTGAACGTGAGCGCGATGTTCTCCAGCAGGTAGTACACCGTCACGCCGGTAGCGCCCGCCAGCATGAACCACCGCTCCTCCTTGAAGCCCCGGACGTGCAGGATGCGCGGGCGCAGGAGCGCGAGCGCGACGAACCCGATGACGAAGCGGAAGAACAGGATCTCGATGGGTGCGAGGTGCACGAGCAGCACCTTCGTGGATACGAACGTGACCGCCCACACCACCACGGTGACCAACGCCAGCGCATGCCCGCGCACGGCGGGGCGGCGCTGATCCGCCGGCGCCCCCTCTATGGCCTCGCTTGTTTGAACCGCCATCTCGCTATCCTTCCCGCACCCGCGTGCGCGCCGCCGTTCGGTAGCTGCCGGGGGTGATGCCGTAGAACGATTTGTACACGCGCCCCATGTGCGCCTGATCGGCGAACCCAGACCGCGCGGCGACCTCGGCCGGATCGACGCCCGCCGCCAGCAGGTCGCGAGCACGGTTCGCGCGCACCGCCTGCAGGTAGCGATGCGGCGTGAGGCCCGTCTCCTCGGAGAACACGCGGATGAGGTGGTAGCGCGACACGCCCGCGCAGCACGCGAGGTCGTCGAGAGTGATGCACGAGGCGAACCGTTCTTCGAGGTACGCCCGCGCCCGCGCCACGTTCGCCGCGGAGGGGGCCTCGGGCGCCGGGGGCTCGGCCGCCTCGCTCTCGCAATACCGCGCCGTCTGCGCGAGGAGGGCCCAAAGCGCTTCTTCCTCCTCGAGCGGGTCATGCGCGGAATCGGTCCGGGCGAACGCGTACAGCCGGTCCATGCACGCCGAAAGGGCCGCGTCGCGCACCACCACGGACTTGAAGCGGCAAGCGGGGCCGCCGTCGGGCAGGGACGCGGCGCCGATACCGTGCGATTCGGCGAACGCCTGCGCGAACAGGCCGACGGGCACGACCACGCTGCGGTACATGAGCGGCGCGTCGTCCAAAGGCTTGCAGCCGTGCACCTCGCCGGAGCCGAACAGCACGAAGTCCTCGGGCCCCAGATCGTGCACCTCGCCACGGCACGTCATGCGCCGCCGCCCTCCCACCATCTGGCCGATGGTCCAGAAATCGTGGAAATGGAGCGGGAACGGCTGCACGATGCCCTCGAGCGTGACGAACTCCACGCCCGGGCACGGCCCGAACGGCGCGATGCGCCGGTTCTCGGCGCCCATGTCGGGGTCGGCCAGCCGCGCGCCGCGCACGTCGGGGCGCGCGCTCCAAGATTCGATCGTCTCCATCCAAAACCTTTCGTCCAAGCAGGAGACGATACCACGAACCGCACCGCGCCGCTTGTACGAAATTGCGGGCGGAAGCCGTCGGTGGCGAAGGATCCGCGAAGTCGGCCGAACGGCCGACTTCGTCCGCGAGATGCAGAAGAAAAGCCGCTAACCCTTGATGATCTTGATCTTCTGCGACGCGGCACTTGTAGTTTTAAGAAAGGGTTCGTGGAGATACAGACGATATTTGGCCATTCCGCCGTTCACTTCATCCAGAAGCTCGTCGCCCAGCTCTTCCCTGAACATGCCCTCCAAGGCCTCCCGCACCTCGGAAGGAGCAGCCTCGCAGCCGTTTTCCCGAAGGAAAACCTCCAAGCGGTCGCCCTCCAGCGCCTGCCCGAACGAAGCCCTCAGGTCTTCGTCGTCCAACACCTTCCGGAACAATTCTTCGATGGTCTCCATGTTTGATCCTTTGGTTCGAGGGTATGCGTCCCGGCCGCGGCAAAAGCGCAAAGCCTTGCGACCAGTGTGAACGCGCGCTTCCGAAGCGGTCAAGCCTCGACGAACAAACGACCGCTCTCGCGCAACGAAAGACAACCCGCAAACCATTACAGCCGAAGGCGAAGGAGCTTGTCCGAACAGATATTTCACGTGAAACATCTGTACGGAGGGCTGCGTCGGCGGAAGATCTTCGGCCGACCGCGTCCCCCGGCGAATCGCGGCTTCGCTCGCTAGCGGCGCTCCAGCAGCGCGCCCTTCGTCGAGATCACCGCCACCTCGAACGGCACGTTCTTGCCGCTGCGCTCGAGCGCGGCGCGCGCCGCATGTTCCAGGCCGCCGCAGCACGGCACCTCCATGCGCGCCACGGTGACCGACGCGATGTCGTTGGAGGCGAACAGGGCTTCGAGCTTCTGGCTGTAGTCGACGCCGTCGAGCTTGGGGCAGCCGATAAGAGTGATGCGCCCGCGCATGAAGCCGCGATGGAAGTCGGCGTAGGCGAACGCCGTACAGTCTGCGGCGATCAGCACGTGCGCGCCCGCGAAATACGGCGCCTGCACGGGCGCGAGCTTGATCTCCACCGGCCACTGCGAAAGCTGGGAGGGCGTTTCTTCGCAAACCGGTTCGGCGACGGGGGCGGAAGCGGAAGGCCGGGCGGGCTTCGCCTCAGGATCTTCGGACGCGAAGAAGCGCGAGAGCGATCCGGGACAGCCGCCCGACAGGCGTGCGACCGAATTCTCCTGCGCCGTTCGAGCCTTGACCGCAGCCTCGTCGTAGGCTGCCGCCTCGCGCTCCACGAACGAGATGGCGCCGGTCGGGCACGCGGGCAGACAGTCGCCCAACCCGTCGCAATAGTCGTCGCGCAGCAGGCGCGCCTTGCCCTCCACCAGGCCGATGGCGCCCTCATGGCACGCCGCGACGCACAGGCCGCAGCCGTTGCAGGCCGTTTCGTCGATCTCGATGATCTTCCGCAGCATAGATTCCTCCCGAAACAAGTCGTCCTCTTCGCTATCGTCCGGGAGCATAGCATGGCTCGACAGCGCGCTGCGTTGGAAATACAACAAGCGGGAATTTCCCCTTCGGCCCCTTGACACGAACCTTGTTGTCCGTATACTTATGAACAGTTGATCATATGTTGAGAGGTTGACGGAATGAAGCCAGACAAGATTACCGAAGCGGCACCCGGAAGCGAAGACGCTCAGAACGCGCACGACAACGGCTGCTCGTGCGGCAGCGCCGAGCATGCGGGCGTGCCGAGCCCCGAGTGCATGCCCGACGAGGAGCTGCTGTACGACCTCGCCGACCTGTTCAAGGTGTTCGGCGACACGACGCGCATCAAGATGCTGTACGCGCTCATGGGCCAGGAGCTGTGCGTCGCCGACCTCGCCGAGCTTATCGCCGCCACGCAAAGCGCCGTCTCGCACCAGCTGCGCACGCTCAAGCAGGCCCGTCTCGTGAAGTTCCAGCGCGACGGCAAGAACGTCATCTACTCGCTGTCGGACGACCACGTGTACACGATGCTCGCCCAGGGCATGACCCATATCTGCGAATAAGCCCCGCATCGACCGCGGCACGGGATGCTTCGACTCCGCACCGCGCGCCCCCGCTCGCAACAACGCCGAAACGAAAGGACACCGCCATGCGAAAGGCATTCAAACTCCAGGATCTCGACTGCGCAAACTGCGCCGCGAAGATGGAGAACGCCATCAAGAACATCGAAGGCGTGAAAAGCGCCTCTATCAGCTTCATGACGCAGAAGCTGGTGTTGGAAGCCGACGACGACCGCTTCGAAGCGGTGCTGGACGAAGCTCAGCACGCCTGCAAGAAGTTCGAACCGGACTGCGTCATCCTGCGCTAACTTCGGCTTCGCGTATCCTATCCCCTCATCCATAACGAGCGAAAGCCGATGTCATCCTGAGCGAGCGCAACGTGTTCGAAGGATCCCGCGCAGTGTCAGCCGGCAGACTTCCAGCTACCGCCGCGCGGGATCCTTCGACTCCGCGCTGACGCGCTCCGCTCAGGATGACGAACCCCGAACTGCAAGGTTGGAGATCATGAACAAGAAACAGAAACGCACGAGGAACCGCATCCTCCTCGCCATCGCGCTGTTCGTCGTCGTGTACGTCGTGGCGGAGCTGCTTCCGCTGTCGACGTGGCTCGGCAGCGAGACGGCGGCGCTATGGGCGGAGTTCGCGCTGTTCCTCGTCCCCTATCTCATCGCCGGCTACGACGTGCTGCTGCGCGCGGCGAAGAACATCGGCCACGGCCAGGTGTTCGACGAGAACTTCCTCATGAGCGTGGCCACCATCGGCGCGTTCGCGCTGGTGCTGTTCCCCGACAGCGACCCGCACATGGCCGAAGGCGCGGCCGTCATGCTGTTCTACCAGGTAGGCGAGCTGTTCCAAAGCTACGCCGTGGGCAAGAGCCGCAAATCCATCGCCGACATGATGGACATCGCGCCCGACTTCGCCAACGTGGAGCGCGACGGGCAGCTCGTGCAGGTGGACCCCTACGAGGTGGCCGTGGGCGACGAGATCGTCGTGAAAGCCGGCGAACGCGTGCCGCTCGACGGCGTGGTGCTGTCCGGCACGTCCCAGCTGGACACCGCTGCCCTCACCGGCGAGTCGGTGCCGCGCGAAGTGCGCGAGGGCGACGAGATCATCTCGGGCTGCGTCAACATGACCGGCCTCATCACCGTGCGCGTGACCAAGCCCTTCGGCGAGTCCACCGTCAGCCGCATCCTCGAGCTCGTGGAGAACGCGGCCGAGAAGAAGGCCAAGACCGAGAACTTCATCACCCGCTTCGCGCGCTACTACACCCCGGCCGTGGTGGGCATCGCGGTGCTCTTGGCCGTCGTACCGCCGTTGCTGCTGGGCGGCGGCTGGTCGGACTGGGTGCAGCGCGGGCTCATCTTCCTCGTGGTGTCGTGCCCGTGCGCGCTCGTCATCAGCGTGCCGCTGTCGTTCTTCGGCGGCATCGGCGGCGCCTCGCGCCTGGGCATCCTCGTGAAGGGCAGCAACTACCTGGAAACGCTCGCCGGCACCGAGACCGTCGTGTTCGACAAGACCGGCACGCTCACCGACGGCTCGTTCAACGTGGTGGCCATCCACCCGCAGGCGGGAATCGACCCCGACCGCCTGCTGTCCATTGCCGCGCACGCCGAAGCGTATTCCAACCACCCCATCGCGCTGTCGGTGAAGCAGGCGTACTCGGGGCCCATCGACCAGCAGCGCATCGACGACGTGCAGGAGCAGAGCGGCCACGGCGTGCGCGCGAAGATCGACGAGCACGTAGTGCTGGTGGGCAACGACAAGCTGATGAGCGAATGCGGCGTGGGCTGCCACGAGTGCGAGCTGACCGGCACCATCCTGCACGTGTCGCTTGACGGCGAGTACATCGGGCACATCGTCATCGCCGACGTCGTCAAGCCCGACGCAGCCGAGGCCGTCGCCGCGCTGCGGGCCGCGGGCGTGAAGAAGACCGTCATGCTGACGGGCGACCGCGCCGACGTGGCGGCCGCCGTGGCGAAGGAGCTGGGCATCGACGAGTTCCGCGCGCAGCTGCTGCCGCAGGACAAGGTCGCCGAAGTGGAGAAGCTGCTGGAGGAGACGCATGCGCACGGCTCCGGCAAGGGCAAGCTCGCGTTCGTGGGCGACGGCATCAACGACGCGCCCGTGCTGACGCGCGCCGACATCGGCATCGCCATGGGCGCGATGGGCTCGGACGCGGCCATCGAGGCGGCCGACGTGGTGCTCATGGACGACAAGCCGTCCAACATCGCCCGCGCTATCGGCATCGCCCGCAAGACCATGGGCATCGTGTGGCAGAACATCGTGTTCGCCCTCGGCATCAAGTTCCTCGTGCTGGTCCTGGCGGCCGTGGGCATCGCCAACATGTGGCTGGCCGTGTTCGCCGACGTAGGCGTTGCCGTGATCGCCATCCTGAACGCCATGAGGGCGATGAACGTGAAGAAGTAAGCCGCTTGCGTCATCCGAGCGAATCGCCCGTGCCGCCCCGAGAGAGGCGGCGCGGCACGTTGCAGAAGGGTCGCAGCGTCGCATCATCGCCCGAAAAACACGCTAGAAGGCCGTTTTGCGTGTTTTTCGGGCGATGATGCATCTTTCGATGTCGATGTTTCACGTGAAACATCCGTTCGGACAGGCCTGCGACGTCCGGGGAAACGTCGCAGGCAACGGTACGGTGCCCGTGTCGGGGGTCGGATCGGGGGGCGTGGTATGGTGGGGGCATGGACGATCGGATGCAAGATATCGGAGATGCGAAGCCGCGCATGTCGAAGCGGCGGCGCTTCATCGTGGTCGGGCGCTGGGCGCTGGCCGCGGCATGGGCGGCGGTCGTGTACTTCGGGCCCGCCGTGAGCGCGCCTTCGGCAGTGGCGTACTTCGTCGAGTTCGCGGTGCTCGGCTTCCTGCTGGCGAACGCGCTGTGGCAGCATATGGGACTGCTCACCGCCTGCGCAGCGGCCGTCCTGATCACGTGCATGCTGGGCATCGCCGACGGAGCGGTGTCGCTCATGGTTCCCGACCACCCCTTCAGCTTCTTCGATTGGCTCGTGGGCGCGGGAGGCGCGCTGGCGGGCGGCATCGTGGCCCATCCCGCCCTGCGCCTCATCGACAGCTTCGTCTCGTCCGATCTTTAATTTCGGCCTCGATCCGAGCAAACGCTTTCCAACCGAACGTTACAGCTGCGACTCGCCTCGCCCACGCCGCGCGCCCGCCCGCTGCGCCGACGCGCCCGAAGCGTAAGGTGCCGAGCGGAAGGACAAGCCAAGCAGAAGGAGGCAGCCATGAACGCGAAAGAAGGAAGCGCCCGTCCCGCAGCCCTCGGCCGGGGGCTGGACACCCTCATGGGAAACGAGGAGGAGCGCGACGCGCCCTCAGCGGCGGAAACGCCGGATGGGCCGGAGGGGCCGCATCGACCCGCGACGCCGGACGCCCGGCGATGCCAAGACCCCGAGCATGCCCACGGGAAGAGCGCAGGGCTCGTCGGCGGGCTCATAGCCGGTGGAGCGGCGGGCGCCGTCGCCGTGGCGGCGTTCACGCTCCTCGGCGTGCGCGCGGTGCTGGCGATGGGGCGCCGTCGGTAAACGCAAACAGAGAAAGGCGTATCTTCGCTCCAAAAACACGCTTCGTCCGCTGGGGCGTGTTTTTGGAGCGAAGATACGCCTGATTTTGCACGATGTTTCGCTGATTGCGGTCGTTTCCGGCGGGAAACGCCGCGCACATGCGTCATCATGGAGCGCACACGTTTCGAGGAACACGGAGAGCCCATGCCCGACAACCCCGCAGATCGGCAGCATCCCAACGACCCGCTGCACGGCATCACGCTGGAGACGATGCTCAAGCAGCTGGTGAACAAGTACGGCTGGGACGGCCTGGCCAAGCGCATCAGGATCAACTGCTTCAAGAAGAACCCGAACTTCAAGAGCTCGCTCACGTTCCTGCGCAAGACCCCGTGGGCGCGCAGCAAAGTGGAGGAGCTGTACAAGAACTCGAGGTTCTGGGTGGATCTGTAGATCGACCGGCTGCATGTTTTGACGTAAAACGTCATATTCATATCATTTTGCGTCATGTTTCGGCGTATACTGGGAGCCATCCGATAGCGAGGAGACCCCTATGGACAAGACGCGCGCCAAGATCAAGTCGACCAGCATGACCGCATTCGTCGCGATCCTCGCCATCGCGCTGCTGTTCGGCATTCAGACGTCGATCAATATCTTCGACTGGCTGACGACCGGTGAAGCGCTGTCGAACCCCGACTCCGTGCGCCACGGCATGGGATTGCTCGGGGACGGGCTTCTCGTCGCGTTGGCCGTGTACGTCGCTCTCGTCTTTCTGCGCATCAATCGCGAGGAGACGCCGTTCTTCGCAAACCTGCCGCGCAAGATCAAAGCGGTGGCCGTGCTCCTTTTCGCGACGCTCGCGGTGCCGAAGTGGCTGTACTGGGCAGTCGTCAGCATCCAAACCGGAACGCTGTCCGGCGCTCTCGTGGACGAATCGGTCATGTTCGCCTTCATGCTGGCCGCCATCGTGTTCTGCCTCGGGCAGATCATCGAGTACGGCTATCTCGTCCAAGACGAGAACTTCGAGATCATCTAGGAGGGCAGCATGGCTATCGTGCTGCGCCTCGATCGGATGATGGCCGATCGCAAGGTTTCCCTGGGAGAGCTGGCCGAGAAGGTGGGTATAGCCGACGGCAATCTGTCGAAGCTGAAGAACGGCAAGGTCAGCGGGGTGCGCTTCAAAACGCTCAACGCCATCTGCAAGGAGCTGGACTGCCAACCCGGCGACATCCTGGAGTTCGTCGACGACGAAGAAGGCTGATCCTCCCCTCCCCTTTCCCGCGTTTTCTGCTACCGTGGAGACGATGCACCCGAAGGGAAGGACGCCCCATGCGCATGTTGCTCGTCGAAGACGACGCGGCCATCGTCGCCAGCTTGACGGACCTGCTGCGATCGGAAGGATACGAGACGCGCTGTGCCGACGGCCAGGACGCGGCCGTCGAGTTGCTGCGCAGCGAACGTTTCGACCTGGCGCTGGTGGACGTGGCGCTCGCCCAGGGCAACGGGTTCGCCGTGTGCGCGGCGGCCAAGGCGTGCGACCCGGCTCCCGCCGTCATCTTCCTCACGGCCTCCGACGACGAGTTCAGCACCGTGGCCGGCCTCGACATGGGCGCCGACGACTACATCGCCAAGCCCTTTCGCGCCCGCGAGCTGCTCTCGCGCATCCGCTCGGTGCTGCGCCGCACGAACGCCGCCTCGTCGCTTTTGCGCTTGGGCGACGTGGAGATCGACGCCGGCACCGCGTGCGTGCGCAAGGCGGGCCGCGACCTGGCGCTGACGGCGCTCGAGTACCGGCTGCTCCTGCTGTTCGCGCAGAGCCGGGGCAAGCTGGTCACGCGCGAGCACGTGCGCAACGCCATCTGGGACAGCGCCGGCGAATACGTCAGCGACAACACGCTGAGCGTCTACGTCAAGCGCCTGCGCGACAAGGTGGAGGACGATCCGGCCGAACCCCGCCTCATCCTCACCGTGCGCGGGCTGGGCTACCGGACGGGGGCGTGACATGGGCCTGACGAGGAACCGGGCCTTCGCCTGCCAGTTGGCGCTGCTCGCGGGGGCGCTTGCCGTCTTCGCCGCAGCGGCCGCCGCGGTGGAAGGACCGCGCGCGGGCCTGTGGGTGCTGGCCGCCGGAGCGCTGGCCTGCGCGCTGTTCGCGACGTTCTCGCTGCGGCGTTACCGGCAGATCGCGCGTTTGGCGTCCGAGGTCGACGAGGTGCTGCACGGCGGCCGGCGCATCGCCTTCTCGGACTACCGCGAGGGAGATCTGGCCGTGCTCAGAAACGAGCTGGCGAAGATGGTGGCCGCCCTGCGCACCGCCACCGAGCGCCTCGACGCCGAGAAGAACGCGCTGGCCGACGCGCTGGCCGACGTGTCGCACCAGATACGCACCCCGCTCACGGCCATGGGGCTGCTCATCGGCACCGCCGAGCGCACGAGCGACGAGGCCGAGCGCATCCGCGCGCTGCACGAGCTGGAAACGCTCGTGAGCCGCGTGGGATGGCTGGTCACGGCGCTGTTGAAGCTGGCGAAGGCCGATGCCGGGGCCATCCGCGTGCAGGCTCGCCCCGTGGATGCGGCGCGGCTCGTGCGCGACGCGCTGGCCCCGCTGGCCGGCGCCTTCGATCTGCGCGACGTCGCCTGCGAGACGCACGTCGACGAGGGAGCGTCGTTCAACGGAGACGCCGCCTGGTCGGCCGAGGCGCTGGGCAACATCCTCAAGAACTGCATGGAGCACACGCCCGCCGGCGGATGCGTGCGCGTGCAGGCGTCCGAGGACGCCGTGGCCTTCCGCCTGTCCGTCGCCGACACGGGCCCGGGCATCGCCGCCGAGGACCTTCCCCGCCTGTTCGAGCGCTTCTACCGCGGCGCGGGATCGGAGGGGTTCGGCATCGGCCTCGCGCTGGCCCAGGCGCTCGTGACCGCCCAGGGAGGCACGCTGCGCGCGGGCAACGACCGCGAAACGGGCGGCGCTCGCTTCGACCTGACGTTCCCGAAGGTGGTCGTGTAGGAGGCCCTTCGCCCGGAACGGCGGGCTGGCCGAATATGACAATTCCGTCATGCGGCGTTCATGCCCGCGCAAGCGCGGGATGGCACACTATTCCGTAGACCGTTAGCGAGAAAGGCTCCTCATGGACATTCTGACCATCGACCATCTCACCAAGGTGTACGGAAGCGGCCCCACGGCGCTCAAGGCGCTCGACGACGTGTCGTTCAGCGTGGCCGCGGGCGAGTTCGTGGCCATCGTCGGCTCGTCGGGCTCCGGCAAGTCGACGCTTCTGCACCTCATGGGCGGCGTCGACCGCCCCACCTCCGGCACGGTGCTGCTGAACGGCGCGGACGTGTACGCGCGCTCCGACGAGGAGCTGGCCGTGCTGCGCCGTCGCGACGTGGGGCTGGTCTACCAGTTCTACAACCTCATCCCCGTGCTCAACGTGGTGGAGAACATGACGCTTCCCGTGCTCATGGACGGACGCGCCGTGAACGAAGAGCGCCTCGGCATGCTTCTGGACGGCTTGGGACTGCGCGGCCATGAGCGCTTCCTGCCCAATCAGCTGTCAGGCGGACAGCAACAGCGCGTGGCCATCGGGCGCGCGCTCATGAACGCGCCTGCCGTGGTGCTGGCCGACGAGCCCACCGGCAACCTCGACTCGCGCAACTCGCACGAGATCATGGCGCTTTTGCGCGAGTCGAACAAGCGCTTCGACCAGACGCTCGTGGTGATCACGCATGACGAGGACATCGCCTGCATGGCCGACCGCGTCATCGCCATCGAGGATGGCCGCATCGCCTCCGACGAAAGGAGGCGCTGATGGCCGGCATATTCACGCGTTTCACCCTGCGCTCGCTCGCTCAGAACCGCGTGCGCACGGCCGTGACCGTCGTCGGCATCGCGCTGTCCACGGCGCTTCTGGCCGCCGTGCTGACCAGCGTGGCAAGCGTGCAGCAGGGCTTGCTCGAGCGCACGATGGTAACTGAAGGATCATGGCACGTGTTTTCCCCCGACGTGCCCGCTCAGGGCATCGATGCGCTCGTGGAAAGCGACGCCGTGACCGACCTCGCCACCTTCCGCGACCTCGGATCGGCCGCACTCGCGCCCGACGACGCCAACCGTCTGGGTGCGTTCATCGCGCTGAAGACGACGCCGACCACCGTCAAGGGCGTCGACGAGCCGGGCGGCGCGCCGTACTCCCTGATGCCCGAGCTGGCAAGCGGGCGATGGCCCGAGACAGCGGACGAGATCGTGCTGCCCGACTATCTCCAAGGCGAGGAGCTGGGCGCGGGAGGCGCCGAGGGCGTTGTTTCGAACGGCCCCCTTGAAACGGGTTCCACCCTCACGGGAGGTTTTGGAAACCTCGCAGCCGCCGAAGACGGCGCGCGCCTCGCCGACGGAAACGAGACGCGCGTCGAGAACGCCCGCGAGCGCACGCTGACGGTTACCGGATTCTACAAGCGACAAGCGCCTTTCCTCGCCAACAACTACACGGCCTCTTCCGCGCCCAGCGTCGCCCTCACCGTGGCCGACGCGTCTGAGGAAGGAGCGGCTGCGGGCGCGTATCTGGTCACGCAAGGTCTGGGAACCCTCGACGAGATGAAGGCCTTCTTCGCCGACGCGACCGGATTGGACGATACGGCCGCCACTCTGTACCACACCAGCCTGTTCTCGTACTTGGGCATCTCCGACGGCAGGCCCATCTGGGGAAGCCTCTGGGCGGTTGCCGCCGTGTTGGCCATCGTCATCGTGGCGGCGTCCGCATCGCTGATCTACAACGCATTCGCCATCTCGGTGGCCGAGCGTACGCGGCAGTTCGGACTGCTGGCCTCTCTCGGCGCTTCGAAGCGGCAACTGCGCAGCACCGTGCTGGCAGAGGCGCTGCTGCTGGGAGCCGTCGGCGTGCCGATTGGCCTCTTAGCGGGCGTGGCGGGCACGGCAGGCGCGTTCTCGTCGTCGCAGGAGGCGTTCGCTGCGATGTTGGGATCGGGATCGGCGGGGCTCGCGGTGCACGTGGATGCCGGAGCGTTGGCTGCGGCCGCGGCACTGTCGATAGCCACTTTGCTGGTGAGCGCCTGGGTGCCGTCGGCCCGCGCCGCCCGCGTCTCAGCCGTCGACGCCATCCGCCAAACGCAGGACGTGCGCCTCTCGAAGCGCGCAGAACGGTCGGCACCATCGCACGCGCCCGACGTCGGGCGCGTGAAGCTGGGCATCGCGGGCAGGCTGTTCGGCATCCCCGGGTTCGTCGCACACCGCAACCTGTCGCGCTCGGCGACGCGCGGGCGCACCGTGGTGGCATCGCTCGCGGTCAGCGTGACCCTCGTGGTGGTCGCCGGCAGCACGGCGCTGTACCTCGCGCCGCTGTCCGACCGCGCCAGCAGCTCGCGCGGCGCTGGGAGCGGAGCCGACATCGTGGTGTCGGCGCATCCCGACTACACCACCCCGCGCGAAGGGAACGACCTGTCCGACTACGCCGCCGAATACGACGAGTTCCTGGCGCGGGCGAGTGAGATCGAGGGCTTGCAGCTCATAGGCTCGTGCCGCCAAGGTCAGGCCGAAAGCGTCGTCGACGGTCGCATGATATCGCAAGAGGCGCGCGCTGCTCGGCAGGCTTACAACTCCCAGACGAGCGCCGACTGGGTGCCCGACAGCTTCGGCGAGGACGGCGATTACTACGGGGCCCTGTACACCTTCTTCGTCGACGATGCCTCGTGGCGCGCGCTGCTGGACGAGCTCGACCTGGACGTAGCCGCCTACACCGACCCGGAGAACCCGCGCGCCATCGGCCTGAACACCTATCAGGACAGGATGCCCGACGGCACGTACGTGTCCACGAAGCCCTTCGCGGGCACCGGCGCCGTCGACCTGTACGTCACCGAGGAGCGCGAAGGATTCTCCAACATGGGCTTGCAGGAAGGCCCGGACGGACGGCCCCTGGTGGGGTACCTCGACCGGGAGGCCGGGGTCAGCGGGACGGCCGACATCGTCACCGCCCCGATCGACGAGGCGGCCACGGCTTTCCGCATCGAGATAGGAGCGCTCTGCGACGAGGAGCCGGCCGTGCTGAACGCCATCGCGGCCAACAACCACTTCCCCTCGATCATCCTGCCGGAGAGCGTTGCGGAGAGAGCCGCAGGGCTGGGCGACTACCACTCGAACCCGTACACGTACTCGTTCGCCGGAGCCTCGTTCACGGCGGAGGATCACGCGAAGGCTTCCGACGAGCTGGAGGCGCTGGCGCGCGACTTGGGCGACGTCGTGGTCAACGTCAGCGACATCGAGAATGCGGCGCGCCAGAACCGCCTGATCGCGCAGGCCTTCCAGCTGTTCGTGCTGTGCTTCTCCGTCATCACGACGCTCATCGCCGTGGCCAACGTGTTCAACACGCTGGCGAACGGGATCATCCTGCGCACGCGCGAGTTCGCCGCGCTGCGTTCCATCGGCATGGGCAACCGCGCCTTCGCCCGAATGCTGGCCTACGAGTGCGCGAGCTACGCCCTGCGCGGTTTGGGGATAGGGCTGGCGGCAGCCGTAGCGGTTACATTCGCGCTGTTTGCAGCAACGTCCATGGCGTTCGCCGGCCTCGAGTTCACGCTGCCGTGGGACTACGTGGCTCTCGCCGTGGCCATCGTGGCCGTCGTGCTGGCGCTCAGCGTGGCCTACGCGCTGCGCCGCTCGCACGCCTCCAACATCGTGGAGGCTCTGAGGTCGGACGCGATCTAGCAACGCCCGCGCGCCTTTCCGCGAGGGGCGCGCGGGCCGACAGGACGGCCGCCTTACCGTGCACGCACCGTCTTCACGATGGAGTCCACGGCGTCGATGACGAGCGCCGCCACTACGAGACCGCAGAACGCCGTCTGCGCGTTGGACACCGCCCACAGCACCGGGCCCTCCAGCGCCTTGCCCGACGACTGCATCGCCTGGACGACGGCATGGGAGTCGACCAGCTGGAAGTTCGTCAGCCAGAACACGACGAGCGCTCCCGCTACCAGGTCGCATGCGAACGTCACCGCCAGCACGCGCTTCGTATAGCGGCCTTCCACCAGCTTGAAGCTCTCGCCGGCGACGCACACGAACGTCCACACGACGACGACCCATGCCGAAGCGCGGAAGGCGTCGACGTTGAACGGATCGAACGGCACGCCGTCTGCGCGATGGCTGAGCGCGTTCAGCACGTCGGGGAACAGCAGGAACACAACGGCGCCCACGATGGAGAACACGATGCCGGCAACCGCGTCGCCGCGCGTGGAAGACCTGGTCTCGCGCGGCACGGGCGGCAGGTCGTCGAGCGAGCCCATCGTCTCGACCTCGATGCCCCGGCGGGAGAAGAAGGCGAACAGCAGGGTGACGATCGCGAACGCGAAGAGAAGCGCCCCTATCAGGGATCCGATGCCCTCCAGCACGCCTCCGAGGAGGCTCCCTTCCGCGCCCGTTGCGAGCGACAGCGCCCCGGCGACCAGCATGCCGCCTGCGACGCAGGCCAGCACGATCTTCAGAACGTAAAGGTACTGTGCGTAGTACGGCTGTCCGATCAGGCATTCCCCTTCCCCGCTCGTGTACTTGCGCACCATCTCGCCCGGGGTTCCCAGCTCGGTGAGCACGACCCGGACGTCCTTGGCCGTGGGCGGCAGGCTGCCGCAGCGCTCGTCCAGCATGTCCGAGATAAGCGTGCGCAGCTCCTCGGCCACGTCGGAGCGCTGTGCGCTGGGCAGGTGCCGCGTGATGGCGTACAGGTAACGCTCGATCAGGTCGTTATCGTTCGGCATGTTCCCGATCCTCTCCGTTTGTCTCCAACAGCTTGCCCACCCCGTCGCACAGAACGTGCCACTGGGCCTCCACTTCGCGCAGCACGCGCAGGCCCTCGTCGGTGGTGCGGTAGTATTTGCGCGGCTTCGAGCCGCCGTTGTCCCATTCGCTTGCCAGCAGCCCTTGCGACTCGAGGCGCCGCATCAGCGGGTACAACGTGTTCGCCTCGATAGGGATGCCGTGGTCGGCCAGCGATTTCACCAGCGCGTAGCCGTATGCCGGCTCGCGCAGCTGGCTCAGCACGAGCATGACCAGCGTGCCGCGCCGAAGTTCCAAGACCATGCTCGATACGATGTCGTCGTACGCCATGCGCCCCTCCTTCCAGTGCCGCTTCCCTGCGCCGCAGGTTTTGCGGTTGCGTCGGATAGTGTGTGTCGCACACTATAACATAGTTCACACGATAATGTGCGGCACACAGTACAAATCGTATGGGGTATACTCGTGTCTGCCGGTTCAGCGAACCGGGTGGGCCGAGGGCCCGCGCGCCCGCCGACGAAAGAGGCCGCCATGCACCGCATGACCGACAGCGAGTTCGAATCAGCCGTGGAGGAGGCGCTCGGATGCATTCCCGAGCGGTTCCTCGACGCGCTCGAGAACGTGGCCGTCGTCGTAGAGGACGAGCCGAACGACTACCATCTGGAAACCCTCGAGGAACCCGACTGTCTAGGGGCTTCCGTCTGCGACAACGAGTTGCTGGGGCTCTACGACGGCGTGTCGCTGCCCGATCGCGCCGACGGCTACGACAGCGACGTCCCCGACGTGATCACCGTGTTCAAAGGTCCCCATGAGCGCTGCTTCGGCTCGCGCGCGGAGATCGTCGAGGAGATCGGGAAGACCGTCGTGCACGAGATCGGGCACTACTTCGGCATCGACGACGCTCGCCTCTACGAGATGGGATACTGAGCAGGGCGCCGAAAGAACGAACGACCTGCCTATACACCCGCGCCATTTCACGTATAATTTCCTCAGATCATTGCCGAACACGAGGAGGACCCCCGCATGGACCCCAACAAGCGCCCCGAAGACATGGAGCGAATCACCACCCCTGAGCTGGCGAACGCCTTCATCGACGAGCAAATGGACGCGATCCGCGCCCAGATCGGCGACAAGAAGGTGCTGCTGGCGCTGTCCGGCGGCGTGGACTCGTCGGTGGTGGCGGCGCTGCTGATCAAGGCCATCGGCAAGCAGCTCATCTGCGTGCACGTGAACCACGGCCTCATGCGCAAGGGCGAGAGCGAGCAGGTGGTTGACGTGTTCCAGAACCAGCTGGACGCGAACCTCGTGTACGTGGACGCCACCGACCGCTTCCTCGAGCTGCTCGACGACGTGGCCGAACCGGAAGCCAAGCGCAAGATCATCGGCGCCGAGTTCATCCGCGTGTTCGAGGAGGAGGCCCGCAAGGTGGGCGACGAGGTGAGCTTCCTCGCGCAGGGCACCATCTACCCCGACATCCTGGAATCCGACGGCGTGAAGGCGCACCACAACGTGGGCGGTCTGCCGGACGACCTGCAGTTCGAGCTGTGCGAGCCCGTGAAGCTGCTGTACAAGGACGAGGTGCGCGTCATCGGCCGTGAGCTGGGCCTTCCCGAGGGCATGGTCGAGCGCCAGCCGTTCCCCGGCCCGGGCCTGGGCGTGCGCTGCCTCGGCGCCATCACGCGCGACCGCCTGGAGGCGCTGCGCGAGGCCGACGCCATCCTGCGCGACGAGTTCGCCGCGGCCGGCCTCGAAGGCAAGGTGTGGCAGTACTTCGTGAGCGTCCCCGACTTCCGCGCCACCGGCGTCCGCGACGGCGTGCGCGCCTTCGAGTGGCCCGCCATCATCCGCGCGGTGAACACGGTGGACGCCATGACGGCCGAGGTGCCGGAACTGGATTGGGCGCTGCTGAAGAAGATCACGGAGCGCATCCTGAATGAGGTCCCCGGCATCTGCCGCGTGTGCTACGACTTGACGCCGAAACCTTGCGGGACCATCGAGTGGGAATAGGGTTCCTTACCTCTAGCAATTCATAATACCTGTTAGAATGCCTGTCTACTGTTTTGACGGGCATTCTTATTGCGAAATGACTATACTTTTACCTATAACGCAACAGATTGAAAGTGGCACTATTCGATGTTATCAAGCAAAGGGATAGATCATTGATAAATACTCCCTTAAAAACCAGCAAGAACTATCCGACGATCACCGAGAAAAGCTGGTGGGCTGTTCGCAATAAGTTCAAAGCATCCATTCCAAGTGTTGTTACGCCATCATATATTTTGTCGTTCTTACCTCTCAACAGCATTCCTTCGGCTAATTCTAACGTTGTTGTCCCCCTCAAAAGAATGGGGCTAATCGACTTTAATGGCGTTCCGACATCATTGGCAAAACAATGGCGACTGGATCAAGAATACAAAAAGGTATGCAAAAAGATTCTTGAATTGGTTTACCCTCCCGAACTCCTTGCCCTATTCCCTGATTCAGTGATTGATAGACCATTGGTGAAAAGTTGGTTTATGGCTCAGGGAATCGGTGAGGAATCTTCAAGAAAGATGGCTCGCGTGTTTTGTATGCTTAAAACCAGCGATTTGAAGAAGGTGAGTATGGAATACCGAAAAAAAGATACCCGTTTACCCAATGGCTCCATCTCTTCAAAAGAAAGCGCTAGCAAAGATACCGATGATCACGCACGACCCGAGGTGCATATTGATCTCCAAATACACATTTCTCCCGACTCAACCCCAGAGCTTGTAAACTCGATCTTTAGCAGCATGGCTAAACATCTGTATGGGAAGAATCAGTGACAATGGTTGCCTTTGAATTATTCGCTATTGCACATAATCTTAACGCCGAGCTTTCCACACTTGGTATCACCTCAAAAGAGGCAGAGAACGACTCTTCCTTGTATGACCATCTGATAGTTAATGAATCATTAAGAGAAAAAACTCGCGAACTGTATTTTGATGGCCATTACACCAGAGTGATTGAAGAAGCTTTTAAGCTGATCGATAACTTGGTTAAAGAGAAGGCTTCCATCGCTCCATCTTCTTCTTTAACAGGGTCCAAGCTGATGCAGATGGCATTTTCCAGAGAGAGACCTCTCCTTCGGCTCAATCAAGGCTCGTCAGCTTCTGAAGCTGACGAGCAGCTTGGATACATGCAATTGTTCGCCGGATGCATGACTGGCGTTAGAAACCCAAGAGCCCATGATGCGAATTGGAAGGATTCTAAGATGCAAGCTCTTCAGCTACTAGTATTTGCAGAGCATTTAATCGAAAAGGTGGAGATGGCGCAAATAAACGAGCTTTAAGTACTTATAATTGCATCTAGCCGACCAACCAGATACAACAAGTGAGAATAAGGATACGGGGCACCCTCTGAGATCGATCTCAAAGAGTGCTCCGCATCCGATCTCTACTGAGAGCCATTGTGTCAAAGTTACGCACGAACGTTTCGGCACGCACCAGCAGAAGAACCATAAGCAGGAAGCTCAATCAATGTAGATATTACCTTCGACAAATCATCGACAGTACCTACAATCCATGCCAAGTACTCTTCAACGGATTTCTGCACAGATGATTGTATAGCCATCTCAAGAATTGTTCCGGCATCGTGACATTTGCCTAATTTGCTATCAAGCAGTTTTGAAAAATCGTAGTGGACGAACGCGTTTCTAAGATCGCTGGTTCGCTCGATCTCTTTTCGCATGCTTTTAGGAATCATGGTTGAAAGAATTTCAGCACCCTCCGAAGTGCATTCATGTCGATCTGGTTTAGGTTTAACACATCTTGAGAATTTGCTAATGCTGCGGCATGCTGCCAGTAGAACCGTTGTTGCGAACTTCATTTGAAGAGCATCGCTGAAAAAGCCGCTGTTACGCAGCACCGTGATCGAATTCAACTGCGTCAAGATATCCGATAACATGAAGAAACACGCAATATTTGATATACCCTTACAAGATAAGGGTATCAACAGATCTGAAAAATGGAGATCGAGAGATTCGGCTTCGAACTTATTGGAGACAAGCGAACTCTCTTCAATGCCCAACTGAGCAACTGTATAATAATTAACACTTGCAGCCTGACCAATATCGAAACCCAGCCGACTAACTACATCAGGATTTGCGAGGACACCCTTCAAGCCACCATCAGCCCGACCAACATACCGGGCAACATTGTATGAGGTTGAAACAGGAAGCCCATTGCAATACACAATGGCAATATCTGGCTGCATAGCATTTAGCAAATCTCCAAATAATCCTGAATGGTTCTTTGCAGAAGCCGTTAGTGTACTGGTTATCGCCTTGGCTTCTAAAGCATACTCTTCAATATGAAGTCCTTTGGAAGAAAGCGCTTTTGATGCATTGCGAAGCCTGTTGACAGCATTTGAATCAAGCGGAACAGTGGCATCAAAATACTTTCTGACGAATCTAACGCTATCATGAACGGTCAGAGCGAGAAAAGGCAATATGGAGAGCATGAGCAGCGGGGTTGCTTCGGGATAGCGTCGCGAATGCTCAATCACCTTGTGAAACATACGACCCTCATCGACAAACAAGAGGATACTGCAGGCATCGGCTTCGTTGTTGCTGCTATTTATTGTCAATTCCTATTCACCTGCCAGATCTATAAGTATTACAGATGATTGTATGTAGCGAATTCGATTTTAACAGGAAGCGGATGGAAATTGTTAGAGGAGAAAACAAGAGCCACTGAGTAACCTTGCAGAAACAGCAAGTCATCCGTTAGCTTCAATTGCTTATATGTCATTACCAACGAAAAATCATCCCTTGCAGTTGACCCGAAACCTTGCGGGTGCAAAGGCGGCAATCGGCGTAGCAGACATCGGCCAAAGTAGCCGAACGAAGAGCAGCGCCAGCGACGCGGCATCCCTTGCCCCGGAACCCGTACGCCACCCTCTGCGTCTCTCACGACTACCCCACGCTGGTCAAGCGCAAGAAGAGGTCAGGAAGATCCCGGTGAAGCTGTTCTGGGACCTCCAAAGACCGCGTCGTCCTTTGGGCACAACGCAGCTGGATCGAGAACTACGAGACTGTGGCACCATGTCGAAGACGCGCTACGAGAAGTCGAACCTGGCCCAAGTGCTGGGCAAACGCGGCGCACAAGAAGTTGACACCTGTGCGCTACACAAGACTCGCAGGATATGCGACGAAAACGCAGCGGGCCCCGCTTAGGGGCCCGCTGCTAAACATCGGTGTCTTTGGCCGCGCCGTCCAGATTGCGCGCTAGACGAACGTGAGCCGTTTCTTCTGGGCGGCGCACTCGCCGAGATACATGTTGATGATGTTCTGGTAGGATATGCCCGTCCTACGCGCCTCCTCCTTGAAGTAGTCGATGGTCTCAACATCGATATTCACAGTCACCGGCCTGCGTACGCGCTCGGCGTAGGGGTTCGGGCGACTCCCGCTGAAGTCGTACTCATCCCTCATGGCAGCACCTCCAATACTCTTTCGATTCTGCCTTCGTCGCCTTTCTAGCAGAAATTATGCGGATCACATCCCCATCAGCCCTGTAGCAGTGGCGCACGACGAGGACGTTGGCTCTCATGCTCGCGCACGTCGACATCGCCAAGATGGCGAACCGCGTCGTGCGCGAGACGATAGGCCTCTAGATGAGGGGACCCTGGAACAGCTCGTCGTGACTGCCCATGCGGACGAGCCTGATGATCGGGTTCGACTTATGGGGCATGTAGAGCACCACGACATCGACCATGCCGTCCGAGAGGTGAAAGTCTATGTGCCCGTTGTAGTTCCCGCCAGGATTGCTGAGCTCGTGCGGGCCGTACTCGTTCGGCACCGCGCCGGTCCTCATGAGCTCCGAGACCGCCTCCTTGAATTCGCCCCTCAAGCGGGGGTGCCGTTTCATGACGCGGGCGTAGTCCGCCTTGAAGGCCGGCTCGACCTTGATCTCGTACACGGGCTACTCCTCCTCGAGGAACGCCACGAGTCCGTCGATATCGTCAAAGGCGGGCGCATCGTCGGGGATGAGGCCGAGCTCCTTCGCCTCCGCGGCGACCAGAGCGCGGCGGGTCTCCTCGTTCGGGACCCCGCCCGCCGGAACGATCTCGAAAGGGATCCTGCGCTGGTTCACCAGCTGGTGCGTCGCCATGACAACGTAAGTGTTGTAGCTCAACCCGACAGATCCGAGGATCTCGTTCGCCTGGGCCTTGAGGTTCTCATCGACGCGAACCGTTGTCGGTTTAACTGCAGTGGCCATGCCGTGTCTCCCTTCCTTTTTGGAACGATTATACCACTGAGCGCAAAGTGATGCCGTATGACATCTATATGCTATACAAATCTGTATGAATTGTTCTTTTTTCAGACATCAATCGAACAAGATGCTTCGCACCAGCGGCTGAAAGGGCTTTTGAACATGACTACCCTCTCACCCCTCGGAACCGATCCCCAACGCTCTCCGACTAGACGATCCTCACGTACCCGTCCTTGCGAGGCTTCGGCTCGGGCGCAGGGCCGTCGCCGTAACCCAGGATACAGTTGGCAACGCCCACGTAATCGCCGTCGAGACCCCAATCCTTCAAAAGCGCTCGACCCTCGTCGGTCTCGAAGACCTCCTTGGCACGATAGATGAAGCACGAGTCGACCCCGACGGCATGCGCCGCATTCAGAAGGTTGCCCGCCACAAGACAGGCATCTTCGAACCAGGTAGGCGCAGCACCCCTATGGCCGAAAACGATAGCAACCGCAGGAGCCCCGTAGAAGGGATCGATGTCACGTCCCATCACCCCTGCGTTGAGGGCGGCCACCTTGTCCCTGACCTCCTTGCTTTCCACCAGCACGATCACGGGCGACTGGGCTCCCATTCCCGTAGGCGCATAGGTCGCAGCCTCCAGGATCGCGTCAAGCTTCTCGCGCTCCACGGGCCTGTCCGCATAACCCCTCACCGCACGCCGAGTCTTCAGGCTTTCGATAACCGCGTTTTCCACCATCATAAGCCTCCGTTCTTCTTACGCGGAGCATTTCGCTCCACCGCTTTCACTCCTTCGCTCAACCCTCAAGTTTCCTCGACTCGAATATAACGATCCCGCCGCATCGATTAAATAGCCAGATGCGAGAATCAGATCAATTAAGAGAACGACCATTGCAAGACCACGAATCATCGATATCGGGCTTCTTCGCGCAGACTCATGGAAGAGCGCAGGATCAAAGTCGATAGAAGAAGATATACTTTAACGATACCTTGCAAAAGCGCAAAAGCGAGAACTTTGCGGGCGCAAACTGTAAACGAAAGGGTTCGGGATGACGGAACTTGTCTCCGCCGAGATATCTCTCAGCACCGAAGGACTCGCCGAATGCGAGTCTCTGGACTTAATCAACCGGAAGCTCTCGGATGTCGAAGAAAACCTCAAGCGCTACACATGCACCGCGAACAGAGACGATTACGCATTCGCGGTATTCAGCGGACTATTGGCGGGAGCTATGGACTCGCCGATCGTCGGAGAAACCAAAATCGAAGCTGCGGACATCAGCCTTTCGCATCGCCAGGTGAACCAGTTCATCCAGCAGTTCGCAGGACAGAAAGAGGGCGACGGGGGCAGGCTCGTCGATGCCATAAAAAACCTCGAATCGAGTTACGAGGTCCCTCAAGACAACATCTGGAAAGGCAAGAGCATAAGCGTTTCTGCTAGCAACCACCACCTGGCGGATCTCGCGCACCACCCCACTCCAATCGGCCTTCTGGCCGCGATGGCCGTCCAGTTCTTGAGGGTCGGAACGTTTGTGGACAGAAACGGCAAATGGCACTTCGTGATGGTTGGAACAGCGGCAAAGGACGTTGCGCAGATTCTGATTCCTGTCGCGATCACGGGAATGCTGAACTGGATAGTCTCGCTGGCCGAGCACGCCTACGAGGAAGAAGCAGCGGAGCAAATGCCCGAGGCCGTTCGCAGACTGGCAAGACTTGCGGCCTCCGCACCGATACTTGCCGAAGTGGCGAGATGCGCGACTAGGTGGTTCGGGCATCTCGTAAGCGACATGGGAGGCTCCAAGAACACTCCCGGCGGAGGCATGGGCGTACCCGGAGTTCTCGTTTCGCTCTTACATGAGGTATCTTCGCTTCCCGGCCTAAAGGACAGCGGGTTGCCCGGAATGGTCGATCAGCTTTACACGAAGCAAAGAATCGACTTACGTCGCGAGATTCCGCTGTACAAGGCCGCCGCAAAGCAAACGCTTCCCGTGCTGTTGAACGAGGCGTTTGTGCGCACGGGCTTTTTTCTCAGCCGACTGGCCAGGGAAGCATCCTCCCACGACGATCTTGCCGACATCGACTGGAGCCATATCGTTCCCATTGGGAACAGGACGGTCGACCGAATGCTCGCCATCTCGTCTATGACTTTCAGTATTGCGGACACAGCGGATGCCGCCACTCGCGCGGCTATGGAATCAGGGGCGAACTGGATTCTGCTAGCGGGAAGAATGACGGCTCGCATCAACTATGTCGGAGCGGGTCGCGCTACAATAGCGATCGCAAAGGAGATCGACAACGAATCGAAAGAGACGAAGCTTCTCCACGAAAAGATGGTTCTGTCAGAAACGAAGGCGGCAATCTTCATCGAGCAGCTCCGGAAGTTCGAGAAAAACCTAGAGCAGCAAGTCGGCGACTACATAATCGACGATCTCGAAGCGTTTGCAAACGGCATGAACGACATGGATCGCGGCATTGCAGAGAAAAATGCCGACTTCGTCATCAAGGGCAGCGTCGCGATACAGAAAGCTTTGGGCAGGGATACCCAATTTGCAAACAAAAGAGAGTTCGAAACGTTAATGGGATCGGACGACGCTCTGATCCTCTAATCTTCAGGAGGTGGACATGGGTCTTGAGGACCTGAAAAAAAGCTTCGACGGGGCAATTACGGCAGCGGCGAACGCCGCGAGCGATGCGACCTCTATTGCTAAAAAGAGCATCCAAAGCATTGACATCAGCGATGCGAAAAAGGTTCAGGAAAAGGCCGCCGCCGCCCTGCAGAGCGCCAAAAATACGGCTTCCGACTTCGCCGAGAACGCGGGGGCTGCAGTTTCTGATCTGGTAGCTCGCACAACGAGCGACGAAAACGAAAGGATCAACGGCATAGCCCTTCAGGATGACCGCATCTCGAAGATCGGGGCAACGCGGATCCTGTACTACCTCATGGCCGCCGACGGAGATGTCAAGCCGGAGGAATTGGAGAAATTCGACCTGATCGGAAATGCCCTGCTGCAGAACTACGCGCAGATCAGGGATTCGCTCCTGCAGCAATGCGAAGATGCGACTTCCAAAATCAACGAAAACGATAGTCGAACCGACGCGATCAACGACCTTGTCGACAAGGAGATAGAAACAGCGGAATCATCGGACGACGATCTCATGGATCCATCCCTTCTTGTCTGGAACATGCTTGTCACCGCAATGAGCGATCAAGATTACGCCGAGCCGGAAATCGAAATTGCCAGCCATGCCGCCACATCTCTCGGGATTAGGCGAGACCGGTTCGCCGAACTCGAAAACAGCGCATTCGCGCTTTCCGATCTCGAGCGCGAGGCTTGCTGGCTCAAGACATCCGGCAGGCCGTATTCGCAAGTTGCCCCTCTCGTGGCCGAAGTCGAGAAGCGTCAAGAAATCATATTCAAAAGCATTCGCGACCTCATCGCTCTCTAAGGAGGATACCATGCCTTTGCCAGTGTTCTTCATCGGAGCCGCGGTGGCAACCGGTGGAGCCGGAGTCGTCAAATCAGTTAAAGCAGGCATCGACGCCCGTACCGCGACAAAAATGAACGAAGATGCAAACGCCCTCGTCGAGTCGACCACGGCTCGGCTTAACGCGCATCGCGAATCATGCGGAACCGCGTTGTCCAACCTAGGCGAAGAAAAGGTGTTCGTCCTCGAGAACAGCATGAAGACATTCCTGGACACATTCACGAAATTGAAGAACGTCGACTTCAAGGAAACAGAGGGTCTTTCAGAGCTCTCTAAGATGCGCATTGATGAGAAAGAGTTCGACGAGCTCAAGTCCATGGTGAATTTCGCGGCATCGCTTACCGGCGGCGCAGTTGCCGGAACAGCCGGCGGCGCACTCGTTGCCTTCGGAGCGTACGGCGCAGCACAGGCTCTCGCCTGTGCATCAACAGGCACCGCCATCGCATCGTTGAGCGGAGCAGCGGCAACCAACGCCACGCTCGCGTTTTTCGGCGGCGGATCGATTGCTGCGGGCGGCCTGGGAATGGCTGGAGGCACAGCCGTTCTAGGCGGCCTGGTTGCCGGCCCCGCTCTACTCGTCCTCGGTCTCGTTGCAGGGCGCACAGCTGACAAGGAGCTTGATAAAGCTCGCACGAACAGGGCAGAGGCGATGCAGATCGCTTCGCAACTGGAAACAGCGATCCTGCAATGCGAGGCCATCCGAGGCAGAACCTACTTGTTCTACAACCTGATCGCGAGACTTGATGCTCGCTTTTTGCCGCTTGTCTTCGAGATGGAAGACAACTTCTCGAAGCAAGGCGACGATTTCAGCTCGTACGACGACGAGGCAAAGCGCATCGTTGCATCGTGCGCAGGAGTCGCCGTGGCAATCAAGACCGTTTTAGACACGCCGATGCTTACCGACGATGGCCTGCTGACCGACGAATCGGAAGCGACCGCAACAAACGTGACGAGAGTCCTCCATGAAAAGGGAATCGCCCTCTGAACAGCGGCAATGCGAAGGCGCAGCGACAAGCACACAAAAGGAGAAGGACACCGCGGCGTTCGACGGGGCGAAGGCAGCCGCAGGCGCATGCCCCGCCCGTCGAACGCTACTCGGCATCCTTGACGCGAATCTCGTATTCGACGCCGAGCTTCTTGCCAACTCCTTCCACGTATTGGAACAAAAGCATCTCCGCCCGATCGCGCGCTTCCCTTATCAGCATCTCGTTGCCCTCGGCGCTTTCCCTCATCTTGTCTTGCGCCGCAGCGTACGCCTCGGCCTGATCGACGGAGGTGATCGAGGTCAGCAGGCCCGTGTCGCTGTAGACATCGGAAAACGTGCTCTCGTCCGCGTCTGGAACGCCAAGAACCTGAGCCTGCGGAATAACGATCGTCACCACGTTGTTCTCGTCGGGGCCCTCGATACGGACCTTCGACACGTCGACGCCAAGCTGCATGGTTCCATCGTACTCGAACCACGCCTTCTTGTAGCCGACGTTGATGCCGAACAGCATGTTGGTTCCGTCGTTGTAAATCTCGGCGACGTTGTGGTACACGCACTTGATCGTAGCAAGCTCGGCGATCTTCGAATACCCGGAGAAATCAGGGGACTCTTCCTCCTTGCCGCATCCGGCAAGGCCCGCAAAAGCGAGCACGCCGACAAGCGCAAGGCAAACGAAGCGTTTCCTATTCATCAGCCGCAACCTCCTCGCTGTACTCGGAAATAGGCTTGAATTCAAGCTTCAGATCGTCGCCGAGCAAATGCTTCGTGAGAGCCGACACGGTATCCCGCAGGCTCGCGTCGGCCTCTCTTCTGATCTCGTCCCTGTCCACGTCCGACGCTGCATCCTCGCGGCACAGGGCGATGACGTCCTTCATGTCCGCGGTTGCGTTCTCGGGGAGATAGCCGAACTCCTTGTGATCGAGCTGCGGCTCGCCGATCTCCGCCTCGGGAAGGTACGCAGTCGCAACCCCGTTGTCCCTATCGACGCGAAACTCGATATCGACAAGCTTGTAGCTCGCGCGAACGTGCGCCTGGTACTTGACGCGATAGTCCACCCGATCCTGCCAAAGGAACGTGCTGTGCTTCTCCGCGATGCCGTGGTACACGTAGTCGATGGTCGAGAGGTTGTCGATGTCGACGGCGGACTTCAGATCGGACTCTGTAACGTATTGGGTCTCATCGTCGTCCATGACGTAAGGCAGGACGAAGCCGAAGATCGCAACCAACGCAACCGCTGCGATCGGCAATATCACTTTCAGGGGAAAGCGCTTTGCAAATCGTCCCAACGCTTTCCTGGAAGCCCTGCGAGATTCCTTCTTCCGACTACGTTCTTCCGCCTCGATTCTCGCGGTGCGCGCTTGCTCTAGGCGAATCTCGCGCTCCTCCGCTTCGCTCGCGTCGAAGCCGCTTGCCCCACCCCGTTTGCGTTCTTCCAAAATAAACCCTCGCTCGAATAATCAGTTTTCAGGTTCGGTATAATTCTATCAGCACACAGAGCGCCTGACGAAGAACATCCGGAGGGAGAATCGATGAAACTAGGCAAACCCGCAACAGCAGCCCTGATCGTCTTGGCAGCAGTCGTCGTTCTCGTTCTTCTAGCAAGCTCGATGGGTATTCTGTCCATCAGGTTGTAAGCCGAAGCCTCTGGGTGATGCGCTCCAACGGAACGCATCGAAGCTTACGAACTCGCGGACAATATCAGAACACCGCCCGTTCGCCACGGAATGCTCATCGCCCCGAGTATCATACGAGACTCCGAGCATCTGTCGACACAGCGCTTCAGCCCTTGTCGATGCTTCGCATTTCCCCGATTTGTTGCCCTCTTGTAATCTTGCAGTATAATGGCGAGGCGCAAAATCGAATCCAACCGCATAGTATTCGCTTGCGTTCCGCCCGGTCGATCCGGGGGGAACGCTTTTTCGCGCGCACCGAGCAGAAGCGACGACATGGAAGAGCAGAGCATTGCAACGCGACAAGATCAAACCGATACTTTTCAGCATCATCAAGCACTCCGACAGCGAAGAGCTCAAGCGACAGCTTCCCAAAGACGTTGTTTCGGGCGTCATGGTGGCCGTGGTGGCGCTGCCCCTTTCCATCGCGCTGGCCATCGCTTCGGGCGTGAGTCCTGAGCAAGGCCTTTACACGGCCATCGTCGCCGGGTTCCTCATCGCGTTCCTCGGCGGCAGCCGCGTGCAGATCTCGGGCCCCACGGCGGCGTTCGCCACCATCGTTGCAGGCATCGTGGCAACCGACGGCATGGACGGCCTCGTCGCAGCCACCGTCATCGCCGGCGTGCTGCTCATGCTGATGGGCTTCTTCAAGCTGGGATCGCTCATCCGGTTCGTCCCCTACACCATCACCACGGGCTTTACGGCGGGCATCGCCGTGACCCTCGTCATTGGGCAATTCAAAGACTTCCTCGGCCTCGCCTTCCCCGCCGGCGCGCCCACGGTCGAGACTATGGACAAGCTGCAGGCCGTCGCCCAAAGCATCGGAACGGCCAACTGGCAAGCGTTCGTCGTGGGAGCGGTCTGCCTCGCCATCCTGTTCGCCTGGCCTAAGGTCAGCGAACGCATCCCCGGATCCCTTGTCGCGCTCATCGTGGGAATCGCCCTGGTCAGCGGCTTCGGCATGCAGGTGAGCACCATCGGCGACCTGTACGTCATCAGCAGCGACCTGCCCGAATTCCGCATTCCCCAACTCAACGTCGACCTGCTGGCCGACCAGCTTCCCAACGGCATCACCATCGCCATCCTGGCCGCGATCGAATCGCTCCTGTCCTGCGTCGTCGCCGACAGCATGATCAGCTCGCACCACCGCAGCAACATGGAGCTGGTTGCGCAGGGCGTGGGCAACATCGGCTCGGTGCTATTCGGCGGAATCCCCGCAACCGGCGCCATCGCGCGCACCGCCGCGAACGTGAAGAACGGAGGCCGCACGCCCGTCGCCGGCATGACCCATGCGCTCGTGCTGCTGATCGTCCTCGTGTTCTTCATGCCCTACGCGGCTCTCATCCCCATGCCGACCATCGCGGCCATCTTGCTGCACGTCGCCTACAACATGTCGGGATGGCGCAATTTCGCACACTTGTGCAAGACGGCCTCCCGAGGAGCGGTGGCCACGCTGCTGCTCACCTTCGCGCTGACCGTCGTGTTCGACCTGGTGGTGGCGATTGCCGTGGGCATGTTGATCACGGTCGTCCTGTTCATGAAGATGGTGAGCGAGGAGACCGAGGTTCGCGGCTGGAAATACTACTGCGACGAGGATTCCGAGGTCACGCACCTGCGCGAACTCCCTGAAAGCGTGCGCGTGTACGAGATCAACGGACCCATGTTCTTCGGCATGACCGACCGCATATCCGACATATCGGTGAAATCCTTCACGAAGTACCTGATCATCCGCATGCGAGGCGTGCCATCGCTCGATTCGACGGGCATGAACGCGCTGGAGAACCTCTACGGGTACTGCCGCGAGAACGGCGTCAGCCTCATCTTCTCGCACGCCAACGAGCAGCCGATGAAAACCATGCGCCGCGCTGGTTTCGTGGACATGGTGGGAGAAGACCATTTCCGCAGCAATATCGACGATGCAATCGCTTACGCGCGCAAGCTGCTGGACGAAGAGGGGGAAACGGCATCGGCCTAGCTTTCAAATGCCCGCCACGACGACGGAGGCCGAACCATCCTTACGACGTAAGCTCCCGATACGCGAAGCAATCGACCACGTGGTCGTTCACGATGCCGATGGATTGCAGGTAGGCATACACGATGGTGGAGCCGACGAACTTGAAGCCGCGCTTCTTGAGATCCTCGCTGATGCGGTCGGAAAGCGGCGTGGTCGCCGGCACGTCGGCCTGGGTTTTCCAGCGGTTCACGATGGGTTCGCCATCCACATAGCCCCAGATGAACGCATCGAAGCTTCCGAACTCGCGGGCCACGTCCAGAAACAGCTTCGCGTTGGTTATGGCCGCGTTGATCTTGCGGCGGTTGCGCACGATCCCCTCGTTCGCCATGAGCTCTTCGACCTTGGCCTCGTCGTAGAGCGCCACCTTGGCAGGGTCGAAGCCGTCGAACGCTTCGCGGTACGCCTCGCGCTTCTTCAAGATGGTCAACCACGAGAGGCCCGCCTGCGCGCCCTCCAAAACCAACAGCTCGAACAGCATGCGATCGTCATGGGTGGGCCTTCCCCACTCGTTATCGTGGTAGTCGACGTACACGGGCACGTCGCCCGCCCACGAGCACCTGCACTTCTCCTCCATGGCGCCTCCTAGCGAAACGTCATCCGGTATTCCAGCACGGCACGCTCCCCGGGCGCAAGCGTGCGCACGCCGGGCTTCTCGGACAGCTCACGTGGGGAGAAGCGTGCGTCGGGCAGCGCGGACCAGGGCTCGATGCACAGGTAGCGGGCATCGCCTTGGCCGGCTTTCGTCCAAATCCCCAGATAGGGGAAATCGGGGAACTCCACCGTCACCTCGTAGCCGCTCTTCGAGCTGCCTAGCGTCGCGACGCTGCCGGGAACGTTCTCCAGCACGACGGTATCGATGCCCAGCTGCTCGGGCGTCCTGGTCAAGCGGCCGTCTTCCAGCGGCACTTCGATCTTCGGCAGCGTCAGTATCCCCGCCTCGTCCATCCCGAACATCTCGAGCTTATCGATGTCCTCGAAGCGCACGAAGCAATCCACCATGCGCTCTCCCGGCATCAAGCGCGTCGCGTACGCTTCGTGGCCGCCCAGCTCGAACGGCAGGGGAACGTCGCCCAGGTTCTCAACGGTGTGCGACTTGACGATCGAGGAACCCTCGAGCGTGAAGTCGACGGTCAATCGGAAATCGAAGGGATAGACGGCCCGGATCCGCTCGTCGGAAGCCGTCTCGAAACGGACGCGCACATCCGAAACCTGCTCGGCGGAAAACAAGCGGTCGCGGCAGAAACCGTGCATCGGCGCATCCACCCGTCGGCCCCCGTTCGCGTACCAACCGTCGCGCAAGCGCCCGATCAGCGGGAACAGCAACGGAGCCCGACGACCCCACACCGCAGGGTCGCCCGACCACATGCGCTCGACGCCGCCGCACACGACGCTCTGCAGCTCCGCGCCCACGGGCGAAACGCGCACGGACAGCGCGTCGTTCTCCAGCACGAACGTTGACAACTCGTTCATCGGCACTCCTTTACACCGCCCACACGGGAAACGCCCACACCTGCGAGACTATGGGGAAGGCATCTTCGGTCATGCAGAGGATGCACCCCATCCCCACTTCGCGCTTGAAAGCCCGCAGCTCTACAGGAACGTCGTCGAACGTCACTGGATCGATGGCGTTGAGATTGCGGGCGTCCTTCTTGCTTGGCGACGCGGTCTTCTTCACTTCTATCGGAAAGAGCACGCCATCCTGTTCCAAAAGCATATCGATTTCCTTTTTGTCGTTCGTTCTGAAGAAATGCAGCGGAGCTCGCCTGCCCGCATTGAGGAAGCTCTTGTAGACCTCGCCGAATGCGTACGTTTCGAAAATCTGCCCGCTCATGGCACCGACCTCCAACGCCTCGGGACTGCTCCACCCGGAAAGATACGCCGCAAGACCGGTGTCGAGGAAATGCATGACGGGCTGCTTGCTCAATCGTTTTAGGATGTTGTTAGAGTACGGCTCGACCACCTTCACCAGGTAGGAACTTACCAGCAACGAAAGCCACGTCTTCGCAGTCTTCTGATCGATGTCCGCAAGCCTGGCGAGTTCGGCGTACACCACCGGCCTCGACGTGAGGGCAGCGCATGCCGCCATGAACCGTCTGAATTTGAGCTCGTCGCCCACCTGTGCGAGATCCCGGATGTCGCGCATGATATACGTATCCAGATACGACTCGTAACCGCCCGCGCGCAAATCGTCGGGCAGGGCACGGATGCCGGGCAGCGAACCCGCGCATATCTGCCGATACGCTTCCGACACCCCGAAGGGCTTCGCCATATCCACGCGCCGCATGAAGTAGTCTGCGCTGGGCAGATACGGTTCCGAGGGGGTGCCAGCCACCTCGGAATGCGAAAGTCCGAGCATTTCCACGATGCCGACGCGGCCGGCCAGAGACTCGGACACGGCTTTCATCAAGTGCAGCGGCTGGGAACCGGTAATCCACACGGATCCGCAATCATCGCGCTCGTCGACGATCATCTTGATATACGGAAGAAGCTCGGGGGCCTTCTGTATCTCGTCAATCAGAACAGGCGGACGATAGCGCTGCAGGAAAAGCGCCGGATCTTCCTTCGCCGTCTGCAGAATCGCCGTGTTGTCAAGCGTTACGTAAACTCGGTCGACACCGCTCTCGGCCTCTTCCTCCAACAGATGCTTGAGCATAGTCGTCTTGCCGACCTGCCTCGGTCCGGTCACGGCGACTATTTTGAAGTTCTCGGAATAGCGTCTCACCAAAGGTTCGAGCGCTCGTTCGATGTACATGACAACCTCATATCTTCTCAAATCTGGAATACACTACCATTTTTGAGAAATTTTAACAGATGAGGCCAACCTGTCTTCTCGAAACCTTGAGCCGTAGCAGCGTCGTTACGTTCCCGAACCCTGAGAGACGAGCTTTCCTACTCCTTTTCCGCCACGATGCCGTTGCGGTAGGCTTCCAGCAGCTCTTCCAAGTCCGCTATCTGCTGCTTGAGCACCGCGCCGTTGTCGGTGTCGGCCACCAGCGTGCGCTTGTCCACCAGCTCGACCACCTTGCGCGACGAATGGATGTCCAGCTCGTTCACCACGGCGGCGCGCATCGACTCGAGCGGCTCGTGAGCCGCCAGCACGAAGCCGTAGGAGTTCGAGATCAGCGTGTAGCCGGCGATGCCGGTGGTGGGCTGGTAGGCCTTCGAGAAGCCGCCGTCGATGGTGAGCACGCGGCCGCCGCACTTCACCGGATCCTCGCCGTCCTTCACCTTCACCGGCACGTGCCCGCACACGATGCGCGACGTCTCGGGATCCATGCCGAAGTCCTCGAAGATGCCGCCCATCACGTGCTCGTCGTCGAGATAGGAGTAGAACGGGTTCTTGACCTCCTTGCGCGCCTCCTTCTCGGTGATCAGGTACAGCTCGAACGTGGCCATCTTGCTCTTGGCGAACAGGGGCGATCCCTCGCCTAGCCACATATACCACAAAAGGTCGCGCCCGCGCTTGGCGAGCTCCGGGTCGGCGTCGTCGAACGCCGCGCGCACGTAGCGCTCCATGACGTCGTACAGCGCACGGCCCTTGTACGTCTCGCCGAACACCTCCGTCTCCATGAGGGAGCCGTCGGCGTTCAGCGGCACGCATGCGTGGAACAGCAGGTTGCCGTTGCAAACCTTGTACAGGCTGCCCGCATCCAGGAAGAAGCGCATGTGGCGCTGCAGCTTCTCGCAGCCCGTGAACGCCTGCTCGAGGCGCTGCATGACCTCTTCCTCCTCGGGCGTCAGCCGGTAAGGGTCGGCCGGATCCACCGTGGGGAACACCGTGTCGGTCAGCTCGTAGGCGACGCCGTCCAGCATCACCGTGCCGTTCTCGTAGTCGATCTTGTCGAGCAGCTTGCGATCCTCCAGGCCGAAGCCGGGGTTCTCGTCGATGAGCTGCGCCTCCACCTTGAACTGGATGATGGCCATGGCCTTCTGGATCTTGACGTTCATCTCCAGCTCCTGCGGCGGGAGGTCCGGGTTGCCCTTGAGGCCGAAGGCGACGCACGGGTCGTCCTTGTACGCCTCGAGCGCGAACGAGGCCAAGGGCAGGATGTTGATGCCGTAGGCGTCCTCCAGGATGGACAGATTGCCGTAGCGCGCGCAGTTGCGCACGACGTGCGCGATGCAGCCGCGCTGGCCGAGCGAGGCGCCCATCCACACGATGTCGTGGTTGCCCCACTGGATGTCGAGGGAGTGGTGCTCCATGAGCGCGTCCATGATGATGTGCGGATACGGCCCGCGGTCGTAGATGTCGCCGACGATGTGCAGGCGCTCGATAGCCAAGCGCTGGATGAGCAGGCACAGCGCCTCGACGAGCGCGCCGCCGCGATCGGTTCGGATGACGGCGTCCACGATGGCGGCGTAGTAGGCCTGCTTGTCAACGCCGTGGCGGTTCTCCGTCATCAGCTCCTCGATGATGTAGGCGAAATCCTTCGGCAGCGCCTTGCGGACGCGCGAGCGCGTGTACTTCTGCGCGGCGCGCTTGCACACGGCGACGAGGCGCTGCAGCGTGACGGCGTACCACGCTTCGGCATCGTCCACCTGCGACAGCACGAGCTCCATCTTCTCGCGCGGATAGTAGATGAGCGTGGCCAGCGAACGCTTCTCGTTCTCGCTCAGCGAATCGCCGAACACGTCGTCGATCTTGAGCCGGATGGAGCCCGAGCCGTTCCTCAGGGTGTGGGAGAACGCCTCGTACTCGCCGTGGATGTCGGAGGCGAAGAACTCGGTCCCTTTCGGCAGATTCAAAATGGCGCTGAGGTTGATGATCTCCGCCGAAGCCTTGTCCGCAGAGGGAAACAGCCGGGATAGAAGTTCCAGATACCGCATATCGGTCGCGTCCACGATACAACCTCCTCGTCGAATTCTACAGCATGGCGCTCATTCTATACTATCCCGCCCGAGCGGGCTCGAATGCCGTGAAGAAACCGATCGGCGCGCCCCGTCAGCAAAGCGTTCGCTCGGCGACATCCGGATGCGCGAAGACGCATGGCCGATCACTCCCACGTCTTCCACACGTCGGGAGCGTAGCCGACCGTGGCCTGCTTGCCGTTGCGCACCACGGGCTCGGCCAGCACGTGCTGGTTCTCCAGCAGCTTGTCGAACTTCTGATCGGGCGACAGGTACGCGAGCAGCGACACCGTGTCGGCATCCTTCGCCTTCGGATCGACTAGCACATCGATGCCGCCGACCGCGCGGGCGACCGACTCCAGCTCGCCCTTGCTCATACCCTTCTCCTTCAGGTCGATGAACTGGAACTTCACGCGCCGCTCTTTGAAGTAACGCTGCGCCTTCTTCGTGTCGAAGCTCTTCTTCGTTCCGAACACCTGGATATTCATCGCGCTCCTGCTTTCCGTCCGCTCGTCTATAATGACTGAACACGTTATCACCACCTGAAGCCAAAAGCGAGATATTCACCCATGCCATCCATCCAAACCACCATCGCCCGGGAGCTGAACCTGACCGCCGCGCAGGTCGCGGCCGTCATCGACCTCGTAGACCAAGGGAACACCATCCCGTTCATCGCTCGCTACCGCAAGGAGGCCACCGGCGGCATCGACGATGCGACGCTGCGCGATCTGGACGAGCGCCTGACCTACCTGCGCAACCTCGAGGCTCGCAAGGACGAGGTGCTGCGCGCCATCGAGGAGCAGGGCAAGCTCACGGCCGACCTGCGCGCGAAGATCGACGAGGCCACGGTCATGCAGCGCGTCGAGGACCTGTACAAGCCTTATCGGAAGAAGCGCGCCACCCGCGCCTCGAAGGCGCGCGACGCCGGGCTCGAGCCGCTCGCGCTGCTCATCCTCGCGCAAGACCGCAGCGCCAAGGACCCGCTGGCCGTGGCCTCCGGCCTCGTGAACCCGGAGGCGGGATACCCCACGCCTGAGGATGCGCTGCAAGGCGCGCAGGACATCGTGGCCGAGGTCGTCGCCGACGACGCCGAGCACGTCGCCTGCCTGCGCGCGGCCACCAAGCGAAACGGCGCGCTTTCCGTCGAAGCCGTCGACGCGTCCGAGAAAACCGTCTACGAGGCGTACTACGACTTCTCCGAACCCCTGTCGCGCATCCCCAACCACCGCATCCTCGCCGTCAACCGCGGCGAGAAGGAGAAGAAGCTCAAGGTGAAAGTGCGCACCGACGCCGATGCGGCCATCAGCCAGCTGGAACGCCGCATCCTGCGCGGCGACGGTCCCTTCGCAGCCCCTTTGAAAGCCGCAATCGCGGACGGCTACAAGCGCCTGATCGCGCCGTCGGTGGAGCGCGACCTGCGCGCCGAGCTCACCGAGCGCGCCGAGACCGATGCCATCCGCGTGTTCGCCAAGAACACCGAGAACCTCCTGCAGCAGCGTCCCGTGCGTGGGGCGCGCATCATCGCGCTCGACCCCGGCTACCGCACGGGCTGCAAGGTGGCCGTGCTGGACGAGTACGGCAAGCTGCTCGACCACACCACGGTCTACCCCACCCCGCCGCGCTCCCAGGTAAAGGAAACGCAGGCCCAGCTGGCCGCCTACGTCGAGAAGCACCGCATCAACGTCATCGTCATCGGCAACGGGACGGGCAGCCGCGAAACCGAGGAGGTGGTGGCCGACTACATCGCCCGGTCGAAGGCGCCCGTGCGCTACACCATCGTGAACGAGGCCGGCGCCTCGGTGTACTCGGCCTCCAAGCTGGCAAGCGAGGAGTATCCCGACCTCGACGTCACCACGCGCGGCGCCATGAGCCTGGGGCGCCGCCTCCAGGATCCGCTGGCCGAGCTCGTGAAGATCCCGCCCCAGGCCATCGGCGTGGGCCAGTACCAGCACGACCTCAACCAGGCGGCGCTCGAGCGCGCGCTGACGGGCGTGGTGGAGAACGTGGTGAACCGCGTGGGCGTGGACCTCAACACCGCCAGCGCGAGCCTGCTGGGCTACGTGTCGGGTATCAGCGCCGCAGTGGCCAAGAACATCGTCGCCTACCGCGAGGAACACGGCGCGTTCACCGACCGGGGTCAGCTGAAGAAGGTGCCGAAGCTGGGCGCGAAGGCCTTCCAGAACTGCGCGGGCTTTCTGCGCATCTCGGACGGCAAGAACCCGTTGGACGCCACGAGCGTGCACCCCGAAAGCTACGCCGTCGCAAACGAACTGCTCAAGCGCGCGAAGGTGAAGCCCGAAGCGCTCGCCGACGGCGGCGTCCCCGACTTCGCGAGCCGCCTCGGCGACGTGGACGCGCTGGCGGCCGAGCTGGGCGTTGGCGCACCCACGCTGCGCGACATCGTCTCCGAGCTGGAAAAGCCGGGCCGCGACCCCCGCGACGATGCGCCGGAGGTCGTGTTCAGCGAGGGCGTGCGCGACTTCGACGACCTGACCGTGGGAATGGAGCTTACCGGCACGGTGCGCAACGTCGTCGACTTCGGCGCGTTCGTGGACGTCGGCGTGAAGCAGGACGGCCTCGTGCATGTCTCCAAGATGGCCGACCGCTTCGTGCGCCATCCGAGCGAAGTCGTGGCCGTGGGCGACACGGTCACGGTGTGGGTGACGGGCATCGACAAGGATCGCGGCAAGATCTCGCTGTCCATGGTGAAAGGCAAGGCGTAGGCGCGCGCCCTCACGCTTGCCGGTAGCGGCTCAAGAAGTCGCCCAGGTCGCGCATGGCGTCGCCCAGCACCTCGATGCGCGGCAGGTACACCACGCGGAAGTGGTCGGGCTTCTTCCAGTTGAAGCCGCCGCCGTGCACCACGAGCAGGCGCTTCTCGTGCAGCAGGTCGAGCGCGAACTTCTCGTCGTCCGTGATGTTGAACTTCTTCACGTCGAGCTTCGGGAAGATGTAAAAGCCCGCCTTGGGCTTCACCGCGGTCACGCCGGGGATGTCGTTCAGCGCGTTGTACACGTACTCGCGCTGCTCGTACACGCGCCCGCCCGGCACGATGTAGCTCTGCACGCTCTGGTGTCCGCCGAGAGCCGTCTGCACGATGGACTGCGCGGGGACGTTCGAGCACATGCGCATGTTGCACAGCATGTTGACGCCCAGGATGTAGTCGCGCGCCCGCGCCTTGTCTCCCGAAAGCACCATCCAGCCGATGCGGTACCCCGCCACCATGTGCGACTTCGACAGGCCGCTGAACGTGACGCAGAACACGTCGGGCGCCATCGAGGCGATGGAGATATGCTCCAAACCGTCCATGACGATGCGGTCGTAGATCTCGTCCGAGAAGATGATGAGGTCGTGCTCGCGCGCGATGTCGACGAGCTCCTGCAGCACCTCGCGCGGGTAGAGCGAGCCGGTGGGGTTGTTCGGGTTGATGATGACGAGGGCCTTCGTGCGGCTCGTGATCTTCTTGCGGATGTCGTCCATATCGGGATACCATTCCGCCTGCTCGTCGCACACGTAATGCAGCGGCGTGCCGCCGGCAAGCGTGACGCACGCCGTCCACAGCGGGTAGTCGGGCGAAGGAACCAGCACCTCGTCGCCGTTGTCCAGCAGCGCCAGCATGCTGAGATTGATGAGCTCGCTCACGCCGTTGCCGGTGTACACGTCATCGATGTCCACGCCCTGAATGTGCTTGAGCTGCGCGTACTGCATGATGGCCTTGCGCGCCGAGAACAGGCCCTTCGCCGACGAGTAGCCCTCGCATTCGGCCAGCTGGCGGCTCATGTCGAACACCATCTCCTCAGGCGCGCGGAAGTCGAACGGCGCCGGGTTGCCGATGTTGAGCTTCAGGATGCGCGCGCCGGCCTCCTCCATGCGCTCGGCTTCCTCCACCACCGGCCCGCGCACGTCGTACAGTACGTTGTCCAGCTTGGTCGACTTCTTGATCTCGCGCATGGTATCGCTCCTCGGTTCGGTACGGTCGATGATCGGCGTCGCGGAGGCGTCCGCGTGCGCCCCGGCTGCGGGGGCCGCTCCCCCTGCGCCCTGCGATGCGCTTGCCGGCCTGCTCACGCCGTCCGCGGTGCCGCGGGACACGGTTTCAGGTTCAATTTCCCCCGCGCCCTCCATCAGCCATGCGGCGGGCACGCCCAGCACGTCGGCCAGCACCTCCCCCACGGGCCTGCGGGGCACCGTTTTGCCGTTCGCATATTGGCTGACCTGGCTTTTCCCAAGCTTCATGCCGCGATCTCCCGCGATGCGGATGAGATCGGCCTGCTTGTAGCCTTTGGCTGCCATCGCGCGGGCCAGACGCTCGGCGAACGTTTCCTGCTTCTCGGTCATCATCGCTCCGTAAGTTCAATTTCGCTCCGGATAAATTGAACTCATTAAAGCAGGTTCTTGAACTCTTTACTATACTTGAACCGAAAGTTCATTTTTCCGGCACGTTTCCGAGGGCCGATGGTCAACAGGGGCTAAATGTTTCGGCTGCGAACCGTCGCCAACCGATGCGCTCCTCCGCATCCGCGGCACGCGAGCCGACCGCGCTCGTGCTACCATACGCTTCGACGAAACGCAGAGCCGAAAACGGCGACGACACCCGACGAACCCCAAGAGGCGCACCATGGATCAACAGAGCGCGACGGCGGCCGACGCAGGCCGCGACCTGCACGGCCCCGACCGCATCGAGGTGCGCGGAGCGCGCGTGCACAACCTGAAGAACATCGACGCCAGCATCCCGCTGAACCGGCTCGTCGGCATCGCGGGCGTGTCGGGGTCGGGCAAGTCGTCGCTCGCCCTGGGCGTGCTGTACGCCGAGGGGTCGCGGCGCTACCTGGAAGCGCTCTCCACCTACACGCGCCGCCGCCTGACGCAGGCGGGCCGCGCCTCCGTGGACGAGGTGCTGCACGTGCCCGCCGCGCTCGCCCTGCACCAGCGGCCCAGCGTGCCCGGCGTGCGCAGCACCTTCGGCACGTCCACCGAGCTGCTGAACAGCCTGCGCCTGCTGTTCTCGCGCGCCGGCAGCCACGTGTGCCCGAACGGCCACCGCGTGCCGCCCACGCTGAACGTCGCCGCCGAGCGCCCCATCACGTGCCCCGTCTGCGGCGTGGAGTTCTTCGGCCCCGGCGCGGAGGACCTGGCCTTCAACAGCGGCGGCGCCTGCCCCGAGTGCGACGGCACGGGCATCGTGCGCACCGTGGACCTGGACTCGCTGGTGCCCGACGAGGGGCTCGCCATCGACGAAGGCGCCGTCGCGCCCTGGAGCACGCTCATGTGGGACCTCATGAAGCAGGTCGCGCGCGAGATGGGCGTGCGCACCGACGTGCCCTTCAACCAGCTGACGCCCGCCGAGCGCGACATCGTGTTTTCCGGCCCAGCCGAGAAGAAGCACATCCTGTACAAGGCGAAGAAGACCGACACCTTCGCCGAGCTGGACTTCACCTACTACAACGCCGTCTACACCGTGGAGAACGCGTTGGCGAAGGTGAAGGACGAGAAGGGTCTGGGGCGCGTGGCGCGCTTCCTCAAGCAGGGCGTCTGCCCCGAGTGCGACGGCACGCGCCTCTCCCCGGAGGCGCGCCTCCCGCAGGTTGCGGGCATCGACCTGGCCGAGGCGTCCGCGAAGACCCTCGACGAGCTGGTCGCCTGGACGGACGCCGTGCCCGAAGGCCTCACGCCCGAGATGCGCCCGATGGCGCACAACATCGTCGAGTCGTTCCAGCACACGGCGCGCCGCCTCGTCGATTTGGGGCTGGGCTATCTCGCGCTCGATCGCGCGGGCTCCACGCTGTCCACCGGAGAGCGCCAGCGCGTGCAGCTGGCCCGCGCCGTGCGCAACCGAACCACCGGCGTGCTGTACGTGCTGGACGAGCCGTCCATCGGCCTGCACCCCTCCAACATCGACGGGCTCGTCGAGGTGATGCGCGATTTGCTCGCCGACGGCAACTCGGTGGTCATGGTGGACCACGACACGCGCATCCTGGCCGCCGCCGACTGGCTCGTGGAGATGGGGCCGGGCGCGGGCGCGGACGGCGGAAGGATCGTCGCGCAAGGGACGCTGACCGAGGTGGAGGCGAACCCCGCCTCGTTGATAGGCGGTTTTCTCTCCGGCGCGGAAACCGTGCGCGTGCGCGAGCGCATTCCCGCCGCCGACGTGTTCGCCCACGGAAGCATCGAGCTGGCCACCGAGGCACTGCACACCGTGAAGCCGCTCGAGGTAGCCGTCCCGCGCGGTCGCTTGACCGCCGTCACCGGCGTGTCCGGCTCGGGCAAGACGACGCTCGTGCTGGAAAGCCTCATCCCCTCGCTCGTCGCGAACGCGAGCGGCGCGAAGCTTCCCGCCCACGTCAAGCGCATCGAAGCCGCGGGCATCGAGCGGGCGAACCTCATCGACGCCACGCCCATCGGCTCGAACGTGCGCTCCACCGTGGCCACCTACGCCGGGGTGCACGACGAGCTGCGCCGCGCCTTCGCGCGCACGCCCGAAGCCAAGGCGGCCGGGCTGAAAGCGGGCGACTTCTCCTACAACACGGGGAAGCTGCGCTGCCCCGAATGCGACGGCACGGGCTCCATCAGCCTGGACGTGCAGTTCCTGCCCGACGTGGACATCACCTGCCCCGTGTGCGGAGGCTCGCGCTACGCCCCGGAGGCCTCCCGCATCCACCGCGCCGCTGAGGGCTGCGAGGATCCCGGCTGCACGCTGCCCCAGTTCATGGCCATGACCGTGGACGAGGCGCGCACGCCCGCGTCCGGCTTGAAGAAGGCGCGCGCCCGCCTGGACACGCTGCACAGGCTGGGCTTGGGCTACCTCACGCTGGGCGAGGCCACGCCGGCGCTGTCGGGCGGCGAGGCGCAGCGCCTGAAACTCGCCAGCGAGATGGGCCGGGCGCAGGACGATGCCGTGTTCGTGTTCGACGAGCCCACCATCGGCCTGCACCCGCTCGACGTGCGCACCCTCCTGGGCGTGTTCGAGCGCTTGGTGGAGCAGGGAGCGACGGTCGTCGTGATCGAGCACGACCTGGACGTCATCGCCAACGCCGACTACGTGGTGGACCTCGGCCCCGGCGGCGGCGCCTCCGGAGGCCGCATCGTGGCCGTCGGCACTCCCGAGCAAGTGGCCGACAACCCCGAGAGCGTCACCGGAAGGTACCTTTGATGCACCATCGCACGTGCATCATCGCCCGAAAAACACGCAAAACGGCCTTCGAGCGTGTTTTTCGGGCGATGATGCGTCACGCGTCCGTCCGGATGTCCGCGATGTCGTCGAGGGGGATGCGGGTGCGGACGACGGTGACGGTGCGGCCCGCGAGGTCGATGTCGCTGACCAGGCCGCGCGCGGTGACGTACGCTTCGCCGTCGTAGTGGACGATGCACGCCATCTCGCGCCGTTTCAGCTGGGAGAGCTTTCGCGACAGCTCGAGCGCCTGCTCGTCGGTCAGCTCGCGCTTCGGCTCTGCCACGCGCTCGCGCTCGCGGATGAGGTCGTAGTAGCCTTTGAGCGCGGCGAACGGCATGAACTGCTGCGCGCGGTCGGCGCGGGGTCGGCGCTCAGGCATGGTGCCCTCCGATCTGCTCGTTGCGCTCGCGCGCCGTGGCCTTCTCTTTCAAGCTGGTGCCGCGCAGAAGCGCGTTCTTGCCGAAGCGCCCCTTCACGGCCAGCACGGCCTGCTGCAGGCGATGTTCCTCGGCCTCCGCTTCCACGTCCGAGAACAGGTCCATCGTGGCGAACTCCTCGGGGAGCACCCCGCCGACGCCCACGTTGATGCGGCGGATGGGCGCGTCTTTGCGCGTGGTCTCGTCGAACAGGTCGAGGAACCGCGGCATGAGCTTCGAGTAGAGGTTCGTGCGATCCGCCTGCCTGCGCGTGGAGCCGGTGTGAGAGAAACCGCGGCGGCCGCTTGCGGGGCGCCTGCCGTGGCCGCCGTCGAAGAACGCGCCGTCCGATTCGCCCGCACGCTCGCCTGGACCCTTCGCGTACCCCACGTACAGCGATATCGATCCGGCGACCAGACGTTTCTCCACGAGATCGAGCACCAGCTGATCCACCATCTCGCGCAGCACGTCGCGCGCTTCCTCGAACGAGTAGTCGCACGGCAGCACCTGGCCGTTGCCCAGAGAATGCCCGCTCGGCTCGTAGGCGTGGATGTCGGCGATGGTGCACGGCTCGACGCCGTGGGCGTGGTCGATCAGATACTCCGCGTTCACGCCGAACTCGCGGTACAGCGTGGCCTCGCTCATCTCGCATACGCCGCGCAGGTCGTACACCGCGTACTTCGCCAGGCGCCTCGCGATGCCCGGGCCGATGTTCCAGATATCGGTGATGGGCCGGTGGGTCTGGATAGTGCGCTCGAACTCGGCCTGGTCGAGAAAGCCGATGCAGTCCCGGGCGTGCTTCGCCGTGATGTCGAGCGCCACTTTCGCCAAGAACAGGTTCGGCCCGACCCCTGCCGTGGCGCGCACGCCCGTCTCGGCCAGCACCGCCTCCATGAGCATGACGGCGAACTCCCGGGCGCTCGTCCGGTACAGCGACAGGTACGGCGTCGCATCGATGAAGCATTCGTCGATGGAATAGGGATGGACGTCCTCGGGCGACACGAAGCGCAGGTAGATGGAGTAAATGTCGGCCGACGCCTCCATGTAGCGCTGCATGCGCGGCTTCGCCATGACGTAGTCCACGTTCTCGGGGATCTCGAACACGCGGCAACGGCTGGACAGGCCGAGCGCCTTCATGGACGGCGTGATGGCCAGGCAGATGGTCTTCTCCGTGCGGTCGGGATCGGCCACGACGAGGTTCGCCGTCAACGGGTCCAGCCCGCGGTCGACGCATTCGACGCTGGCGTAGAAGCTCTTCAAATCTATGCACACGTACGTGCGCTCCATCGCGCCGACCCCTTCCTCACCTAACCAGCACACTTGTTCGTTTAGTATAGCACGTTCGTCGCGGGATCGGAGGAGCCGCTGCCGCTTTCACACCGAGATCGGCTTCGTTGCCGGCCCTTCCAGCACCGTGCCGTCGGCGGCGAAGCGCGAGCCGTGGCAGGGACAGTCCCATGAGTCCTCCACGTCGTTGTGCGCGAGGCAGCAGCCCAAGTGCGAGCATCGGCGGCCCGGCTTCACCAGGTTCGCCGTCGAGGTGCCCAGGTTCGAGAACAAGCTGGCATGCAGCATGGAGCGCTGCGGCGAGAAGAGGCCCTGCACCGAGCTCCTCCCTTTCACGATGAGGTCGGTTATGGTGCGCGCGGCGACGTACGAGCCGGTCATGCCCCATTTGCTGAACCCGGTCGCCACGTAGTGGTTCGGACGGCTGCGACGATGCACGCCGATGTAGGGCCGGTGGTCCAGGCTCATGCAATCCTGCGTGGCCCACGCGTAGCGCTCCTGCGCCTCAGGGTACGCCGCATCCGTGAACGAGCGGACCTCGGCGTAGCCCTCGCTCGGCTTCGGCCCCTCTCCGGTGCGGTGCCCGCCGCCTCCCACCAGCAGGAAGTCCCGGTACGTGCGGAAGGAGAAGCCGCCGCCGTCGCTGATGAGCATGCCGTCCGTCAACGGCGCCCCTTCCAGCGCGATCACGTACGAGCGCATCTGGTGCTCCTTCATGAAGTAGAGTCCCGGGACGTTGACCAGCGGATAATGCGTCGCGTAGACGATGTAGTCGGCGGTGATCGACCCGCGATCCGTGCGCGCCGTGTTGCCCTCGACGCCGGTCACGAAGGCGTGCTCGTACACGTCGATGGAGGGGAGCAGCCCGTAGAGCAGCTTGAGCGGGTTGAACTGCGCCTGCCGCTCCATGCCGAGAGCACCCTTGTTCGGCAGCGGCACGGGAGCGCTCGCCAGCTCGTGATGCGGGATGCCCAACCGCTCGTAGGCGTTCCGCTCGCGTTCGAGGGCGGCGGCGGACTGCTCGGCGTACACGTACGCCGTTCGCTCCTCGAAATCGCAGGGAACGGAGGCGGCGAGCTGCCGCAGCCCCTCGACCGCCGCCTGGTTCGCCTCGAAGTACTGGCGCGCCCGGTCGGGCCCTTCCTGCTTGACGAGCTTGTCGTACACAAGGCCGTGCTGCGCGGTCACCTTCGCCGTCGTGTTCGCCGTAACGCTCCCACCCGCCCGGTCTTTCTCGGCAAGCACGCATCGGCATCCTGCCTGCGTCAGCAGGTAGGCGCTCAAAACGCCCGCCATGCCGCCGCCTATGACCAGCACGTCGGCGCGCACGTCGCCTTCGAGCATCCGAGCGCCCTCGCGCGGACGCACGGCAGTCGCTTCCCATAAAGAGGTCATGGCCAGCCCTTTCGCTTCGGTTCCGTTTTCACGGTCGCACACGATAGCGCGTCGAAGCTGCCGGGAAGCCGCTGGTGCGCGAAGCGTAGGACGCTCATTGACGAAGGGTTGACCGCGCGAAGCGCACGGCGCGCGGCGGCCCGCGCAAGGACGCCCCCTTCGCGGAGCGTCACTCCTCTTCCAAATACGCCCCCGTCTGGCGGCTCCAGAGGTTCGCGTACTCCCCGCCCTGCTCGATGAGCTGGGCGTGCGGGCCGTCCTCAGCCACCTTGCCGCCGTCGAGCACCACAATGCGGTCGAGGCTGGCCACGGTGGACAAACGGTGCGCCACCACGATGGACGTGCGGCCGCGCATGAGCGTGGCCAGCGCGTCTTGCACCAGCTGCTCGCTTTCGGAGTCGAGCGCGCTCGTGGCCTCGTCCAGCACGAGCACCGGGCAGTCGGCCAGAAGCGCCCGCGCGATGGCGATGCGCTGGCGCTGCCCGCCCGACAGCTTCACGCCGCGCTCGCCCGTGACGGTATCGAAGCCCTGCGGCAGCCGCTCGATGAACTCCAGCGCGTTCGCCTGGCGCGCCGCTTCGCGGATCTGCTCCATCGTGGCGTCGGACCGCCCGTAGGCGATGTTCTCGGCGATGCTGCGATGGAACAGCAGCGCCTCCTGCGGCACGTAGGCGATCTGGCGGCGCAGCGACTGCTGCGTCCCCTCGGCGATGTTCTGGCCGTCGATGAGGATGCGCCCCTCCTGGATATCGGACAAGCGCAGCAGGAGCTTCGTGAGCGTGGTCTTCCCCGCTCCGCTCGTGCCCACGAGGCCCACGCGCTGGCCTGCGGGGATATGCAGCTCGAAGTCGTCGAACACGTGCGTGCACGCGTCGCCGTCGGTGTACCAGAAGTCAATGCCCTCGAAGTCGATGGCGCCCTCGCGCACCTCGAGCTCCGGCGCGCCGGGCTTGTCGTCCACGAGGCGCGGCTCGTCGAGGATGACGGTCATGCCGCTCGCATCGCCGAACGCGCGGTTGAAGCGCTGCAGCCCGTTGTTGATGAAGTTGAACTGGTTCGTCACCGTGTAGGTGTAGGTGAACATCACCACGAGCGTGCCGGGCGTGATGCCGTACCACGCGTTGCCGCCCGCGATGAACACGGCCACCACGCTCATGATGGCGATGGTGATGCACGCCGTCACGATGCCGCGCGTCAGCGAAGCCCACATGCGCTTCGAGTCGCGCGCCACCACCTCGCGGTTCGCCTGGTCGAACAGCCCCCGCTCGTAGTCCTCGCGCCCGTAGGTCTTCACCGCCAGGATGTTCGCCACCGAGTCGGACAGCTCGCCCGACAGCTGGTTCTGCGCGCTGGCCGCCTGCTCGTTGAGGTGCAGGATGCGCTTGTACATGTAGTACGACACGCCCGCGTACACCGCCAGCAGCACCATGAGGATGGCCACGTACACCGGCACCCGCGGCGCGAGGATGGCGCAGGTGAACACCACCGAGCAGATGACCGGCAGAAACGGGAACGTGATGGTTTCCAGCAGCAGCTGGTAGGCGCTCATGAACTTCGTCGTCTGGCTGACCAGCGTGCCGCCGAAGCGGTTTGAGTGGAACGACATCGACTGGTTCGACAGCGCGTCGAACGACATGGTGGCCAAGTCGTAGGACGCGGCGATCTCCAGCCGGTACATCGTGTAGTCCTGCACCTTGCTGGCCGCCTGGCCGGCCACGTTGATGAGGATGAGCGCGGCGATGTAAGGGCCGAACACCGCGAACACCTCGTCGGGCGCCACCGAGCCCGCGCTCACGCGGTCCACCACGAGGCTCATGACGTAGGGGTTGCCGTACGAAAGCAGCGCCACGAACAGAAACGTCGCGGTCATGAGCGCGGCGAACAGCCCGAGGTGCTTTCGGGTGACCAGCCAGAAGTAATGGAGCGTGCGACGCGTCGTCGACGGAGCACCGGTTCGTGCCATGCGGGATTCCCTTCTCTTTTCTCGGCATGATTATGCCACAAGAAGGCAAGCCCCGGGGGCGCACCGCCGGGGCTTGACAAGGAAGCCGCAGGCCCTATCCCACGAGCTTGGACGACTCCACCTGCTCGACGTACCACGTCATGAACTTCGAGAGCGGGCCCCGCAGAACGAGGCCGACGAGCGCTGCGGGGATCAGGAACAGCAGGAGCAGCCCGATCTCCGTCCAGAAGTCGGCGCCGTAGGTGCCGAACATGGCCGCCCGCATGGCGTTCACCACGTGCGTGGCGGGAAGCCAGGGGCTCAGGGCCTGCACGAACGGCGGCAGCAGCTGCAGCGGGAACGACCCGCCGCACCCCGTCACCTGGATGATCAGCAGCAGCACCGCAACGGCCTTGCCGAGGTTCGCGAACGCCGCCACCAGCGCGTATATCAGGAACGTGAACACGAGCCCAGCTATCCAGAAGCACAGCATGAACAGCGTCGGCTCGGCCACCTGCACCTGCAAGAACAGCAGGTTCCCCAGACCCATCACCGTGGTCTGCGCGAGCGACAAGAACGCCAGCACGCCGAAGCGCCCCATGAACAGCTGGCGGGGCTGCGGGTCGGACAGCTGCTCGCGGGTGCGGTCGGAAACCGTCGGTTTCACCACCACGAGGATCAGAAGCGACCCGATGAACAGGGCGAGCGTCGTGTACAGCGGAGCCATGGCCGAGCCGAAGTTCTCAGCCGGGAACACGGCTTCGCGCTCGATGCCCACCGGCGCCGCGAGCGCCTTCGACAAGAGCTGCGCGTCGGCTCCCAGCACCGCGCGCAGCGCGTCCGCGTCGCCTGCGACCAGCGCCTCGTCCACACCGTTGGCAAGCGTTTCCAGCTCGCGCGCCGTTCCGCGCAGCTTCTGCGCCGCCTCGTCCACCCGTGCGCGCGCGTCGCCCAGCACGTCGGCGGCCGAGCCCGCCGACGCGGACAGGTCGGCGCCCGACGAGCGCAGGCCGTCCAGGCCGTCGCCCATGTTGGCCGCGAGGACGCCCGCGCTGTCCGCGAGCTGCTGCAAGCCCGGCTTCAACCCGTCGTCGAAGGAGGCCGCGAGGTCGTCGGATGCCTGCCGCGCCTCGGCCGCCAGCCGCTCGACCTCCGCACGTTGCGATTGCACGTCGGCGTTTCCAGCCTCCAGCCTCTCGGCTGCGGCGCCCAGGTTGTCGCGCATGCCCTCCATAAGCGAGACGACGGCGCTCATGCGCGCGATGACGGCGTCGAGCGCCTGCTGGGCATCGGAAGGCAACGAGCCTCGCAGCTCCTCGAGCTGCTCTATGGCGCTACGGTACCGCGCGATCTGCGCGTCCACAGCTTCGGCCTGGCCCCGCAGCCCTGCCGCGCCCTGCGCGGCACCGGTCGAGGCGGCGTCGAACAGCGCCCCTGCGGAGGCAGACACCTCGTCGAAGCGCGCGGCAGCACCGTCGAGTGCGCCCGCAAGGTCGTCGACCGACCCTTTCACGGCCGTCACCAGGTCGGAGGCCGACGTAGAGCCCTGAGACGATGCGGCGTCGAGGCCATCGACCCCGTTTTGCGCTGCGACTACCAGCTTGCCCGAGTCGCTCGCGAGCGTCTGCGCAGCGCCGGCCAGCGACGAATACAGTTCCAGCACCGACGCCATCCGTTCGGCTTGCGCTCCCATGTCGCGCACTTTCCCCGACACACCCGCAATGCGCCCGCCCACGTCTGCCTCGTCGGCGTAGGCGGACATCGACTCGGCGATGCCCAGCGCCACTTCTGACAACGTCTGGGCGAACACCTCGTTCACCTGGTACGATACCGAATCGGCACCTTGATCGGTGATCTTCGGCGCAATAGCGCTCTTCTTCTCGTTGGCGTAGTAGACGATACGGGCGTGCTGCACGTCCTCGGAGTAGAACGTCAGCATATCCTTGCTGAACCCCGCGGGGATGACCACGGCCGCGTAGTAGCGTCCCGACCGCGCGCCGTCCACCGCGTCCTCCTCGGTGGTGAACGTCCAGTCGATCTGGTCATTTGCTCGCAGAGCCGACACCACCCGCTCGCCGATGTTCACGCGCAAAGGCACGAGATCGCTCTCGTAGCCGTCGTCGACGTTCGCTACCGCCACCGTCAGGTTGCCCGTGTTGTCGAACACGTTCCAACACGCGATGACGTTGTACCACGCGAAGATCGACGGCATCACCACGAGCCCGATCACGATGATCACGCTCATCGCGTTCGCGAACAGCCGCTTGAAGTCGCTGCGCACGATGCGGATCACGTTACCCACGGACGACGCCCCCTTCCGCATCCTGCGCTTCATGCGCGTCGGAGGCGCAGGCCGCGGCGGGCGCCGGATCACCGGACGCCTCGTCGTCGGACGAGCGCACCATGCGGTCGCGCGCGCCGCCCAGCTCCAACAGCCCCTCGTCGCTCATACCTTCGAGCCTCATCTGGCGTTCGAGCCCCGCGCGCAGGCTCTCCACCACCACGAGGAACACGAACACCACGACGAGCCAAACCAGCCACGCCGTGAGCAGCTGCACCTTCTCGGCCGGCGTGAGCGAGAACACCACCGCAAGCGCCACGGGCACCGAAAGCCCCAAGGCCAGCGCACCGCGGATGAGACGCGGGTACCATCGCTCGAAGCGCTCCATGCGCGCCCGCAGCTCCTCACGATACTCCTCTTTGTCAGACAACGCTCTGAACAGCTGCGACACGCGATAGGGGCGCGCGGGGATCTCCACGTCCTCCCCGTTGAAGATGCCGCTCTCGCGCACCTGGCAGGCCACCATGCGGTTGACGTTCGCCATGAGCGGCCGCACGAGGATGCCGAACGCCATGAACAGCGCGAAGAATAGCGCGAGCATCCCCAGGGCGTCGACGTACTGCGATCCGTAGAAGCCGAAGATAGCCTCGCGCATGGCGGAGATGCCGTAAGTGAAGGGGAAGAACGGGTAGACGGCCTGGAAGAAGCTCGAGGTCATCTCGATGGGATACAGCCCCGTCGCGCCGGGGATCTGCGCGAACACCAGCACGATGCAGATACCCTTGCCGATATGCTGCAGGGTAACCGACAGCGCGTAGATGATGCTGAGATAGGAAAGGGAGGCCACGATGGCAGCGAAGAAGAGCGCGGGAGCGTTCGCCGCCTGCACCCCGATGGCCAGCACGCCGGCGCAGCAGATCGCCGCCTGCAGCACCGCCATCGCGGCCAGCAGCAGGAAGCGCCCCAGGTAGCGCTGCGTGACGGTGAGCTTGCGCACGCCTTCACCGTCCACTTCCTGCTTCATGATGACCAGCAGCATGAACGCGCCGATCCAGAACGTGAGGTTCATGAACAGCGGAGCCATGGCCGAACCGTACGCGTTCAGCTCGTACAGCTGCTCGGTGACCAGTTCGGTGGGCGAGCCCATGAAGTCGGCGATTTTGGCCGCGTCGAGGCCGTCCTCGCCGAACGCCTTCGCGAGCGCTCCCGATTCGCCGAGCGACAGCACGTCGGTCTGCACGGTGGACAGGCTTTCCTCCAAATCGGCAAGGATGCCGTCGGTCTGGCCGAGCGCCTCACGCGCGGCGACGAGCGTGGAGGTCAACTGGCCGATCGCCAACTCGGTCTGGTCGATCAGCAGACGTTGGTTCGACACGGCGGCCGCGAGCGAAGACGAAACCGCGCTCAGCTGCGCGAGGCTTCGGTTGACGGTGGGAACCGTATCGCCGAACAGGCCGTCCGCGTACGCCCCCGCTGCATCGGCCGCGCCCTGCACCGATCCGTCGAAGGACGTTCCCGCTTGGGACACCGCGCGCGCGAGATCGCCCGCTTGCCTGTTCGCCGCGTCGAGAGCGTCGAGCGTCGCCTGCGCGTCGGCCGCACGCTGGTCGAGCGCATCGGCGACCGCGACGAGCGGCTCTTTGGCCGCATCGCCTTCGGGCAGCGCCTGAGCCGCCTGGCGCACCTGGGCGGCCAGCGCCTTGCTCTCCTCGGCGGCGGCGCGGCCCTGCGCGATGGTCGCGCCGATGCCCGCCTGCGCCTCGCCCGCCGCCGCGGTCATGCTGCCGACGGCGCCGTTCGCTTTCGAGGACGCTTCCGACACCGTGCGGATCGTCTTGTTCACGGCGGGCATCGCCGCCGAGGAAAGCTCCGCGGCCTCGCCCTGCAGCTGGGAGGTCAGGTTCGCGATGGCCGCGAGGGCGTCGCCCGCCGCGGCGATGTCCTCGCGCGCCCGTCCGAGCGCGTCTTTGGAGCCGTCAGCCTTGGCCTGAGCTTCGTCGGTGGCCGCGACGATCCCGTCAAGCGTGGCGCGCGCCTCGGATATCGCCTGCACCGCGCCCGCCACTTTGACCGCCGCCCTCGCCTTCGATGCGTCCAGCGCGTCGTTCGACTCCGCCAACGCTCGGTCGACCGCGCCCACGGCCACATCGCTCACCGTAGAGACGAAGGTGGAGTTGATCGTCTCGTCAAGGGTGCTCGCGCCCGTGTCGGTGATCTTCGGCGCCACGGGCCCCGTCTTCTCGTTCACGTAGTAGGCCAGCTCGGGCTGCACGAAGTCGCCGGTGGTCAGCGACAGCAGCCGCTCGGTGAAGTCTTCGGGTATGACGAACGCAGCGTAGCTCGCGCCCGCATCGAGTTCGTCCATGGCAGTGGCGCGATCGACGAACGCCCAGTCGAGCTGCTCGTTTTCGCGCAGCTCCTCCACGATCATATCGCCCACGTGCAGCTCGCCGGTCAGCTCGCTGGAAGCGCCGGCGTCCTCGTTCACCACGCACACGCGCAAGTTGCCCGTGTTGTCGTAGGGGTTCCAGAAGCCGACCACGTTGTACCAGGTATACACTGAAGGCAGCACGAGCAGCGCGATTACCACCACCAGCGCGCAGGGCGCCTTAAGCAGGCGCAGCACATCGCGCTTGAATACGCGCAGAACGTTACCCATTGCCCGTCGGACCCCTCTCATCGCTCGCTCGAAAACAACCCGAACAATGATACCTCCTCCGTTGACACTCCGTCAGCCCCGATTGACGATCCAACCCCTTCCGTCAATCGCACGCCGCGCATAGCACAACAGGTTGCTTGCAGATAAGAGCATGTTCGACGAGGCGGCTCCACAGCTCACGCAAGCTCCTTTGCACCGGCTCCGCGTCCGAAAACGGAAGCGGCCCCGACGTGTCGTCGGGGCCGCAGGAAGAGACCTTGCGCGATACGCAAGCGTCCTTTTCCGCCCTACGCCTCCAAGCGTTTCGCGATGGCCAGAATGAAGTCGCGGGTGCTCAGCTTCTTCGGGTTCGGCAGCGTGGTGATGAGCGCGAGGTCGCCCGTCATCTCGCCGGCCTCGATGGTGTCGAGCGTGGCGCGCTCCAGCTTGTCGGCGAACGCCACGAGGTCGTCCAGGCCGTCCAGCTCGCCGCGCTTGCGCAGCGCACCCGACCACGCGAAGATGGTGGCCACCGAGTTCGTGGAGGTCTCCTCGCCCTTGAGGTGCTTGTAGTAGTGGCGCTGCACGGTGCCGTGCGCGGCCTCGTACTCGTAGTAGCCCTGAGGGCTCACCAGCACCGACGTCATCATGGCGAGCGAGCCGAAGGCGCTCGACACCATGTCGCTCATCACGTCGCCGTCGTAGTTCTTGCAGGCCCAGATGAAGCCGCCGTCGGCCTTCATCACGCGCGCCACGGCGTCGTCGATAAGCGTGTAGAAGTACTCGATCCCGGCTTCCTCGAAGCGCGAGGCATACTCGGCGTCGTAGATCTCCTGGAAGATGTCCTTGAAGCGGTGGTCGTACTTCTTCGAGATGGTGTCCTTCGTGGCGAACCAGATGTCCTGTTTGATGTCGAGGGCGTACTCGAAGCAGCTGCGGGCGAAGCTCTCGATGGACGCGTCGAGGTTGTGCATGCCCTGGGCGATGCCGGGGCCGTCGAACTTCTGCACCAGCTCGCGCGTCTCGGAGCCGTCTGCGGCGGTGTACACGAGCTCCACCGTGCCGGGACCGGGAACGCGCAACTCCGTGTTCTTGTACACGTCGCCGTAGGCGTGACGCGCGATGGTGATGGGCTTGACCCAGTTGCGCACGCACGGCTCGATGCCCGCGACGGTGATGGGCGTGCGGAACACGGTGCCGTCCAGCATGGCGCGGATGGTGCCGTTAGGGCTCTTCCACATGCTCTTGAGGTCGTACTCGTCCATGCGCGCGGCGTTCGGCGTGATGGTGGCGCACTTCACGGCCACGCCCAGGCGCTTGGTCGCCTCGGCGGAATCGACGGTCACCTGGTCGTCGGTGGCGTTGCGATGCTCCAGGCCCAGGTCGTAGTACTCAGTCTTCAGATCGATATGCGGAAGCAGCAGCTCGTCCTTGATCATCTGCCAGATGATGCGCGTCATCTCGTCGCCGTCCATCTCCACGAGCGGCGTGGTCATCGCTATTTTCGCCATAGTCAACCTTTCCGTGTCCAAAGGGCCGTCTCTCCCCCGTTTTCCCATACCCGCACATGATACTCGTCGAAGCGGGCGCACGACGCGCGGGAAAGCGATTTCCAGCGCAACGCCAAAAAGGAAGCCTCTTCGCCGCAGCAGCACTACATCAGGCCCTCGCCCGATCGTCGGAGGCCAGCGCCATGTAGCCGTCTTCGAGGGTGGGCTCGACGGGCTGCGACCCCGCGGGCGGCGCGGCGCTCACGATGCGGTAGCGTGTGCCCTCAGCCGTGGTGGCTGCGTTCACCACGACCGCGCCCGTCGGCGGCGCCATGAGCGGCGGCGTGAGCCACGTGCGTCCGTGCGCGCCGTCGATGAGGCCCGCCGTTGCGCCGTCGTAGCACAGTCGGCCCGATCGCAGAACGCACACGTAAGGGCAGGTCTGCGCCACGTCGTCGAGGATATGGGTGGACAGGATCACCGTGCGGTCGGCTCCCAGCGTGGCGATGAGCGTGCGGAATCGCATGCGCTCCTCGGGGTCGAGCCCGGCCGTGGGCTCGTCCACCACGAGCAGGCGCGGGTCGCCCATGAGCGCCTGCGCGATGCCCACGCGCCGCCGCATGCCGCCCGAGAAACCGCCGATGCGCCGGCGGCGAACATCTGCCAGCCCCACGCGCTCGATAAGCTCGTCGGCCTGGCGGCGGCGCTCGCGCTTGTCGTCCATACCCTTGAGGATGCCCACGTAGTCGAGGAACTCCGGCGGCGTGAGGTTCGGATAGGGCTCGATGTCCTGCGGCAGGTATCCGAGGGTCTTCTTGAGCGCGCGGCGGTTGCGCGGCTCGGCGATATCGCGGCCGTCAACCAGCACGTGCCCGCGGGTGGGGCTCACGATGCCGCACAGGATGCGCATGAGCGTGGTCTTGCCGGCGCCGTTGGGGCCGATGAGCCCGATCATGCCCGAAGGCAGGTCGAGCGTAAGGTCGTCGAGGGCGCAGGGCTTCTTGTCGAAGTCCTTGCCCAGGCGGTCGAGGGAGATGAACATGGGAGTCCTTTCTATGCGGAGCGGAGGCTCGTCAGTGACGGCGGTACGAGCGCCTGCGGGCGACGGCCGCGGCCGCGGCCAGAAGCGCCGCCGCAACGGCGAACTAGAACACGAGCAGGGCCAGCGCTTCGAAAGGCGCAGCGGCGGGAGCCGGCCCCTGATAGTCGAGGAGCGGCTGGGATCCGAAGAACGCCTGCGCGAGCGGGTCGCTCGCGATATGGAACTGCACGCCGCCGCCGGAAGCCGGAACGCCCTTGAACGAACATGCGAACAGCGTACCCAGCCATGCGGCGACGGAGACGATGCGCGCGACGATCCTCGGCAGTAACGAGCCCGCCAGCGCCGACAGCGCCGCAGCAACAAAGGCAGCGGGAAGCACCACCCCGGCGAACAGGACTATCGCCTGCAACGGAGCCCAAACGTTGCCGTGCAGCATCTGCCCGGCCGCACAGAACAGCAACAAGGCGGCCGAAGGCGATGTCATCACGGCCAGAGCGCCCGCAACGCGTGCGACCGTCAGCTCCATCGGCCTTACGGGGGCGGAGGCCTCGACTTCCGAGATGCCCAGCCGCTCGGGCTCGGCGGCAAGGTCGGTGAAGGCGGCAGCGTAGGCGACGGGCGGCAGCATGGCCAGCATCTGCGCCAAGAACACGAGGTCGGCGACGTCTCCCGTCTCGAAAGGAAGCCCGGTATTCACCGCCACTCCCATCGACAGCAGCGCCAGCAGCAGCGACGCAACCCATATCGCGCGCTGCCGGGCAGCCATGCGTGCATGGATCACCGCCAACGACAAGAATCTCATCGCGCACCTCCCAGCTTCCTCCACACGCGCTCGGGCGAGCCCAAGGCGCGCCATGCGCACGCGCCGACGGCGAGCAGCACGAGCAACGGCAACCCGCGCTGCAGCGCCGGCATCGACGCCGTGTTCGGATCCCATATCAACGCGAAGAACAGCCAGACGAGCATCACGACGAGCGTCGTCGCGCGCGTCGACCCGGAAAGCGCCGCCGCATACGCGACCAGCACCATGAGAGCTGCCCCGCCCGCCGGCGAAAGCGCGCCGACCCAGCCGGCGTCGCCGTAGATCGCACCTGCGAGATGCAACGGCGCGAACAGCGCGAAGCCGCCGGCAACGGCCGCGACCAGCAGCACGGCCGCGCGCAAGGTCTGCACCGCACGGAACTCCGTCGGCGTGGACGCATGCAGTTCCACGAGCGCGTCGCCCGTGAACACGGCCGCTGCGCACATGCCCGCGGCGGCGGCGTAGAGCGGCATGATCCCCAGCATGGCGAGCGCGGCCGACGCCGGTCCCGCCGCCAGCGCCCAGCACGAACCCGCGATCGCGACAAGCGCCGCCGTCGCGAGCGGCACCGCGATCCCCACGACCCTCACGCGCCGCGCCTGCGCGTCCAACAGCGCCCACCATGCGCCCGATGCCGAGCCGCCGCGAGCGGCCCTATCCGAAGCACCCATGCGAAACCTCCTAGAATACGTCTCTCGCCCACCGAGCATCATGCCGACTCCAAGCGGGCGATCGTCGCCCGTCGCGCCGTGGCAACCGCCGCCGCCAGCAAGGCGCAGCCCGCGGCCAACACGACCTCGGGCCCGATCGCGCTCTGCAACCCGGCCAGCGCCGCCGCCATCCCTCCGTCGGCCGCAGCGCGCCCGACCGGCGCCGCCAAGGCCGCTGCCGCAGCGCCCGCGACGCCCGCCGCCCATGGCGAGCCGGTCCACACGGAGACGAAAGCCGAGACGCCCGCGACGGCGGCCAGCGGCGCCAGCCACGACAGCACCACGGCGCCGAAGCCAAGCGGCGCGCCCCACCAGGCGAACGCCGCCGAAGCCGCAAGACCCGCGAGCGCATCGACGCCCAGCACCGTCGTCAAGCGAGCGAGCAGCACCGTCTGCGGCCCCAGGGGCATGGCCAGCGCCAACGCGTCGGCCGCGTCGGTCGAGAGCGCCGCCGTCACGGTGATCGCCACGCCCAGCAGCAGAAGCGTCGAGAACCACCAGGGAGCCGCGCCTGTCGCGCCGGCGGACACCGCGAAGCACGCCGCGCCCGCAGCCGCCGCAGCTATGATCAGCGCCGCCGGCAACACCGCGCGCGGCACCACGCGCACCTGGGCCCTCGCCAGATCCGCCGCAAGTCGCGCGCTCTTGAGCACCGACCAGGCGGGCGCGTCGAAAGCCGACGGCTCAGCCGCGATGCGCGCCGCGATACGCGCGAACGAAGGCGCGCCAGCGGCGCATTCCCGCTCCTGTCGGCTCAGCGCCTGTTTCATAGCGGCGCTCGCCACGTCCGGCCGTTCTTCCCTCAAGCTCATAGCCGACCTCCCAACGTCTCCTGCATCAGCGCACGCGCACGGGACACGCGCGACTTCACCGTGCCCACCGGCACGTCGGTCACCTGCGCGATCTCCGCATACGGAAGCTCGTGCAGCCAGGCAAGCCGCACCGTCTCGGCCAACGCGGCCGGAAGCGCGTCCAAGGCGGCCATGATCTCGCCGATTCCCGCCTGCGCTATGAGCGCGTCCGACGGGTCGCCAGCTTCGTCGGCCAGCTGCGTCAAGTCCTCGTCGAGCGGAAGCTCCTCCGGCCGGATCCGCCGCATGCGCATGCACGCCTGACGCTTTGCGATGCCCAGCAGCCACGTGAGCACCCGGCTGTCACCCCGGAACGCCGCGGCCGAGCGCCAGCATCCCAGCCATACGTCCACCGCCGCCTCTTCGGCCGCCCCGCGGTCGCCCAGGCGCGCCGAGACGAATGCGAACACGGCGGGCGCGTACAGGCTATGCAATTCCTCCAACGCGCCTTCGTCCCCGCGCGCGATGCGCGCGAGCGCCGAGCGCGCCAGCGCATCGTCCGCATCCTGCTCGCCCATGCCACCGCCTTTCGTCTTGTCGCTGCCGATCGCCTTCAACCCCTTAGTAGCGCCGAGAAGCCTCGAGGTTCACCAGTATGGGATGTTTTTCGAAAAAAGGACCCGTCCTGCGGAAACCGACCGCTCCAAGACGCGGAACGGGCCCGGAACAACCGTTCCGGGCCCGTTCCGGAGCCCTGCAGGGAAATCGCGCTCATCCAGAGGCATCTATCGACGCGCCTTCATTCGCCCAGCTCCTCGAAGAAACCCACGCGGAAGTTTTTGAACACGGCCTCGCCCTCTTCCTGGGTAGCGTCGAGGTCGACGTCGGCCTGGATGGCGAAATCGTGGTCGCCCTCGGGATCGCTGAATATCTGGCGCACATGCCACACGTGCTCGGCCTGCTCGTCAGCTTCGTCGATGGAAAGGAAGGCTGCGGAGCGCGCGTCGGCGTCGATGGCGATCTGCCCGTGCGCCTCGAAGTACGCGTCGAGGGCACGCTGCCAGCGCGGCTCGCCGCAGCCCCATTCCGCATCGAGCCTGCCCAGCTCGGCCGCACGTCCCTGCGAGGCCAGCCGCACGCGCTGGAACAGCGCGTTGCGCACGAGCACGGTCAGGCCGCGACGGTCGTGCACCACGACGTCGCCCGCCGTCGGCGGCGCGACGTCCACGGCCGCGCCCGCGCTCTCCCACTCGTCCACGAGGCTCGAGTCCACCGAGCGCACCACGAAGCCGAGCCACGCGGTGACGTCCGCCAACCGCTCGTCGCGCTTGTCCGCCGGCACCGTGCGATCGAGCACGCGGTAGGCGTCGGACAAGTAGCGCAGAAGCGTCCCCTCCGAGCGCGCGATGCCGTAGCGCTGCACGTAGCCCTTGAAGTCCGACGCACTCTCCAGCATGTCGCGCAGCACCGACTTCGGCTCCAGCTGGAAGTCGCGCGCCCACGGCACCTCCTGGCAGTAGCGCTCGAACGCCGCGTCCAGCAGCTCCTCCAACGGGCGCGGGTACGTGATCTCGGCGAGACGCTCCAGGCGCTCCTCGTACTCGACGCCGTCGGCCTTCATATCCTGCATGGCCTTGTCGCGCGCGGCGCGCTCCTGCGCGCGCAGCACCTGCCGCGGGTTCTCCAGCGTTGCCTCGGCCATGGAGATGACGTCGAGGGCGAACGAGTCGCTCTCCGGGTCCAAAAGCTCCAGCGCCGCCAGCAGAAACGGCGACAGCGGCTGGTCGAGCGCGAAGTCCTCCGGCAGGTCCACCGTGCATGCGTACTCGACGACGCCCCCTTCGCCCTCCACCTGCTCGATGACGTCGGCGCTGGTCAGCGTGTCGAATATCTCGTCCGTGCGCACGACGAGCGCCCGCTTCTCCTCGTCGGTCTGAGCCGAGTCGTCGATGAGCTTGCGCACGCGGCCGTACGCGTCGCCACCCTGCACGACCTCGGACAGCACCATGGAATGGGTGATCTTCATGCGCGGCTTCAACGTCTCGGGCACCGCCGCGATGAGGCGCTCGAAGGTCTGCTTGTTCCAGGTGACGAAGCCCTCGGGCGGCTGCTTCTTCTTGACCTTGCGGATCTTCTTCGGGTCGTCGCCCGCCTTCGCCATGAGCTTCGCGTTCTCGATGTCGTGCTCGGGTGCCTCGGCGATCACCATGCCCTCGGTGTCGAAGCCCGAGCGCCCCGCGCGGCCCACGATCTGATGGAACTCGCGAGCGCGCAGGCGGCGCATCTTGTAGCCGTCGAACTTCGTGAGCTGCGTGAGCACCACGGTGTGGATGGGCACGTTGATGCCCACGCCCAGCGTGTCGGTGCCGCAGATGACGGGCAGGAGGCCCTGCTGGGCCAGCTTCTCCACGAGCAGTCGGTAGCGCGGCAGCATGCCCGCGTGGTGCACGCCCACGCCGCTCGCCAGCAGGCGCTTGAGCGTCTTGCCGAACGCCGTGGTGAAGCGCGTACCCTTCACGGCGTCCTTGACGAGCTCGCGCTGCTCCTTGGAGGCCACGCCGTAGCTCGACAGTGCCTGCGCGGTAGCCAGCGCCGCGTCCTGCGAGAAGTGCACGAGGTACAGCGGCGCCTCGCCCTTGCGCAGGGCCAGCTCCACCGTGCCCTCGAGCGGCATCTCCACGTACTCGTACGACAGCGGCACCGGGCGCGGCGCGTCGGCGACGACATCCACGTCCGTGCCCGTGCGCTCCTTGAGCGACGCCGCGATGGCGCTGACGTCGCCCAGCGTGGCGCTCATGAGGAGGAACTGCGTCTTCGGCAGCGTGAGCAGCGGCACCTGCCACGCCCAGCCGCGATCGGCGTCGCCGTAGAAGTGGAATTCGTCCATGGCCACGCAGCCCACGTCGGCGGCCTCGCCCTCGCGCAGCGCCTGGTTGGCCAGGATCTCGGCCGTGCAGCAGATGACGGGCGCCTCGGCGTTGATGTGCGCGTCGCCCGTGATCATGCCCACGTTCTCGCGGCCGAGCACCTCCACGAGGTTGAAGAACTTCTCACTGACCAGCGCCTTGATGGGCGCCGTGTAGTACGAGCGCTTCCCCGTGGCCAGCGCCATGAACTGCATCCCCAGCGCCACGAGCGACTTGCCCGAGCCCGTGGGCGTGCCGAGGATCACGTGGTCGCCCACCATGAGGTCCATGAGCGCCTCCTCCTGGTGGGACCACAGCTCGATGCCGCGCGCGGTCGTCCAGTCGAGGAAGCGGTCGAGCGCCGCGTCGGGCGAAAGCCACGGCTCGGGCTCCGGCTCACCCTCGGCAGGCTCCCACCACGCGGGCGCGAGCCGCCCCAGCGACCCGTGCGCGAAAGCCGCGTCCTCGGGTTCCGACGTTTCTTCTGCTGCGCGCTCGACCATGCGGGAACGACCTCCAGAAATCAGGGATGACGATAAGGTTCCATTCTACCCGCAACCGCCGCCTTCGGACGGCCGCGAACGGGAAAAGAACACGCCGCGCTGCAGGACGCTTCGCTCGCTCGGGATGGCAGATCGCGGCTGCGTCTTTGGTGTCCTTTCGGTGTGGATCCTCCAGCTATGATGGGCGCATTCGGAACGCGAGGAGAGGAGCCGCCCATGCAAGCGACGAACGAGATCAGGAACATCCTGGCGAAAGGCCAGGCGAAAGCCGGAGCGAACCCGTTGGCCGTGCTCGACGGCATCATGAGCGGCGACCCGCTGGAAGCCGTCGCGGGCGGCATCGGCATGGGCGACTCCTCGGCAGCGTATGCCAAGATGGCCAAGCTGCGCACCGAGACGCGCGTCGTGGAGCTGGGCCGCTCCGGCAACGAAGCCTACGACAGGCTGCGCAGCGCGGCGGCGCAGATCCGCAAAAGCCTGATCACGCTGCACGAGGCTCCGACGGGCAACCCCTACGTCGCCTACTTCAACAAGGGCATCGTCGCGAACCCCGCCGTCGTCGTCGCCGAACTCGTGTCCACGGGCGGCGGCGCGCGCATCGAGCTCACAGCCTTCACCGCGAAGGTCGGCTTGGTGCAGGGGCACTCGTGCAACGCGGCCATCGACAAGCTGGCCAAGCTGCTGTAGACTCGCCGGCGCGCGAAGCCCGCGATGCGGGCGAGTCCTCCGAAGCCTTCGCCTCGTCGCCGTGTATAATCGCATGCGAACGAAAGTAGCCGGACGTCCTCAGCCGGCCTTGGAGAGAAGGCAGCCCATGAGCTTCGCATTGAACCCCTACACCGCTCCCGACTTCCACCGCGAGCCGCTGGCCGGCGCGCCCGACGCCGTGCTGCTGCCGGCGCCGAAAGACGGCGTGGCGCCAGAAGGCTACCACGCGATGAGCATCTACCCCGAGTACTTCAAGATCGACGGCGCATGGCTGCTCGCGGAAGACAGCCGCATGGACTGCGTTCCCGTCTGCGAGGACGGACGCATCTTCGTGCGCGAGTTCCGCCACATCCGCGCGGGAGATGCCATCGTGTGCGGGCGCACCGAGTCGGGAGAGCAGGGCATCTACGTCCACACGACCGGGTTCGACCCCGCGCCGGACGGCGAAGGCGAGCTGGCCGACGCAGGGCGCCACGCCGACAACTTCGCCTTCCGCTTGGGGCGCTCGCGCGAGACGGCGTTCTCCCGCGAGTACGACGAGCTCTACGAGCTGCTGAAGCACGAGCGCGAACACGGCTACGTCGTGTGGGTGATGGGGCCGGCGTTCTCGTTCAACGGCTTCTCGCGCACGGCGTTCTCCAAGATCATCGAGGCGGGCTACGTCGACGCGGTGTTCGCCGGAAACGCGCTGGCCACGCACGATCTGGAGGGCTCTTACTTCCACACGGCGCTCGGCCAGGACATCGAGACGCAGGAGAACCGCCCGCTCGGCCACTACAACCACCTGGACACCATCAACCGCGTGCGGCTGTACGGCTCCATCGGCCGGTTCATCGAGGAGGAGCAGGTGTCGGGCGGCATCATGCACGCGTTGGAGAAGAAGGGCGTGCCCTACGTGCTGGCCGGCTCCATCCGCGACGACGGCCCGCTTCCGTGCGTGCTGGGCAACGCCTACGATGCGCAGGACGCCATGCGCTCCCACCTGCGCAAAGCCACCACGGTCGTGTGCATGGCCACCATGCTGCACACCATCGCCACGGGCAACATGACGCCATCGTACCGCGTGCTCGCGGACGGCACCGTGCGCCAGGTGTACTTCTACTGCGTGGACATCGCCGAGTTCGCGGTGAACAAGCTCATCGACCGCGGCTCTCTGGCCTCGCGCGGCATCGTGACGAACGTCCAGGACTTCATCGCCAACGTGGCGAAGGGCCTGGGGTTGTAGGAAAAACCGCCACGAATCCGGAGTCGGGCGCTCACGCCCGTCGCGCGCGCCGCCTGCGCTCAGCGAGCGACCATATCGCGCCCGCCGCCGCGCCCGCGATGGCGACCACAAGCCATCCGAGGCCCGCGTCGGCAAGCGGAAGCGCATCGAGGGGCAGCCACGCGCCCGGCGCGAACGCGTCGCGCAGGCCCACGGCCACGCTGAACGCCGCCGTCGCCAGCACGGCGCAGGGCCACATGCGCGGCAGCCGGTCGCAGCGCCCGTGCGCGAGGCCCATGACCACCAGCACGATGGCCGGCGGATAGAGCGCGCCCAGAAGCGGTGCGGAAAATGCGAGGATGGCATCGAGCCCCACCAGCGACACCGCGCAGCTGAACGCGGCGAACGCCGCCGCCCACGCCGGAAGCGGGATACGCGGAAAAGCCTCGGAGAAGTACTCCGAGCAGCACGAGATGAGCCCCGTGCATACGTTGAGGCAAGCCAGCAGGAAGATGGCCGCCACGATGACCGTACCCGCCGGGCCGAAATGCGCGCTGGCCGACGCCGCGAGGATGGAAGCGCCGTTGGCCGCGTCGGGCATCGTCGAGCCCATCGCCGAGCCCACGAACGCCAGCCCGCAGTAGATGGCCATCATGAGCGCTCCGGCGATGAGGCCCGCGCCCGAAATGGAGCCCGCCACGCGCTTCGGGTCGCTCACGCCCAGCTCGCGAACGTTCGCAGCCACCACGATGCCGAAGCACAGCGCCGCCAGCAAGTCCATGGTCTGGTACCCCGTGAGAAAACCGTTCGACAGCGGGCTCGCGTCATAGGGCGGCTGCGGAGCCGTCGGCGCGGGCGCGCCGCCCAGCACGGAGGCGCCGACCACCAACACGATGAGCAGGATGAGGGCGGGCGCAGAGAAACGCCCCAGCACGCGCGACAACAGCCCGGGTCGCAGCGCCAGCGCGAACGCCACGCCGAAGAACGCGACGGAGAACGCCGCCGTTGCGACGCCCAGGCCAGCCGCATCGGTTACGGGCAGCAGGGGCCTCAGCATCTCGAAGGCGGTCGAAGACGTGCGCGGAATGGCGAGAAACGGCCCGATGGTCAGGTACATGAGCGCGATGAACACCGAGGCGAACAGCGGGCTCACGCGCCCGGCCAGCTCGCGCACGCCGCCGCACACGGCCACCGCCACGATGCCGAGCACCGGCAAGCCGATACCCGCGATCAAGAAACCCGTCATGGCGGGGATCGCCTGATCACCCGCCTGCAATCCCAGAAGCGGGGGCAGGATGAGGTTGCCCGCACCGAAGAACATCGAGAACAGCATGCCGCCCACGGCCAGCAGCTGACCCGGCCGCAGCGCGACTGCGCGCCGCCCGCTAGACACCGAGCACCCCTTGCGAAACGAGCAGCCACACGAGCGCCGCCACCCACAGCACGGCCACGACGACGCGCACGGGATTCGGCACGCGCAGGCTGGCTGCCGGGATCATGAACATGGCGACGAGCCCGCCAAGCGCCCCTCCCAGATGCCCGCTCACGGAGATATTCGGCACGAGCAGCGTGTACGCCACGTTCACGGCGATGACCCCCAACATGCCCTTGCTGTACTGCGTGAAGAGCGAACGGTTCCCCTTATGCAGCACGGCTAACAGCGCCACGGCCACGAACAGGCCGAACACGCTGGTCGAAGCTCCGGCGCTCACCGCGGAGCCGCCGCCGAGCAGCACATCGGCCGCATAGGACACCGCATTGCCCGTTATTCCCGCGATGAAGTACAGCGCAAGATAGCTTCCCTTGCCCAGGGTGCGCTCCAACACCTCGCCCACGCTGTACAGCGCCACCATGTTGAAACCGAGGTGCATGAGGTCCATATGAAGGAACATCGGCGTGACGAAGCGGTACAGGTCGGCCGGCGACTGGACAAGCGGCGCGTACATCGCGCCCATGTCCACGAGGGTGCGCGTGGAAATGTCGATGCGCATGCCGGACAGCACCGCCTCGAGCGCGAACACGGCGACGTTGATCGCGATGAGCGCGAGCGTGACCAGCCGATAACGGTTGCGCTCGAAGAAGCTCGGCTGGCTGTCCGCCATCATCCGTTTCAGCTGGTCGTCATCGATGACCGCCCTTTGTTGCGGTTCCACCGGCTCGTTCACCTTGTATGGCACGTCTTTCTCCTCGAACGTCGTATATCGAAAGTCGGAACATACTACCACGAGGATAGAGCCGGTCGATGATTCTGCACTTCACGTCCATTCCTCCCGAAAGCGGAAAGGCTGCGCTGCGGGCCGAGGATGCGCCTGAAAGGATCGCTTCGACATGGCGGAGGCGCGGGCAAAGGAGGGATGACACGCACCGACGTGCGCCGCCTTCTGGTTCCCAACGCGCCAGAACCGTCACCTGAAGCCGTCGCCCAGCCGCCTTCTTCGCCGCGAACGCACGGTTTCGACGCCTTGCGTGCAGCGAAAGCGCCGGTTTGGCAGTCCCGGCTCGATCGGACGGCGCATCCCGGGGTGGCGACGGAACGCCACCTGGGATTACGCCTCGCCAATGCTCGGGAAGGAGCGTCGAGCGCGGTCGAAGGCCGCCGAGGACTGCCAAACCGGCGATTTCGCTGCACATCGTCTTGCGAACCCCTGCAGCGAGGCGTCGCCGAGACAGCCGAAAGAGCGAGGTTGGGCGCGAACCGCGCGACAAAAGGAAAGGGGGCGAGCCGAAGCCCGCCCCCCCACGTGCAACGCCAAGCGGTTTCTCCGCCTAGGCGGCGACCGTCTCGCTCTTGTCCTTCTTGCCCGGCACGAGAGCGGCGATGCAGGTCAGCATCGCGCCGACCGCGCCCACGATCAGGAGCGGCAGGCTCCCTGCGTTCCAGGCGCCCGCGTCCAGATACAGGATGGCGCGGATGCCCTCGCTCATGAAGCGCTGCGGGGCCCACGGGTACACCCAGTCCTGCCAGAACGCCGGCAGAGCCTCGAAGGGGAACGTGCCCGTCATCATACCCAACGCGAACCCGACGAGCGCAAGCAGGCCGCCAAGCGCCGTGGAGATGTTGAACGCGCCGATGAACACGAGCATCACGCAGAAGCTGGCAAGCCACATGAACGGCACGATGGCGTCCATGGGAGCCTCGATACCGGCGATCCACAGCAGCATGCAGAACGCGCACAGGCTGACGATCAGCGAGGCCACGACGGCGTAAGCCGCCTGGATCCCGATGGACTTCCAGCGCTCCGCGCTCGTCGCATCCGTCTTCTTTCCGAAGATGCGGCTGAGGAACAGACCCGTCATCATCGACACCATGAACAGCGGCATGATGGCAAGCTGCAGCGACACCATGCCGGACATGGGATTGGCCGCCGCTCCGTCGCCATCGGAAGCCGACCCTTCGTGAATGGTCTCCACGTCCACGTCGACGCCCATCTGCTGGAACATCGAGGGGATGCTCGCGCCCATCTGGCTGGCCACGAGCGGGCTCTTCGCCTTGTCGATGAGCACCTTGAGGGCAGGAGCCTCCACTTCCTCAGCCTCGGAAGCCCCGTCGTCTTGCGCGGCGGCGGCCAAAGCAGCGGCCTGAGCCGCATCGCCTTGCGCGGCCGCCGCCGCATCCCCTCCCTGCGCCGCAGCGGCGGCAGCCATCGCGGCAGCCTGGTCGCCACCCGCAGCCTCCCCGCCTGCGGCGGCAGCAGCCATGGCCGCAGCCTGGTCGCCACCTGCGGCAGCTTCGCCGCCGGCTGCGGCTGCTTGGGCCGCCGCAGCGGCCTGGGCCTGCGCCTGCGCGGCCATCAAAGCCTGGGCTTGCGCGAGCGAGGCCTTCGTCTCGGCCTGCTTGACCGCCATCTGCTGGGCGCTGAAATCAGCGGGAACGATGATCGCGCCGTAGTATTCGCCGTTCTCGAGAGCTTCGTCCAGCTCTTTCTGGCTGCCCACCTTCGTCCAGGCGATGGGCGATTCCTCGCCGTCCTCCGCAGCCGTCGCGGACGTGATGTTCTCGACCAGGGTATCGCCCACGTTCATATCGCCCTGCGGCGTCTCCACGCCCTCGTCGAGCGACAGAACCGCGAACGGCAGCCCCTTCATCTCCATATTCGCCATCGGGTAGAACATGACGGACATGACGCATGCCGCCACGATGCCGATGAGCAGCGGCACTACGTACTTCGCTTTCCCGAGTTTCTCGAACACCGGGAGCCTCCTTCCGAATGCGTCGCCGGCGCTTGACCGCGCCCGCGGCTTGATTTATTCTCAAGAGGCAATTTTATTAGTCGCAACGTCTAATAAAAATGGTGAGTATTGTTCCTGTTGACTAGTTTCGAGGAGAAGCCATGGCGCGCCCGCGTAAAGACCAGGAAGGCCCCACCGCCGTCGAGCGCATGGAGGAGGCGTTCTGGGAGATCCTCGCCGAGAAACCGTACGCCCAGATCACCGTTAGCGAAATAGCGAAACGGGCGCAGGTCAACAAGAACGCGTTCTACTACCACTTCGACGGTTTGGGCGCGCTCGCCGCGCAAGCGCTGGACAACATGCTCCCACGCGAGATGGCGCGCATGCTGTTGATGAACGGAGATCCTTCGAGAGGCGTCGATGAAACCGAAGCGGGCGCTCTGCTGCGCGATCCCGACCTGAAAAAGCGCGTCGACCGTGCCCTTCTGGTCGTCGGCAAGAACGGATCGAGCGAGCTTGTGGCCACGCTGAAGAACCTGGTCATGCATACCTGGTTCGACCTGTTCCATGTCGATGAAACGCGTTTGAGCAGCGAAGCCATGGTGGTAGTGAGGTTCACCTTGGGCGGCCTCGTCGAGATCATGAGCGACGAAGCCTGCCGCGGCGACCACGCGAACCCGCTCCAGGCCATACTGAGCTCGGGTGTCGCGACCAACGCGTCGGCGAACGTCGTGGCGACGTTGCGCGCCGCCACCGACGAGCACCTGCGCGAAAACGCCGATGCCGCAGGCGACGGCGAACGCAGTTAAGCCATAGCCTGCTTGACGGCGGCGAGCAGGTCGTCGTATTCCTCGAACGCGGGCAGGTCGGGGTTCTCTGCCTTGATGGAATCGGGGCTGCGGAACAGGAAGCCCGCCTTGCTGGCTCTGATCATCCCCAGGTCGTTATGGCTGTCGCCCGCCGCGATGGTGTCGAAGCCGCAGGACTGCAGCGCGCGCACGGTGGTCAGCTTCGATTCGGGGCAGCGCATGCGAAAGCCCGCGATGGTGCCGTCGTCAGCCACCTCCAGCTCGTTGCAGAACAGCGCCGGCCAGCCCAGCTTCGCCATGAGGGGCTGGGCGAACTGGGTGAACGTGTCGCTGATGATGACGGCCTGGGTCGTGGCGCGCAGCTCGTCGAGGAAGTCCCTCGCCCCCGGCAAGGGGTCGATGCGCGCGATGGTCTCCTGGATCTCCTTGAGGCCCAGGCCATGCTGGCGCAGGATGTCCAGACGGAAGTCCATGAGCTTGCCGTAGTCGGGCTCGTCGCGAGTCGTGCGCGTCAGCTCCGGAATGCCGCTCTCCTCGGCGAACGCGATCCAGATCTCGGGCACCAGCACGCCTTCCAGGTCCAGGCAGGTAATGTACATCGTGTCGTCTCCCTTCGGCCGCGCACGCGGCATCTCGCAACAGGCTTGCAGCAACGCCATGCCATCATACCCGCAACCGCCGCGCAGCGCATCCCGCAACGCTTTGTTTCTTTACGGCGGGGCCGACGCCGTGGTTCAATGGTTGCGCAAGCCAACGACGAAAGGACCCCATGGCCATCGGAGACGTGCTCGTCCGCATCCGCAAGGAGCGCAACCTTACTCAGGAAGACCTAGCGCGCAAGCTTTACGTCACCCGCCAGGCCGTATCGCGCTGGGAGAACGGGGAGACCACGCCTGGCATCGACATGTGCAAGCTCATCGCCGCCACCTGCGATGTGCCCGTCGCCCTGCTTTTGGAGATGCCCGACGGCGCCTACTGCCAAAGCTGCGGCATGCCGTTCTACCAGGAGAAGGATCATGGCACCGAGGCGGACGGCTCTCTGTCGGCCGACTACTGCTCGTGGTGCTATGCGAACGGCGCGTTTCTGGAAGACGAGACGCTCGAGGAGCTGATCGAGCGCTGCGCCCCGTTCATGGCCGAGTCGTGCCACATCACGCGCGACGAAGCCGTTTCGTTCATGGGCGCCCTGCTCCCCACGCTCAAACGCTGGTAGCGGCACGAACGCCGCGTTCTGCGAAGCGAACGCGGCATCTGCCTTTCCGAACGCGCCTTCCGCCGGTCTGCCGAGATATACTGGACGAACTGTGCGCGCAACGCCATCGGGGACGCGCGCCACCAGGATAGATCTGTCGCGCGTGATTGGAGCCGCAGCCCATGGCGAAAGACTTCAGCAACCCGAAGAAGCTCGGCTTCATGCGGGTCCTCCAGTTCTTCTTTGCATTCAACGTCGTCGTCACCATCTCGCTGTTGGCGTTCCTGATCAAAGGCAGCTACGAGCTGGAATTCTCGAACATCCTCGATTTCGTCAACCTGATATTCGACAGCATCAGCTTCTGGCTCATCTGGCAGCGCAAACGCCTGGCGCGCCATTTCATCATCGGGTTCAGCTTGTTCAACATCTTCATCGGAACCGCCTTCAACATCGCGACCGGTCACTTCAGCCTTGTCGGCCAGCTGTTCTCGTGCACTCCCGACCTCATCCTGCTCGCGTACTTCCTCACGTCGAGACGCGCGAAAGCCGTGCTGACGCAGCCCTTCGACGCAGAGGTCAAACAACGCGAGCTCGCGAAGGACCTGGACTGCTACCAGCCTCGGACCTGGGCGTTCTGGCGCAACATCATCATTTACTTCTGCGTGTTCAGCGTGGTGGGACACTGGATGGAGGCGGCCTATTGCACGCTCATCCGCTTCGGAATGATACCCGGCACCTACGACCCGAATTCCCAGATCTGGTCGGATTGGCTCTACCCCTTCATCGTGTACGGGTTCGGAGCCGTGGCGTGCGTGCTTCTGCTGTACCCCGTCAAGAACTTCCTCGAAAAGCGCATCCGCAGCCGCGTGGTGCCCTTGCTCATCAGCTTCGTCGTCAACGCGCTCGTCTGCACGGCCATCGAGCTGGTCATGGGCCTCATGGTCAACCAGCCCGGCCCTGACGGCAAGCTGCCCTTATGGGACTACTCCGATATGTTCTGCAACTTCATGGGCCAGGTGTGCCTGCAGAACGCCATCGCCTTCGGCGTGGTGGCCACGCTCATGACATGGGTGATCTACCCGGCGCTCGAGCAGCTGCTGAGCAAGGTCCCCCGGGACGGCATGAACATCGCCTTCATAGCCGTGACCGTCGGCTTCTGCATCCTGATCTTCCTGTACTACGTGAACGTGGCGCTTCCCGACCTCGACGACGCCGACGATGCCGGCTCCTCGGACGCAACCTCGATCGAGCTCTCGTACAGCTACGATTCTGAAGCGGCCGGCTAGAACGACCCAGCGTCCATGCCCATTCTCTCCAAAGAAGACGAGCGGTACGGCTACGAGCCCGGCTCCTTCGCGTTCTGGCGGAACCTGGCCGTGTACTTCTGCGTGTTCAGCGTGGTGGGACACTGGATGGAGATCGTCTACTGCTCGTTCATGAACGTATTCGGCATCGTCGATGCCGATTCGCTTGTGTGGGACGACCCGATGTACCCGTTTCTCGTGTACGGCGTGGGCGTCGTCGTCTGCGCGCTCGTGCTGATGCCGCTCAAGACGGCGCTGGTCGCCCGGCGCGCCACCCTCGTCAGCGCCGGGATCCAGTTCTTCGCCGCCACCGTGGTCATGTGCATGCTCATGGAACTGGCCATGGGGTTCATGCTGAACCAGCCGAACGCCGCCGGCGAATACCCGTTGTGGGACAACTCGCAGCTGCCGTTCAACATCCTCGGCCAGGCATGGCTCGTAAACGACCTCGCACTGGCGGCCATGGCCATGCTGTACACATGGATCGTCTACCCGCTGTGCCAGAAAGCCCTCGGGAAGCTCCCGCTGCGCGCGATGAACCTTTTGGCAGCTGTCGTCGTCATCGGGTTCGTCGTCCTCTGCGCCGTCAAGTTCGCCTGAACGCGGCGAGGCCCCGATGCCGTTCAGCTCCGGGGCCTCGAATGCATGTCGCGTATCTGCTAGTCGCGGGTGAGCTTGCGGTGGATGCGGTGCGGACGCGCGGCCTCCTCGCCCAGGCGCTCGACGCGGTTCTTCTGGTAGTCGTCGAAGTTGCCCTCGAACCAGTGCCAGTTGCCCGGGTTCTCGTCGGTGCCCTCCCACGCCAGGATGTGCGTGGCGATGCGGTCGAGGAACCAGCGGTCATGGCTGGTCACCACGACGCAGCCGGGAAATGCCAGCAGCGCCTCCTCCAGGCTTTCCAGCGTCTCGACGTCGAGGTCGTTCGTAGGCTCGTCGAGCAGCAGGAGGTTGCCGCCCTGCTTGAGCGTCAGCGCCAGGTTCAGGCGGTTGCGCTCGCCGCCCGACAGCACGCCGGCCGGCTTCTGCTGGTCGGGCCCCTTGAAGCCGAAGCTGGCCACGTAGGCGCGACTGGGAATCTCGGTGTCGCCCACCTTCATGTAGTCCAGGCCGTCGGAGACGACCTCCCACAGCTTCTTGTTCGGGTCGATGCCCTCGCGGTTCTGGTCGACGTAGGAGATGCTCACCGACTCGCCGATCTCAAGCTCGCCGCCCGACAGGGGCTCCAAGCCCACGATGGCTTTGAACAGCGTGGACTTGCCCACGCCGTTCGGGCCGATCACGCCCACGATGCCGCCCTGGGGCAGCGTGAACGACAAGTCGTCGATGAGCACGCGGTCGCCGAACGCCTTCCTGATGTGCTTGGCCTCGATGACCTTCGCGCCCAGGCGCGGCGGCACGGGGATGGTGATGTCCGACACGCTGGCCTTCTCGAACGAGCGTGCCTCGGCCGCCATCTGCTCGTAGCGCTCGATGCGGGCCTTGCTCTTGGCCTGGCGCGCCTTGGGGCTGGATCGCACCCACTCCAGTTCCGAGCGCAGGCGCTTCGCCAGCTTCTCCTCGCGCTGGCCCTGGCCCTCCAGGCGCGCGGCCTTCGTCTCGAGGTAGGTGGAGTAGTTGCCCTTGTACGGGAAGAGGCTGCCGCGGTCCACCTCGCAGATCCACTCGGCCACGTTGTCCAGGAAGTAGCGGTCGTGCGTGACGGCCAGCACCGCGCCGGGGTAGGTGCGCAGGAACTGCTCCAGCCACAGCACCGACTCGGCGTCCAGGTGGTTGGTGGGCTCGTCGAGCAGCAGCAGGTCGGGCGCCTCCAGCAGCAGCTTGCACAGCGCCACGCGACGGCGCTCGCCGCCGGATAGCACGTTCACCGGCATGTCGGGGTCGGGGCACTGCAGCGCGTCCATGGCCTGCGACAGCTGGCTGTCGAGATCCCACCCGTTCGCCGCGTCGATGGCGTCTTGCAGCTCGCCCATCTCGGCCATGAGCGCGTCGAAGTCGGCGTCGGGCTCGGCCATCTCCTCGCCGATCTTGTTGAAGCGGTCGATCTTGGCCTTCACCTCGCCGAACGCCATCTCGATGTTCTCGATGACGGTCTTGTCGTCGTCCAGAGGCGGCTCCTGCTGCAGGATGCCCACCGTGTAGCCGGGCGTGAGGCGCGCGTCGCCGTTGGACACCTCTTCGAGGCCCGCCATGATCTTGAGCAGCGTCGACTTGCCCATGCCGTTGGGCCCCACGACGCCGATCTTCGCGCCGGGGTAGAACGACAGGGTCACGTCGTCGAGGATGACCTTGTCGCCGTGCGCCTTGCGCGCCTGATACATTTGGTAGATGAATTCCGCCACGTTGTGCTCCTCTGTTTTTCGGGAAGTTCGCTCTATTGTCTCATACGCCGCGCCCACGGGGAAGCGGGTGCGGCGGCAGGTTGCAGGATGGGACCGCGGGGCCTCTAGCGGTTCTCTATGTGGCCGATGTTCTTGAGCTCGATGTTGATGAGGCCGTTCGGGCCGCTGACGAACTCGATGAAGTCGGGGTTCTCGCCGTACTCGGCCGGGAACGTGATGTCGATGCCCGTGTCAGTGCGGATCTTATGGCTCTTCGCCACGCGCTTGGCCACGTTCTTCTCCACGACCACGCGCTCGGGCAGCGCCTCGTCGGCCAGCGCCTGCTCGAAGCGCTTCTGCAACGGCTCGTCCTCGAACACCTCCTCGCCCATGTCCCACGGGGCAAGCTCGTCGGACTCGTCGGCGTTCTCGGCCACGTAGGCCTTCGCCTTCGACACCGCCACGGCAGCGTTGGCGCCGTACTCCTCGGCAACCTCCTCGACGATGCGCGTCACCGTGTCGAACACCTCTTTGCTGGACGCCTCCATCGAACATTGCAGCAGGCCGTCGGGGATGAGCCAGCGGTTCTCGCCCGCGATGGCGCGCTCCTTGTCGCAAAACGACACCGACAGCGTCTTCGACTCGATCACCGCGAACGACGCCACCTTCTGCGACGGGTTCGGCAGGATGGCGTGATGGCGCGCGATGTCCACGCGCTGCGCGCCGCTCTCGCCGTAGCCCACCTCGTGCATGTAGGCCTGCTTGGCCTCCAGCAGCATGAACGCGAAGTAGCGCTTGCCCTCGCCGCGGTACGCCGCCTCGGCCTCGTCGTCGGTCATCTCCCGCACCGTGTTGTCGGGATCGTCCTCGAAGTCCACCACCAGCAGGTCGGCCGATTCGGTCTTCTCCATGCGCCCCAGCTCGCCCGCGATGAACTCGGCCACCTGGACGGACAGGTCGACGAACTCGCGCTGGCCGCGGAAGTAGCAGCGCAGCTCCTCGGCGAACATGCTGTTCTCGGCGAACTCGCCGCGCTTGCTGTCGATGTTGCCGAGCGCCTTCTTCGCGTGGCTCGTCACGTAGCGTTTGGCGTTCTTGCTCGAAAGGTCGAGCTCCTCCTGGGCGTACACGTTGACGCACGAGACGAAGTCGAAAACGTGCAGGATCGCGTGGTTGATCTTCATGAAGCCTCTCCGCTGCTCTCGTAATCCGGAATTGTCGCGAACGTTCAGGATACCGGAAGCCGGAGCCCGGCGGCGCGAAGAACGGAGAATCCCCAGACGCCATCCCTTCCCGCCCCGCAAACGGGCGCTCGATAGCCCGAGAATGCGAGCGCCCTGCCAAGCGCCGTCGAAGAACCGCCCGCATCTCTGCTCATCCATTTTGCTAGCGATTATGCTATACTTACGTATAGCTCATAGGCTGCTTGAAAGGAGGAACGATGGGTGCCGCTGCCGAGACGATCCAGTTCAACACCCGTATCGAGCGTTCGCTCAAACTTGCCGGAGACGACGTTTTGAAACGCGCCGGATACTCTCCGTCGCAGGCGGTTCGCGCGCTGTGGCGCAAAGCAGCAGGGTGCGGCGAAAACCCCTCGGCCATCGTGAACCTGCTGGAGGACCGTCCCTTGCCAGCGCGCGCGAACGCGAGGATAGAGAGCCCGTCGCAACTCGAAGCGCTTCGCCGCGGACGCGAGGAAGCGGCGCGAGCGTTCGCGGATATGGGCTTCGGAAGCGAAATGCCCTCTTCCGTCGCCTTCGATCCCTACGACCAGCTCATGGAAGAGTTCATACTCGAGCGCCACGGCGAGGAAGGAGTGCGGCCATGAACGGAGCCGCCCCGGTCTTCCTCGTCGATACGAACGTCTGGCTCGACAACTACCTGGGATTTCGCCCAAACCATCGCGCATCGTGCGAATTCCTCGACGAAGCCGTGGAGCGAGGCGCAACGCTCTGCCATGCGGCGACCACGGCGAAGGACGTCCATTTCTTCACCTGCAGCACCCTCAAGAAAGCGGCGCGCGAGAAGGGCGAAGCGGTCGACGAAGCCTTCGCGCTGGCCGCGAACCGCCTAGCCTGGGCGAACCTCGCTAACATGAACGAGGTTTCGACGCTCGTCGGGCTCGACCTATCCGACTTCTGGGTCGCCAGCAAGCTGAGCGCGTTCAACGGGGACATAGAGGACAACCTGATCATGGCATGCGCCGAACGCGCGAAGGCCGACTACATCGTAACGCGCGACAAAGGCCTGCTCAGGAGATCCACCGTGTGCGCGCTCGCGCCCGAGGACGCAACCGCCCTTCTGCGCGCCCGCGGCTAGCGGCCCGCCGCCTGCCCGCGGTCGAAGGCCAGCAGACGTCGGTAGCGCTCGCTCGTGCGCGCGAGCTCGTCCGGCGCGCCGTCGAGCGCGATGCGGCCGTCCTCCACGAACACGACGCGGTCCATGGCGTCCACGCCGGCCAGATGGTGGGTGATCATGATCACCGTCTTGCCCGCCAGCGCCTCGAACAGGTCGTCCAGCAGCGCGCGCTCGGTGATAGGATCGAGGCCTACCGTGGGCTCGTCCAGGATGACCACGGGCACGTCCTGCAGCAGCACGCGCGCGAGCGCGACGCGGTGGCGCTCGCCGCCCGAGAAGCGCAGGCCGGCCTCGTCCACCAGCGTGTCCAGGCCGTTCGGCAGCCGCTCGGCCATCGACCGCAGCCCCACCCTGCCCAGCGCGTCCCATACCTCGTCGTCGGTCGCGTCCTCGCGCCCGATGCGCAGGTTGTCGCGCAGCGTCATGTTGAACAGGTAGGTGCGCTGCTGGATGACCCCGATCCACTTCGCCGCCTCGTCGCCGAGGTCGGCCGTGGGCGAGCCGCCCAGCGTCACGCCGCCCGCATCGGGTCGTATGTCGCCGCGCACGAGGGACGCCAGCGTGCTCTTGCCCGCGCCGCTGCGGCCCAGCACGGCCACGCGCTGGCCCTGCGGCACCGTCAGGCTCAGGCCGCGCAGCACGTCACGCGACGTGCCGGGATAGCGGTACTCCGCCCGGTCAACCCGCACGTCGAACGGCGCCTCGGGCACGCGCGCGGACGGCTTCTCCTCGCCGGGGGTCGGCAGGTCGTTCAAACGCGCGATGGAATCGCGGTAGGCGCCGGCCTCCACCGCCGCCGACGACAAGGGCGCGAACGCGTCGATGAGCGGGAAGAAGCCCAGCACGAACGCGGCGATCCAGTTGGCCGCGTCGCCCCCTTCCCCGCCGAAGCGCCCGCCCGCCCACACCAGCAGCAGCACGGCGCAGATGCCGAACAGCGCCTGCAGCACCACGTCGCGGCGCCGACCGAAGCGCTCCATGCGCTCCTGCACGTCGCGCATCCGCAGCTCGCGCTCCTTATGGCGCGTGAGGTACTCCTCGCCGCGCCCGGCGAACACCCAGTCGGACACACCCAGCACGTTGTCGGCCAGCTCGGCGTACAGCTCGTTCTTCATCTGCTTGTGGCGCGCCTGGCGCGCGGCGTTCGCCAGCACCGACACCAGCGGCACGAGGAACACCGCCGTGCCCAGCACCAGCAGCATCGCCAGCGCGAGCCAGAGCGAGAACCAGCCCAGGCATGCCACCAGCACGACGAACAGCAGCCATGCCGTCACCGTGGGGAACACGGTGCGCAGGTACAGGTTCTGAATGTGCCCGATATCCTCGGCCAGAAGACCCAGCACGTCGCCCGTGCGGTGCGTGGCGCGGAAGAACACGGCGTCGCGCTCCAGCGCGCGGTACAGCTTCAACCGCAATCCGCTGGTCATGCGCAGCACCCAGTCGTGGCTGGTCAAGCGCTCGAGGTACTGCAGGATGGGCTTGCCCACGCCGAAGATGCGCACGAAGATGAGCGGCAGGTGCAGAAAGAGGATGGTCTCAACCACCGCCGAAGCGCTGACCAGGTAGCCTGAGGTAAACATCAGCGCCGAGGCGAACCCGAACGTCAGCAGCCCCAGGAAAAGCGCCAACGCCAACGCCTTGCGGTAACGGAAGAAGAACGGCTTCACCCAGGCGTCGCGGCGCAGCACGCTCGCGAACCCCTCCTCGCGCGGCACGGCGCCCTGCACGGCTTCGCCTTCCCTGCTCATAGCGCGCCTCCTTCCAACCGCGACGCCAAGCGCGCGTACGCGCCGTCGCGCGCGGCAAGCTCCTTCGGCGCGCCGAACTCGGCCACGCGCCCGTCCTCCATCACCAGCACGGCGTCCATGTCGTGCACCCAATGCAGCCGGTGCGTGGCGAACACCACGAGACGGCCTTCCATGAGCGGCAGCATGCGCTCCTTCAGCTCCAACTCGGTCTCGATGTCGAGGTGCGCCGTGGGTTCGTCGAACAGCAGGATGCGCCGCGAGTCGTCCAGAAGCGCGCGGGCCAGCGCGATGCGCTGCGCCTGGCCGCCCGACAGCGCGCGGGCGCCCTCGCCCACCAGCGTGTCCAGCCCGTCCGGCAGCTCGGCCACGAGATCGCCCAGCCCCACGACCTCCACCGCGCGCGCAACCTCATCGTCGTCGGCATCGGGGCGGTAGAACATGATGTTGTCGCGCAGCGTGGCGTGGAACAGGTACGGGTCCTGCGGGATGTAGAGCACCTGGCGCTGCCACGAAGGCTCGCGCAGGTCTGCCAGCTGCCGCCCTGCGGCGCGCACCGTGCCCGCGCTGGGAGCCGCGAAGCCGCCCAACAGGTTCACGAGCGTGCTCTTGCCCGAGCCGCTGGCCCCGATGACGCCGACGCGCGCGAAACCGCGCACGGCGAAGGACACGTCCGAAAGCGCCTCGTGCTCGGGATACGAGAAGCGCACGCCGTCCAGCTCGAGCGTCGAATCTTCGCTCCAGACGGGAACGTCGTGCAGCGCGGCGGCCTCGTCGCCTGCAACGTCCGACGCGCCCTCCTCCGCCGACGCGATGATGCCCTGAATGGAGGCCAGCGCGTTCTTGCCGTCGAGCGAGGCGTGGTAGTCGCTGGCGAACTCGCGGATGGGCTTGAAGTACTCCGGCACCAGCACCAGCACGAACAGCGCAGGGAAGAAGGCGATCGAACCGTCCACGAGGCGGAATCCCAACATGATGGCCACGGCCGCCAGCGACAGCGTGGAGATGAGGTCGAGCACGGAGCCCGACAACGTGGCGATGCGCAGCGTCTTAACCGTTGCCTCGCGGAAGCGCTCGCTCACCTCGAAGATGCGCTCGCCGTGGCGCTTGCCGCGGCCGAACAGCTTGAGCGTATCGATGCCGCGCATCGAGTCGATGAAGTGATTCGACAGCCGCTGGTACTCCTCGTGCTGCAGCGACGCGGCCGCCTTCGCTGTCGCGCCGATCAGCCCCATGTAGAACACGATGACCGGGTACATGACCAGCATGATGGAACCCGACACCCAATCCACCGGGAACACGCACAAAAGCACGATGAGCGGCACCACGACCACGCACACGATCTTCGGCAGGATGAGGCGCAGGTACGTCTCCACCTGGTCGATGCCCTCCAACACCATCGCAGTGACGCTGCCGGTGCCCTGAGCTTGCACGATGCGCGCACCCTGGCCGAACACCGCCTGCAGAAGCTCGCGGCGCAGTGCGTCGATGCGTGCGTAGGCGTAGCGGTCGAGATAGGAGTCCTGCGCGTAGCGCACCAGCTGGCCGCCTACGAAGCAGAGGAAGAACAGGACGATGAGCGGAGCCTGGTCGGGCAGCGGCGCGCCTTCCCATAGATGCACGATGGCGCTTGCCAACGACCATGCCTGCCCCACCACGAGCAGCGCCCGGGCCACGGCAAGGGCCACCAGCGCCGCCAGCGCGCCGCGGATGCCCTCCAGCGCGAACAAAGCCCGATCGATCATACGCACGCCCCCTTGCGTCCACTTATGCTATAGCAATAGTAACATTTCCGTGATTCATAGGAAAGGGCAGTTCACCTAAAGGAGCGCTCGCCCTCTATATCGACCAAGCAAGCGCACGCCCGCCCGTTACCTAAGCGAGCGGTTGCCGCCTCCCGTCATCTTCGTGCGCGAACAAATGTTTCACGTGAAACATTTGTTCCTTTGTCGCAAGATATTGGGGACGAGCTTATTCCTCGAAACCCCACATGCGCACCTCGGGCTCGAGATCCACGCCGGCGCTCGCCCGCACGCGCTCCTGCACATCGGCGATGAGGCGGCGCACGTCGGCCGCCGTGGCGTCGCCCGCGTTCACCACGAAACCGGTGTGCTTCTCGGACACTTGGGCACCGCCCACGCGGTACCCTCGCAACCCCGCCTCCTGCACCAGCTGCCCGACGAAGAACCCGGCAGGGCGCTTGAAGGTGCTTCCGGCGCTGGGCAGCTCGAGCGGCTGCTTCTCGGCGCGCCGGCGCGCGAGGTCGTCCATGCGCTCCCGGATGGCGCGCGGGTCGTCGGGAGCCAGGCGCAGCGTCGCTCCCAGCACCACGAAACCGGCCTCGCCCATCATCGAATGCCGATACGACCACTGCGCCCGCTCGGCGTCCACGTCCACCAGCTCGCCCTCCGGCGTGAGGCAGCGCACCGATTCGGCCACGTCCTTGAACTCGCCTCCGTAGGCGCCCGCGTTCATGATGGCCGCGCCGCCCACGGTACCCGGGATGCCGCAGGCGAACTCGTATCCCGCAAGCCCCTCCTCGCATGCGCGCCGCGCCACGTCGGCGTTCGACGCGCCCGCCTCCACATGCATCCGCTCGCCGTCAACCTCCACCTGCGACAAGCTCTCGGCGATGCGCACGACGACGCAACGAAGCCCTTCGTCCGCCACCAGCACGTCGCTGCCAAGCCCCATCACACGCACCGCAACGCCCAGGCGGCGACATGCCTCCAATACGACACGCGCCTCGCCCGCCGTGCGAGGCTCCACGAGAACGTCGGCCGGACCTCCGATACGAAACGTCGTGAGCTCCGCCATCGAAGCGTCGAAGCGAGCCGCCCCTTCGTCGAACAGCTCGGCCAGCGCGCCTTTCAGCAACACGCGATCCACTGTCTACATCCTTTCCTCGGCGCGGCTCCAAGCCGCGCTATGCGCCTCGCACCATGGTAACGCATAACGGCGCATGCAGCCCTGTCGCGCGCGCCTCATCCCGACGGTTTCCCGGCGCGACGGCATGCCGAGCGCCATCGCCGAAGGAAAGAAGCGAGGCGTCAGGAAGCCAGCGACCACCCCGAAGCTTCGGTCTGCAGCTCCACCATGCGCCGGTACACCCTCCCTCGCGCGCCATGAGCTCGGCGGGCGCGCCCTGCTCGGCGACGCGGCCCTCTTTGAGTACCACGATCTTGTCGGCGTTGGCCACGGTACGCATGCGGTGCGCGATGACCAGCACGGTCTTGCCGGCCAGCAGCCTGGACAGCGCCTGCTGCACCTGCGTCTCGTTCTCCACGTCGAGCGAGGCCGTGGCCTCGTCGAGCAGCACCACCGGCGCGTCCTTCAGGATGGCGCGCGCGATGGAGATGCGCTGCCGCTCCCCTCCCGACAGCCGCCCGCCGTTCTCGCCGATCATCATGTCGTAGCCCTGCGGCATGCGGCTCACGAACTCGTCGCACATCGCCGCCCGCGCCGCCGCCAGCACCTCCTCGTCGGTTGCGCCGACCCGCCCCAGGCGGATGTTGCCCATCACCGTGTCGTCGAACAGCACCACGTCCTGGAACACCTCGGCGTAGTCGGCCAGCAGCGTCTCGGGGTCCACGTCGGCCACGTTCACGCCGCCCACGCGCACCGACCCCGCGTCGGCGTCCCAGAAGCGCGCCGCCAGCTTCGCCACCGTGGACTTGCCCGACCCGGACGGGCCCACGAGCGCCGTCACCTCGCCCTCGCGGGCGGTGAACGACACGTCCCTCAGCACCTGCTCGCCGTCGCCGTACGAGAACGACACGTCCTCGAACACCACGTCGTGGCCTCGCGGCGCGAAGTCGGTGGAGCCCTCCATGGGCTTCTCGGCGGCCAGCTCCTGCGTGCGCCTGATGGACAGCCGCATGCTCAGCAGCTCGCCGATGGACTGCAGGATGAGGTTCACCGGATCGTACACGCGCGTGACCACGAGCAGGAAGGCGAAGTAGGTCATGAAGTCCGTCTGCCCGGACACGAGCAGCGTCGCGCCCACGAAGACGGTGGTGCCGATGCCCAGCTTGAGGAACGCCTGCGCCGAGGTGACGAACACGCCGGTGGTCAGCTCGGACGCCACCTGCCTGCGCTCGAACGCGTCGAGCTTGGCCGCGAGCGCGTCCAGATGCGCCGCCGAGCGGTTCGTGGCGCGGATCTCCTGCGCGCACTCCAGGAACTCCTGCACGCCGTCGGCCACCTCGAGGCGCGCGTCCTCCATCGCCTGCGCCTTGCGCTGCTGGTGCTTCCCGGTGAGCGCCATCACGAGCAGCGCCGCGGGCACCACCCAGAACGCCGCGAGCGCCAGACGCCAGTCGTAGAAGAAGATGCCGACGATGACGATGGCCGTGGACAGGCCCGTGCCGAACAGCTGCGGCATGACGTGCATGAACATGCGCTCCTGGTCGGAGCAGTCCTTCATGATGGCGTTCGTGAGGTCGGACAGGTCGCGCCGCCCGAAGAACGACAGCGGCAGCCGGCGCAGGTGCTCGGCCAGGTCGGTGCGCTTGCGGGCGCTCTCCTCGTACACCTTGTGGTACGTGTTCGCGTACTCGGCCCACTGGGTGAGGACCATGAGCGCGAGGATGCCGACGCACCCCGCGAGGTACGGCGCCAGCGCGGGCAGCGGGGCCCCCGCCACGAGGTGGTCCATGAAGTCGCTCACCAGCAGGAACAGGATGCCGATCGGGGCCATGAGCACGAGGTTCGCCAGCGTGCAGAAGAACACGCCGCGCCTGAAGTTCTTCGCGCCCACGTCGGTGAGGCCCAGGGAATCACGCAGCATAGCCGCCCTCCTTTCCGATGCGCCATTGCGCCGAGGTTCGATAGTCGGCCCACATGCGCGCGTACAAGCCGCCCGCCTCCACCAGCTCGGCGTGGGTCCCCTGCTCCGCGAGGCGGCCGCCGTCCAGCACGTAGATGGCGTCGGCGCCGGCCACGGTGGACAGCCGGTGCGCGATCATGAGCACGGTCTTGCCCGCGCACAGCACCCCCAGCGCGCGCTGGATGAGCGCCTCGTTCTCGGGGTCGGCGAAGGCCGTGGCCTCGTCGAGCACCACGATGGGCGCGTCCTTCAGGATGGCGCGCGCGAGCGCGATGCGCTGGCACTCGCCGCCCGAGAGGTACACGCCGCGGGCGCCCACCACGGTGTCGAGCCCCTGCGGCAGCTTCGCCACGATGTCGTCGCACTGCGCCGCGTGCGCGGCCGCCTCCACCTCCTCGCGCGTCGCCTCCGGCCGCGCGGCGCGGATGTTGTCCAGCAGGCTCTGCTTGAACAGCTTGTCGTTCTGGAACACGAAGGCCACGCGCTCCATGAGCTCGGCCTGCGGGATGGACCGCACGTCGACGCCGCCCACGAGCACCCGCCCCGCGCTCGCGTCCCAGAAGCGCGGCACGAGCGAGGCCGCGGTGGTCTTGCCGCCGCCCGAGGGCCCCACGAGCGCCACCGTGGCGCCCGAGGGCACGTGCAGCACGACGTCCTCGAGCGCGGGCGCGTCGGCGCCCGGATAGGAGAACGTGACGTGGTCGAAGTCGATGGCGTCGTCGGCGGGCGCCTCGGCCCGGGCCGGGTCCACCTCGGCCATGAGCGGCGCCGACAGGATGCCGTCGATGCGGCTCACCGCGTCCTGCGCCTCGGTCACCGCCTGCGACGAGTACATGATCTTGCTCATCATCATGGTGGTGAGCGCCGAGAAGATGACGTAGAACAGGAAGTTCGTGAGGAACGCGCCGAAGTCGCCCGCCGCGCCCGCCAGCAGGATGCCCGCCGGCACGAGCACGAAGAACGTCGCGTTGATGGCCACGAGCTGCGCCACCTGCGGGCCCTCGCACAGCTTCACGTAGGCGGTGGCGAAGTCGCAGTAGGCCACGATGGACTCCCGGAACGCCCTGAACGAGTGGACGGTCTGCTGGAACACCTTCACCACGGGGATGCCGCGCACGTACTCCACGGCGGCCTTGTTCATCTTGTCGAGCGCGTTCTGGTAGTTCACCATGAACTGCATGGCGTTGGAGTTGCCCTCGCCGTCCTTGCCGCCCAGGCCGCCGCCCATCATGAGGAACATGCAGAAGGCGGAGGCGAGCACGGGGATGAGGCACACGAGGCCCATGACCCAGTCGAACACGAACATGACGACGAGGTAGGCCACGGGCGTGACCAGCGCGCCCACGAAATCGGGGATGCGGTGCGCCAGCACGCCCTCGGTGAGCCCCGTGGACCCTTCGATGACGCGGCGCAGCTCGCCGGTGGAGCGGACGGAGAAGTAGCCGAGCGGCACCTTCGCGAGGTGCTCGAGCGCCGCCTTGCGCATGTTCGTCGCCGTGCGGAACGCGGCGAGGTGCGTGCACATGAGCGCGGCGAAGTACACGACGAGGCCCGCGAGCGCGAAGGCCAGCGCCCAGGCGCCGTACACCGGGGCCTGCCGCGCCTCGCCCCACGCCGGGGCGACGGCCACGAGGTCGCGCACGACGAACCACACGCACACGAGCATCGCGATGGCCAGCACGGCGTTGAGCGCCGAGAGCGCGCAGCCCGCGATGGTCAAGCGCTTGTGGGGCCCGGCGAACTCCAGCAGCCGCACGATGGGATTCTGCGGTCTTGACACGATTCGTTCCTTTCCTTGCCGTAACGTGCTTATTGTTAGCCTAAGAGAACATAATAGCGATCCCGCCGAAATCCGCTGCACGTCGATGCCGATTGGACGATGCCGCCGAAAAAGAGAACGGCTCCCCCGAAAGGGAGCCGTTCGTTCGGCGCCTCGTCGGCCGAAGGGCGCGGCGCTCAGGCCGAGATCTTGGCGAAGTGCTTCTTGAACAGCTTCGAGCCGATCCAGCCGCCCACGAAGGGGCACACCGCGGTCGCGGCCAGCGCCACCAGCGCGAGCGGGCCGTGGATGAAGTCGACGAGCCCCTGGCCGTACTCGGCGCTCATGCCGGAATCGACCACGATCTGCACGTAGGCGTCGCCCGCTAGGAAGATCATCGACTCCTGGCCCACCCAGAAGCACAGCGTCCACACCGCGAACGCCGCCAGGCAGCGCAGCGTGGTGCGCTTGCTGCCGGCCCCCGCCACGAGCTCGGCCAGCAGGCCGCCCGCCACGATGCCCACCGGGCCGGTCCACAGCATGCCCAGCAGCAGCGCCACCACCGCGACGATCGCGGACATGATGGCGAACGCGCCGCGCTTGGGCACCTTCGCGGCCACGTACATCCACACGATGCCGCCGATGAGCGAGCCGCACGCGTGCGTGAACCAGAACAGGTTCGCGTTCATGCCCAGCACCATCGCGAACACCATGAACACGAGGAACAGGAGCACCCCGAAGATGGCCAGCGTGATGTAGTCCTTCCCCACCAGCTTGCCCTTCGCGTTCGCGCCGCCCGAAGAGGCGGCAACCGTCGTCGTTGCCATAAGCGTATCTCCTTCTCTTGAAATGGTCGATGCCTTCGGTCAGATTCGGTCAGAGCGGGCGCGCCCGCCCGTCGATGCCGATCGCGCGCCGGATGCGCCCGAGGGCCTCGCCGCGCACGGGCAGCACGTCGGACACGACGCCGTCCTCGAGCACGGCCACCTGGTCGCAGGCGGCGCAGACGAACTCGTAGTCGTGGGTGACCACGACGATGCACGCTCCCGCGTCGCGCGCCCGGCGCACCTCGTCGGCCACGCGCCCCATGGTGCCGAAGTCGAGCCCGCTCGTGGGCTCGTCGAGCACGAGCACGCGGGCGCCCTGCAGGATGCCGACGGCGATGGCCAGCCGCTGGCGCTGCCCTCCCAAGAGCGAGAGCGGGTGGCGCTCGGCGATGTCCTCGAGGCCGAAGCGCGCGAGCGCGCGGTCCGCCTGCCCGTCCGCCCCGTCGGGCGCGGGCCGCAGCCCGCCGTGCGTGAGCGCGCCCAGCAGCTCGCCGCGCACGGTGTCGCTGAACAGCTGGTAGCCGGTCTCCTGCATCACGAGGTAGGCGTGCTCGGGCCGGTCGCGGCGGCGCGGCTCCTCGCCGCGGAAGCGGACGCTGCCCGCGCGCTCCCGGTGCAGCCCCACCAGGCAGCGCGACAGCGTGGTCTTGCCCGCGCCGTTCCTGCCCACGAGCGCCGTCACCGTCCCGGCGTCCAGCCGCAGGCCCGCCCCGCGCAGCACGGGCGCGTCGCGGCCGTAGCCCGCCTCGAGGCCGGCCGCGTCGAGCGCGGGGGCCTCGTCGGCGG
>NZ_WWRX01000010.1:0-150838 GCF_009875575.1 Eggerthella sp. BIOML-A4 | reverse complement strand
GAGCTTGCGCAAGAGACGGTGAAGAGGTACCTGATCCCCGTGCCGCCCCTCGCCGAGCAGCGCCGCATCGCCGAGCGCGTCTCCGAGCTGATGCCGCTCGTTGGGGAGTACGGCAAGCTGGAGGACGAGCGCGAAGCGTTGGACGCTTCGCTGCCCGAGCGCCTGCGCAAATCCGTGCTGCAGATGGCCGTCGAGGGCAAGCTCGTGCCACAAGATCCGTCGGAAGAGCCCGCATCCGTGCTGCTCGATCGCATCCGCGAGGAACGCGCCCATCTTATCAAGGAGAAGAAGATCAAGGCCCCCAAGGGCGGTGAGTCGGTAATCTACCTCGGTTCCGATGGCAGGCGCTATGAGAAGCGCGTGGATGCGAAGGGCCGCGAGAGCGAGCCGATTTGCATCGACGGCGAGATCCCGTTCGATATCCCTGAAGGCTGGGAGTGGGCAAGGCTGGAGGGCATTACCACCTACATACAGCGCGGCAAATCGCCAAAGTACTCACTCGAAAAAAAATATCCCGTTGTCGCTCAGAAATGCAATCAATGGTCAGGGTTCTCGCTGGAGAGGGCGAAGTTCGTCGACCCGAACAGCGTTGCATCGTATGCCGAGGAGAGGCTGCTCGTTGACGGCGACCTGCTCTGGAACTCGACGGGGCTGGGCACCCTTGGCCGCATGGCCGTCTACGATTCGAACCAAAACCCTTACGGGTGGGCGGTTGCCGACAGCCACGTTACGGTCATCAGGACCGTGCCCGACTGGTTGCGCTACGAATATGCGTTCCTCTACTTTGCGGGCCCGTCGGTCCAATCCGTTATCGAGGATCAGGCGAGCGGTTCAACGAAGCAGAAGGAGCTTGCGCAAGAGACGGTGAAGAGGTACCTGATCCCCGTGCCGCCCCTCGCCGAGCAGCGCCGCATCGCCGAGCGTCTTAATTTAATACTAGCCAATATCAACTAATCCCGCTTCCATGGCGTCATAACCGAAAGGAGATGTCATGGAAGCTTTCATCAATTATCTCAAGTCGAAAGAGATGAGCCAGAACACCATTAGCTCGTATTCTTACGCTGTATCGCAGTTCTTATCACGCTACACAACGGTAAACGACGAATCCCTCTTGTCTCATAAGGATTGGTTGGTAAGCGAATTCGCTACGAAGACGGCCAATAACAGAATCGGGGCACTGAACTGCTATTTAGATCACATCGGCTACGATGGGATGAGGTTGCGGGGCGTTCGCGTTCAGCAGAAGCCTTTTCTAGATAACGTAATCAGCCAAGATGAGTATGAAACCCTACGTGATGGACTCCTCGAAGACGGTGACCTTTATTGGCATTTCGTCGTGCGCTTCCTCGCTTGCACCGGCGCGAGGATTAGCGAATTGCGGCGATTGACGGTCGAATCAGTTAGGGTGGGACATCTTGATCTGATATCCAAAGGGGAAAAGCTGAGGCGGATTTACATTCCAAAATCGCTACAGCAAGATGCACTACTTTGGTTCAAACAATGCTCGCTTGGAGAAGGATTCGTGTTCGTCGGCCCCAACGGAAACCCAATGAGTACGAGAGGCTTATCGCTTGGATTAAAACGCTGCGCAAAACGTTATGGAGTGAATCCAGATGTCGTGTATCCGCATTCCTTCAGGCATCGATTCGCCAAAAATTTTATAGCAAAGAACCCAGATATCGCTTTTCTCGCTGACTTAATGGGACATGAAAGCATCGAGACGACGCGAATATATCTGCGACGCACCGCAGAGGAACAGCGCGCCGCAGTCGATAAAGCTATTGATTGGTGATTAGGACATCGAGCTCGGAGATGCGTTCGGCTATGCAGCGCTGCTCGACAAGAGGCGGAATGGGTACCAAAAACGAGGGAATATCTCCAAGGTTGATTTTGAATGTATGCGTTCCGCCGCCGACTTTAACCTCTTGAATCCAGTTGAACCCCATAGGCGAATCAAGGCAATTGACAATCCATTCCGCAAGCGAGCGATTAATAGGCCTGAGAAGGCCCAAACTGACAAAGATGCTAAATTCATAATCTACGTCGACAATAATGGGTTTTCCCAACGTACCGATTCGGCACAGCAGAATGTCACCATTTTGAGGCCTAACCCTCTTACATAGCCCTTTGTGTGTCTCTCTACTTATATGTTTGACTCTGCTCAGGTCGAAGAAGCCTTTTGAGATGTTTTGCACAGACAGAAAGAGAACCCCATCATTTGTGTACTCAGGGGTCTTATGGGTGCCGTCGCTAATGACGGACAGTAGGCTGCCGAGCCTTGCCCATTCCCAGCCCTCGGGGATCTCGAACGGGATCTCGTCGTCGATGCAGACGGGCTCGCCCTTGCCGCGCTTCTCATAGCGCCTGCCATCGGAACCGAGGTAGATTACCGACTCACCGCCCTTGGGGGCCTTGATCTTCTTCTCCTTGATAAGATGGGCGCGTTCCTCGCGGATGCGATCGAGCAGCACGGATGCGGGCTCTTCCGACGGATCTTGTGGCACGAGCTTGCCCTCGACGGCCATCTGCAGCACGGATTTGCGCAGGCGCTCGGGCAGCGAAGCGTCCAACGCTTCGCGCTCGTCCTCCAGCTTGCCGTGCTCCCCAACGAGCGGCATCAGCTCGGAGACGCGCTCGGCGATGCGGCGCTGCTCGGCGAGGGGCGGCACGGGAACGAGAGCGGCATAAAGGTGTTTATCGTTAATGGCGGGATATGCGACACCTTTTGAATTGTCGGTGCGATTAGCGTACGTATCAAAATCTGGGGACATCAAATAGTTGAGCAAATACCCATTCGATATACCATCGAGGCAAACCATCGCCGCAAAACCCGTGCTTGCGATTGGCGGTAGCGAGAATTTGCGGTCAACGATGCACATGTTATGCAAGTAGGGTCGTACCGTTGAATAGAGAACATCACCCAACTTGACAGGCTTGCGTGCCCTCGAAGGTGCTTTATCGGCTTCAATCAAAGTTTCCTTAGAGCTCAAACGCTGGTGGGCGTTGTCAATGGATCCAATATCGATATAGCTGAATGCGGAGGTTGGCTTAAGCTGCGCACGTTGATAAACAATATTGCCAAGCCTTGCCCACTCCCAGCCTTCAGGGATATCGAACGGGATCTCGTCGTCGATGCAGACGGGCTCGCCCTTGCTGCGCTTCTCATAGCGGGACCCATCGGAACCGAGGTAGATCATTGACTCGCCGCCCTTGGGAGCCTTGATCTTCTTCTCCTTGATGAGTTGCGCCCGCTCTGTGCGGATTCGCTCCAGAAGCACGGAAGCAGGCTCATCTGAAGGATCCTGCGGCACGAGCTTGCCCTGCACCGCCATCTGCAGGATCGAGTTCTTAAGGTCTTTAGCCTTCATCGACGTCCTCAATTCCCAGAATATCGCAGATCTGTGCCAACTTGCGGTCAATCTCCGCATCAAGTGCAGCGCGACGCTGGCGGTAGTCGCGAATCAACTCGTCAGGAGGCAAAATCTCCTCTTCCTCATGCGGATAACCGCAAAGGTCGAAGTTATGGTCGGAGTTCAGTTCCTCCACGGAATAGAACTTAGCCTTGGGGCTGCCGTCCTCCTCGATCTCCTTGCGATCATTCCACCATTCGCGAACCTCATTGAAGTGTTCGGATTTGATGGGCTTGGTCTTCGAGAAGTGCTTGTACCCCTCAGGCATGCCCATGCGGTAGAACCAAACGCCTTCCGATTTGCCCGTGTTGTCAAAGAACAGGATGTTGGTGGTGATGGGTGTATAGGGGGCGAAGACGCTCTGCGGCATACGGACGACTGTATGAAGGTTCATGTCTTTCAGCAGTCGGCGTTTGATCTCGACCTTCGCGGCATCCTGGCCGAAAAGGAATCCGTCGGGGATGATGACCGCAACACGGCCGTTTTTCTTGAGGCGGTAGAGAATCAACGCTAGGAAAAGGTCGGCCGTCTCAGAGCTGCGCAGCGCGGTCGGGAAGTTGTTCTGTATCGAGGCCTTCTCGGAGCCGCCGTAGGGCGGGTTCATGAGCACCACGTCGAACTGGCCGCCCTCTTTGTGGCGGTAGTCGCGCACGTCGTGTTCAAGCGAGTTGTCGTGGAATACCTGCGGGTTATCAATATCGTGAAGCAGCATGTTGGTGATGCAGAGCAGGTACGGCAGCTGCTTCTTCTCGATGCCGTAGATCGACTTCGAATAGAGCTCCTGGTCGGAAGGTGTGTTCACCTGCTTCGCCAGCAGCTTCAGGGCGCTCGTGAGGAACCCGCCCGTGCCACATGCGAAATCGGCGACGGATTCTCCCAGCTTCGGTGCGAGCATCTCTGCCATGAAGTCGGTTACGGCGCGCGGCGTGTAGAACTCGCCCGCGTTGCCGGCTGACTGCAGGTCCTTGAGGATGATCTCGTAGATCTCGCCGAAGGCGTGGCGCTCCTTGTACTCAGTGAAATCAACCGACTCGTCGATGGCGTTGACCACTTGGCGGAGCAGGATGCCGTCCTTCATGTAGTTGTTGGCGTCGGTGAAGGCCGCCTGCACGACAACTTGGCGCAAAGGGGCGTTCTGGTCGAGCTCAAGGCCGGCGAGGGTTTTGAACAGGTCGTTGTTGACGAAGTCGAGCAGCTCGTCTCCAGTGAGAGCGCTTCCGTCTTTGGCGTCCGGCGCCCAGCTGTGCCAGCGAAGCCGGTCGGGGATTATGGATTCGTACGAATCGTCGTGGAACTCCCACTCCTCTTCCTTCGCATCGTAGATCTTCAAGAAGAACAGCCATGTCATCTGCTCGATACGCTGAGCATCGCCGTTGATGCCCGCGTCGTTGCGCATGATGTTCTGAAGGGTTTTCACCAAGGATCCCAGTGCCATGCTTCAAGCCTTTCTATGCCGAATAGAGCGCATTCTCAAGAGTTTGCACCGCGTAGATGAATTGCTTCTTGCCGCCGAATGCCTTGCATATCTTCATGGGGCTTCCGAACTGGCGGAACTCTTCGAGGTCGAGGACTCTCGTGTCGTCCAGGTCGACGAGGTTCGATGTAGCGTACTTGTCCAGCAGGGTTTCGAGCACATCGCGCGCCACGCCGGTGTACTCGTACAGGTAGCCCTTCTTCTTCACATTGTTTGCGCGCTCGCTTCGCGTGAGGGGCTTCTGGTCGTAGGCGATGTGGCAGATGAGGTCGAAATCGCTCATCTGGTCTTGCCCCGATTCCTTCCTGATCTCGTCGAGGAACACACCGCGCTCTTTGAGCTCGTCGATGATGACCTGCTTGCGGTCCTCAGCGTTCCACACAACGAGGAAATGGTCGAGAGTGTCGTATTCGCCCCGGATGTTCTTGCGGGTGTAGTCCTTCAGGCTTTCGGTCACCAGATCGCCCGAGACAGAATAGTACTCGACCCGCTCGGAAACAACCTCGACGGGAACGCCGTGAACGTAGTACTTGATATGGCCGCTCTGGTCATCGGCGCCATCCGGCCAATCGTCCGTATCAGGCGTGGGGGTGATGTCGGGCGGGCTGTCGGGCTCATCCTCGTCGGGAACCATGGGGCCATCAGGGGCCGGCTCGAAGATCTGAACCGGTTCGCCGTCGAACGCGGGGTCGGCAAACATTCGGGAGGCGTCGCGGAAGTCCAGGATGGTGAAGTACAGCTTTCCATACGGTTCGCATATGCGCGTGCCTCGGCCGACGATCTGTTTGAACTCGGTCATGCCCTGCTCGCCGTACACGTTGTCGAGCACGACGAGCTTGCAGGTCTTGCAGTTCACACCCGTGGTGAGGAGCTTCGACGTCGTGACGATAGTAGGGTACTTCTCGTCGGGGTCGATGAACTCGTCGAGCTTCGACTTGCCCTCCTTCGAATCGCCGGTGATGCGCATGATGTAGGTCGGGTGCTCTTTTACAATGTCGCTGTTCTCGTTGACCAGCGCCTGCCTCATGCGCTCGGCGTGGTCGATATCAACGCAGAAGACTATGGTCTTGGAATACCTATCGGTCTCCTTGAGGAACTGGGTTATCTTCTTGGCGACAACGTCGGTTCGCTCCTTTATCACCAGGTCGCGGTCGAAGTCCTGCTTCTCGTACACGCGATCGTCGATGAGCTCGCCGTTGTCGTCGACGGTTCCGGCTTCCGGACGCCAGCCGTAGACGTCGACGCTCGGCTTCACGCGCACGACCTGGTATGGGGCGAGAAATCCATCCTCGATTCCCTGTTTCAGCGAATAGGTGTACACCGGCTCTCCAAAGTAGTCGATGTTCGATACGTCTTTTGTTTCCTTCGGCGTGGCTGTCATGCCGATTTGGACGGCGGAGCTGAAGTATTCGAGAATCTTGCGCCATGCCGAATCGTCGGCAGCACTGCCGCGATGGCACTCGTCGACGATGATGAGGTCGAAGAACTCGGGGCTGAACTCCCTGAAGATCTCTTCGCCGTCGGTGCCGACGAGTTGCTGATAGAGGGCGAAGTAGATCTCGTAGGCCGGGTCGAGCTTGCGATGCTCAACCTTCGTGATCACCTTGCGCAGCGGCTTGAAGTCGCCGTCGATGGTTTGGTCGACGAGGATGTTCCTGTCGGCAAGGTAGAGCACCTTTCGAGCCAAGCCCGCCTCGCGCAGGCGATGGACTATCTGAAAGGCGGTGTACGTCTTACCCGTGCCGGTGGCCATGACGAGAAGGAGCCTGTCCTGGCCCTTGGCGATCGCTTCGACCGTTCGGTTGACCGCGTTGCGCTGATAGTAGCGGGGCGAGTTGCCGCCGCGCTCGTAATAAAAGGGCGACGAAACGATGCCCTCGGCCTTCTCCGTCGAAAGCCCCTTCGATTCACGATAGCGCTTCCAGAGCTCGTCCGGGGTCGGGAACTGGTCCATCCCAAGGCGACGAACCTTACCTGTGGTGAAGTCGTGCTCTGCGAATCCCTTGCCGTTGGAGCTGTAGGCAAAGGGGACGTCGAGCGCGATGGCGTAGTCCATCGCCTGCTGCAGGCCGGCCTCCACCGTGTGGTTCGAATCCTTCGCCTCGACTATGGCGATGGGCATCTCGCGCCTGTACATAAGCAGATAGTCGGCCTTCTTCGGTTTCTTCCTGATATGGAGGTTCTTTCGAACGATGATTTCGCCGTCGGTGAAATAGTATTCGGTGAAAATCTGATTATCGGCGTCCCAACTCTTTTTCAGCACGGGATCGATGAGCTTCAAACGCACGTCCGACTCGTTCACCGCATTTCCCTCCTGACCGCCTCTTCCGCAAGGATCGATGCGATGAAGGCGCTTGCCGACACGCAATCCTGCTTGGCCATGGCCATTACCGCCTGCTTGAGGTCGGGGGTGACGGCGAAGATGATCCGCTCGGTCTTCTTGCCGTTGAGGAGCGTCTGCTTGAGCTCGGTCTCGTCCATCGTCATTCCTTTGAACGTCCAGCCTGAGGTGCCGCATGGTCTGGCATCATTGTTATATAAGTTTACCATATGCTGCCGTCTACCTGACGTTATGGCGAACCGTAGTTGGTTTTGCGCCTTCGCAAAGACGGAGTAAACGGTTCGATTCGCCAACCATCAGGGCTCCCATCTGCCGAAACCCGTGGCAGGCTTGCCTGTCAGCGCCGCCGCCGTAGGCGGAACCCTTATCCTGCATCAGCACTCGAAGAGGGCCGAAACCCGCGGCAAGTCCGGCTGGCCCGGAAGTCGAAAAGGGATTCCCAAGGAGAATCCTTGGGCGTAGAAGAGCTCGAGAAGGCGGCGCCGCTTTCTCGGATTCCTGGCGCGAATCCGGCCGGAATCCATTATTGCTCCTGCGGTCGTCCATGCTGCAATCCGAGCATGCCTATTCATCCCGCGTCGATGCCTCCAATCAATCTTCGGACGATACACGAATGATAGCCCTTGCAGTCCCCTTTGCATGTCCCACAACGGGGACTCTGCGGATAAAAGGAAGATTTGCGCTAGAGACGTTTTACTACCAACAACGTCGCTACTTTGCACAGAATCGGATGTTCAACGCGTACCATGATGCCGTCCATTGCCCTTGCCTCATCGGCAAGCCTCCGGCAGCGCATCTGACAGAAACACAAATCACTACCGTACGTGGAAGCCGTCTCGCAACACTCCATCTATATGAGCTTCGCCATTGCGTGCGAGTAAACGATACGGCGTACCCCCCACCAGTACGTTCAGCTCATCATACCAACCTAAACTAAAGTGTCATCGAGCAAGCCGCAACACACCCACCAGATAGCAAAACATCGCGAATTCCCATGCACTGCTTCATGGTATCAGCTTCCATATCAGACTTCATCGTAAGGGGACACCATTCGCCAAACACCTCCGTTTCGTTCTTTTCTGAGACCGACGCTCTTGCCATCGCCCCAAGCTTAAGGGCGGTATCCACAGCAAGAATCGACTTCAAAGAATGGACTTTCGTGCCGTAATTCATCTGGCAACCATGACAGATCTTATTTCTCAGCGGATTATCTACGGCAAGTTCGTCAAAAGACTCGGCGTTCGTCAAAGTAATGTTCACCAAATAGTCTATAGCTGAATCGATTCGCATGAAGCCTTTATCTGCAATAGAAGCCATAGCAATAGCATGGTCTTTAACGTTGCGCGACACTTTTTCCCGATTGAGACCTGCACGCTTGGCGACGCAGAAATACACCTCATTATCCAAATACGCAAAGGCGTTAAAGCTATCGACACTCGAAGACAGCAATCCTTCGAGCTGAGTGATGCTGATCAGCGTTGAGGCTATATAGTCCCCGTCAAGATGACGACTCAAAGCCAGATCCAACAGTTTGCGCGCTTCCAAACTGATGAAACTATATTCTTCCCATTTGCCCCCAATAGACTCAACTCTTTCCCTATCGAACACAGATAAGGACCATTCAGTCAATGCAACCCGCAACTCATCGTCAGACATACCCATATCATATAAGTTTGCCACTTCTTCCTCTTCTGCACCGGAAAGAACGAGAGCCAAGGGCCAATCCGTTACCTTGTAGCACTTACAAGCCTTCTCAAAAACAACAATTGGATAAACTGAATTTGCAAGCCTTTCCTGCATCTCTTGCCAGCCAGGAATCAAATTCTGCATACGCTGACTAATAGTCTTCAAAGACTCCAGCGCAGGAAAAGAAGACTGAAAGATTCCTTGGAGCTTGTCCGCTACCTGTGCAAGGCTAGACATGGCGGGCGCAAAGCTCTTATATGACTCGCCCAAGTCCGTAGAGTTTTCCGAATCGCAGTGATACGTCCATTTTATACTGCTTTCGGCCTCGGACTTATCGGCCGCATCGTCAATATCGACAACATCCCTCTCTTCTGCCATCAACACCTCCTATGATACCGAGATAATTGTGTCTTCTTTGACTCGCTTGATAGCCATCACCAGCTGCATCTGCTGCTTCACCAAACAACTCGACAAACGAGAACCGCCTGCCGAACGATACCTCGTCAAGCTCGCCAAGCTCCATGATGCCATTCGACCCAATGTGATCCGCAACGCGCTGCGCGAAGCAGGCTGATCAGCGGTTAATACGCCGTCGCTCGCGAATGGTTCCCTTGCCACGCCGAGTCGAACGATCCTCGACCAGCTCCCAACGGCTCTTCAACCGCCCACGCCCCCGCCAATCCCCCCTAATTCTCCAAGTACGCCCTATCGAGCAGCGGCTTGACGCTATCCAACTCTTCCATGATACGAATGCTGCACTCCAGATCGCCCGTACCCCAGCGGCCCTTTTCGCGAGCGTCAATAACGATGTCGCCCAGCTTAACAGTATCTGGATCCAAATGTATATGCAGAATCACGCGCGTCCTGTTCACCTCGACGCAAACGATTGCAGACATTCTTGATAGCCAAGTACAGCTTGAGCTCGTTTTCGGATACGTTGTCGCCTTGCTCCACCATGTAACGACGCACCTCATCGACGATCTCGCGCAATTCGTCCGTCGTTCCGGCATACTGCTGAGCAAAGGTCTTGTCGCCCGATCTCGACTTCGCGAAGCCTCCACAGGTCGCAAAAGAAACCGGCGCAACAGTAGACGGCGAATTCAGATACTCGAACACACTACGTCACCGCCATTTGCGTAACGAATCAAACGAATATTGCGATTCATCTGCTTTATCGCGTGCAAATCGTACCTGCCGAATGCGTTTGCGATGCAGTATACGACGGGCGAACTCCAATCTATAGCGTCGGCAGCCCGCCTGCCAAGTTTTTCAATTACAAGCAGCTTGAAGTCCGCGCGGTGATCGATAAGCCAACGAGGTAGAATAACCCTTGGTTGATTACGTTCTCATTGACGTCGCGTTTGCAGTACCTCGCTTAGCAGGGCGGCTGCACGACTCCTGTTCGCCTCGCTGCCAGCCGGTTGCATCCCCCCCCATTCGAACGTACACTCAATCTCAATTAACCTGCGACAACGACAGAAACGAGGCCTTTCATGAGCTTCTGGTCTTCAGCAAGCGGAGCTTCCATATGGCGAGGCTACGACTACTTCAAGGAAGGAAAAGTCGAGGCGTATGAGCAGCTGGCCGAAAACATCTTCGAGAGCCGCATACAAGGATCGGCGGAAGACCCCTACCATACCGTCATCGACATCGAGCATCCCAAGCGCTCTCATTGCGATTGCCCTTTCGCAAAAGACAGGCGAGTTGTCTGCAAGCACATGGTCGCATTGTGCTTCACCGCGTTTCCCAGCGAAGCCGACGCCTTCCTGCGCGAAGTCGAGGAATCGAAAAAGGAAGAAGAGCGCCGGCAGCAAGAGCATTACAAAGAGATCGAACGCTACGTCAAAAGCCTGAAAAAAGACGAGCTGCAAAAGCAGCTCTACAACGCGCTCCTTGAGCTTGAAGAGAGGAACAACCGGTATTGATAGCGCAACATATGCGCAAACACGCCCTCGAAAGCAGGCTCAAGACCCAGGCGTCTTGATTAGACACGTCAGAACCTTCGCCCCAATGACGATAGAGGCAAAAAGCAGTGCAAGAAAAACCCCGAGGCATCCCTGCTTTTCCATCCCTCCCTTCCAGCCAATCGTCTCCTGCAAAACTCAAGATAGCGCAATCGATGCGCACACCACGCACCGAGCATCGGCCAGCAAGCACTCCTGCGCTCGCCGACTCCCTCCCAACCTTAAAAACACCTGAAATCTCGTTTGACATGGTATAAAAGGCCGCAGCAACATAATGCCATTGGACGAACCCACCTCCCGGGCGAAACCCCGCAGCACCACGACACAACCAAGAACGCAGAGACAGACACCACATCCCCAACCGAAGCGAGGAGACGGCGATGAAAACCCGCCTGAAAATCATACTGCCCGCATCGATCATATTGATCGCCCTGGTCGGCGTTGCCATAGCGGCGTTCGCGCTTCCAAGATCGCTCGCGCCCGAACAGGAAGAGCGCATCTCCTACGACAAAGACCAACAGGTTGCGCTCATCGACTCGCAGCTTGCCGGGATAGACCTCGAAAAAGTCCGTGCGAAAAAAGACCTGATCATGGAGAAGTCCATCGAGGACCTGCACGCGGCGATCTCCAGGGACGACTTGACCTACGAAGAACTGACGGCGTTCTACCTGGATCGCATCAAAACATACGATGCCGGTGAAAAGGGCATCAACGCAGTAGCGGCGATCAATCCGAAGGCGATAGAGGAAGCCCGCGCCCTCGACGCGAGCTCCGCAACTCCGGCGGGCATGAGGGGAATCCCCGTCCTCGTCAAAGACAACGTCAACACGAACACCATGCCCACCAGCGGCGGCACCTACGCGCTCAAGGACTTCACGCCAAAAGACGACGCTGACGCAGTAACGGCCCTGACGAACGGCGGTGCCATCATATTGGGCAAATCGAACCTGTCCGAACTCGCAAACTTCATGGACACGAAGATGCCGAGCGGCTACAGCTCCAAGGCCGGCCAAACCCACAATCCCTTCGATCCCCTCAACCTTTCGCCGGAAGGATCCAGCTCCGGAAGCGGCGCGGCCGTTGCCGCCAACTTCTCCGCAGCAGCAATCGGGACGGAAACCACAGGCTCCATCATCGCGCCGGCGGCGATCCATTCGATAGTCGGCTTCAAGCCCACGAAAGATGCCATTTCCACCGCAGGCGTGATGCCCCTGTCCTCCACCATGGACACCGTGGGAACCATGGCGAAAAGCGTCAAGGACGCAGCCGTTCTCTACAACGCATCCGTATCGGATGCATCGAAGGCCGTGAGCGAACAGCTCGATGCCGGCTTCCTCAGGGGAAAGCGCATCGGCATTGTCGGCGACGATCCGCAGCAAGCCCTCGCCCGCAAAATCGAGGCCTGCGGCGCGCAAGCGGTGCCAGTCGAGCTTTCGGAAGACGGAATAGACAACGAGTACATCATCAACCAGGACTTCAAAAACGATCTCGACCGCTATCTGCAAACCTACCAAGCGCCGGTGAAAAGCCTTTCCGATCTGATCGCCTTCAACCAGAAAGACCCGAGCAGGCGGGCGAAATATGGCCAGGACCTCCTTGAAGACGCGAACGAAGTGACCGAATTCGACAAAGCGAAGGTCGAGGCGATGGTCAAAACCGCGCAAAGCAGGATCGATGACCTGCTTCGCGACGAGAAGCTCGACGCCCTCGTGTTCTACGACAACGAAGGCGTACTCGTGCCAGCCACGGCGGGATACCCCGAGCTGACGGTGCCCGCCGGCGTCTCGGACGAAGGCGCCCCAAGAGGGGCCACCTTCGTCGCAGGGCGAAAGGAGGATGAGAAGCTGCTCAACATCGCCTACAGCTTCGAGAAGAAAACCGCCGCACGGGCTATCCCCGAGAACTACCTGAATTAGAACCGCCCTTGATTGACGAGCACCGGAGCCGCTGCCAACGGCCCCTCTTGGAGAATAGACAGCGGTCCGCCTCCGCCTTCAACCTTGGTAGTAGCCCAAGGGAAATAGAATCTTGATGAAACGCTCGACGCCTCCCATCGACTGATCTTGCAAAGTGGGAATCTCAGGAAAAGCTAAGCACACTCACAATCAACCGCATCGACAGGATGCCGCATTCAACACCATTGTACGGGATTTCCCGTCTCCAACGACGCAGCCAGCAAAGACCCGATTCGTTCTGCCGTGAGATAGCGACCTTCATACATAAAAGGTGCCTCCCTGGGTTCGATCCAGAACTCGCGTACGGTCTTCGGCTCTCCGCTTGGCCCGATCGAGTCGAAGATGCGAAGACGCTCCCCGGTTTCGCAAACGGTTATTTCCATTTCCTGGGACCCATTACATTCTGCGGGACCGATGGGCTCTTGCCTGAAACGACGACTTGTCACCCTGCGATCCTCCGTCGCAAAATAGACTCGATCGCCATCCATGCCAACTTCCAAATAAGGAGCCATCATAAAGGGCCCCGTGAACCTATCGGCGCAAGACCATATAGGCTCCTCAAACCCCTCGCAAACCAAAGAGTTGAAAACAAGATGCTTCGCAAATTCAACAAGTTCGTCAATCTCCTCTATTGCTTCAGCTGCCAACTCCGCCGGAAAACTGCCACCATCGCCGCCCGGCAAAAGATGGCTCAAGATCGGGTACGCGACCTCTCCACCAAGGCTTGCGACGATAGATCGAAATTGGCCAATTCCCGACCAATTAGATACGCACTCGCTAAGATACTCTCTGCCTTCATGCTCGCACGGTTTATCCAACCAGTCAGAAAAGCGGCGATCGAGAGCACCATAGCACCTCATGTACTCCTCGAAACCAAGCTGCACTAAGAAACAATCAAGCATCCGAGATGAGAGTAGTCCTTCCGCATCCCGGTAGACATCGTCCATCGTAAAAGGCTCAAGAGGGTTCGAAAGTTTTCCATCCCTAAGACAATTGCACGCAACAAATGCATCGAGACCCATTTCTACCATCTCCCAGCCAACCACTGCAGCGTCACGCCCACGCCCGAGTCCAACTTCAAACGACGATTATGTCGATACTGCAATCATATCAATACAGACGATGCCGCGTACTCCACGGAACGGACGTGAGACATCGAGTAAACGCGTAAACGTCCGAAACACGAGCCTCTCGAAAATCTCGCTAAAAAGGCACACGAACGAATCCCCGCGATCGCCCTGCCGCCATTCGCTGAGACTCAACGATGCCGCCATAACCAAGCTCCAGGGTTCTTGCACGGGGTCCACGGACCCTCACCGCATAAAGCACGCAGACGACGTATCATTCTTTACAACATCCAGAACCAAACCCGTATAATATTCGAATGTAGTTTCAACTCGATTTAGGCGGCATCGATGACCTATCTCTATGGCTTGACCCATTCAAACAAAGATTTCGAAAGCGGAGATGCCTTCGGGAAAAACACGTTTACAACGGCTTTCCCCATCGCGTTGGCAAACTACCTTGCGTGCGAGAAGAATCTGCCGATGAACTACATCGTAGCCGACCTCGGCGAGGGCGATGCACCGACAACAAAACACAAGCTAACACCGCTCAAGGATATAATAGGATGCGATCCGTACGATGCGGAATACCACTTCGAAGACAGCTTCGAGCAATACAGCCAATACGCCGTAAACGAAGCAAATCGCTCTGATATAGTAGTTAAAAACCGCATAACAGGTGACGAAGTGTCCGCCTTCGAGGTGAAACTCGTTGCGGTGCCGACCTCCGGCACCGCAAGAATGCCTCGAGACGAACAATGCTGCGAGCTGGTTGTTCGCCCACCGTCTATCGAGCAGCTCTGTTTTTCGTTTGCCGCATCGTTTGGCCCCTTGCGCAGACAAGAAGTCGGTGAAGTTATTGTTGCTGAATTAGGCAGCCCCATCGATTACGAATGGTCGAACGAAGACTTCATGAAGAGGCACCGGAGCAATGTTCTTGCAGCGTCAAACGAGCTGATCAGGCGCTGCATACCCAAGCAAAAGCCTCTCGTTCTCATCGGAGAATGGAGAACGCAGGGACAAGAGCCGGTGCTTGATAACGAATGCTACGATGTCTTCTTTTTTTCCAACGCCGCGTTCCTTCAGCTCTTCACTTCTGCAATGAAGCGAGAAATCGCGACAAGCACTTCGTCCATAGGTCGACCAGCACGAGCCTTGATATGGTTCATCAAGTCGATGTTCGATTATTCTGCGCAAGGACGCGTCACTTTCGAGCGTACGCATTCGCTTGTGACGTTCGGCGGTCAAACGGACAAGGCGGGATCATTCACTTCTGGCGGTATTCGGCCTTTCATCAAGTCAAAGCATTTCATCCATCCGCGCATTTCCGTCAATGAAACTAATGAAATACTGCTACCCGAAGGCGCAGCGCTTCTCAAGCCCGAACGCAGACTGGACGCCGTCCTTATTCATCGCTCGATGGAAGAGCTGCTTGGTATGCTGCAATTTGGCGAGCCACATAATTAGCGAGCAGGACGGGAACAGCATTGCCGATAATCTGCTCCGCGTCAGTTTTGCTTTTCGGCCACGTCCAGTTTTCAAAAGTTTGAACGCGAGCGCGCTCCTCCGTTGTAAGCGGACGAGCCTTGGAAGCGTCGGCCTTATCGCCATGGTGTCCAGGATAGCCGGGCGCAATCGGGCGATTTACCCCACGCACCGTCGGACAAGGTTCGTCGATACTGAAAATCGCACGACGAGCATAAGAGCGAGGATGCCTGTAAATATATTCCGTGCCTAACGCATCCCCGAAGTAATCACGCATGGTCGTCCTATGGTCAGACAATCCAGCATCCAAGAGTTCGCCTATTTCATCCTGCTTGTTAGCGTTTTTCCACCCAATCGTGATAAGCCGCTTCCTCGATTGAGGAACACCGACACGAGAAGCGTCTATGACGCGCTTGCTGATACCGTAACCTGCTTTTTCCAGAACTTTTATCGCTTTTTCATAAGCACGAGATTTGTCTGCACGAGGAACGTTTTCCATTAAAAAGAAAGTCGGTTCAAGCTCTTTCACTATTGCGGCGTATTTCTCAGTCAGATCGGCACGATCACCCTCAGTACGCTTGCCCGCAGACGAAAAATCCTGGCAGGGAGGTCCGCCGATCACGCCGTCAATGCCTTTGTACTCGGCAAGCCTCTCAAGCGAAGCGCTCAAATCGCCGAGATCCAGCATTTCTCCCTGATCAGGATTGTTAGCACTGTACGTGTCAAGCGCTGCTTGCCAGTTGTCAAATCCCACAAGATTCTCGAATCCGGCAGCACGAAAACCAGCAGTCAGACCACCGCAACCGCAGAATAGATCAATAGTCTGCACTGCCAAGTCTCCCCTCATGTAAGCAACGAATAGTATAAAGAATATATTATACTCATGTGATGCCCTATGCTTTCGCTTTATTCATAAACAGCCGAGGGAACACACAAAAGCTTGATACGGCGGTTGATGTGGTTGATTCAGCTTGACCGCAGGCGCAGTCTCGGCACTGCAATCAGACTGAGCGACCGTCCTTGGATTTCGCTCATGAATGCTCAATTTCGGGTATCGACACGTTTTCATCCGACAGACTCAGCATCCCCATCGTCTACAGCCCGCCCTCTTCCCAGCCTCTCCAACTCCCTCGCCACTTCGCCGCTGATGAAGCGCAGCACCTGTTCGTCGGGTCGCGGATAGGCGAAGGGGGCTATACCGCCATACCAGACTGTGGCGCTATCGGCGATTACGAGATTGGGGCAGGCTTCGCGGAACGATACTCGGACTCCAGCTTGCTTGAGCAGCGCGGCGACATCCGCGATCGCCTGCGCCTTCTTCGGCTTTGCACCTTCGGGGTCGGGCAAAGTCGCCTGCGCATCCACCCCGCGCGCCACTGCCGCCTCCAAGCAAGGCGCCAACGACTCTGCGCGGCGCTTGTGGACTTCCGAGCTAGCCACCACCAGCGTTTTCGCCGCCTTCGCCACATCCGATTCGAAACGCTCCAGATACGCCTCCGGGGTCACGAACTCGCCGCGCACGTCGCCCTCATCGACTGCCGGACGCAGTTCGTAGCCTTGCGCAGCGTACTCCTTCAGGCGTTTACGATACATGCCGTCGAGCATCCGCACATTCATGTCGACGTAGTCGTACACGACCACCTCGTCCTTCCCCTCGCGACGTCGGTGGAGGCGCCCCACGTACTGCGCTACGAGCCCGCTCCATGACACCGGCCCGGCCAGAAACAGCGCGTCCAGACGATCGTCGTCGAACCCTTCGCCCGCATAGCTTCCCGTCGCCACGATAGCGAACGGCTTCCCGGAAGCGAACTGTCCGAGCATGCGCAGCTTCTCGCGCTTGATTCTCTGCGGATCCGATCCCACTAGCAGCATCGTCTCATAGCCCTGCGCGGCGAGCAACTTCTCCAATGTCGTCGCATGCTCAACGCGCCGCGTCAAGACGAGCGCCGTCCCTCCCCCGTCAAGCACGCGTGCAACGTCCCGCACGATCAGGCTGTTGCGCGACTCGTCGGCGCAAAGCCCGTTCATCAGCTGGTTGAAGTTCTTCTGGTCGACATCGTCGAGGCGGGTCTTCGTGAAACGCGGCACCATAACGCGCGCAAGCGGCTCCTCCTCGCCAACCACTCCCTTTCCCACTCGGTAGCGAATCGTCCCGCATTGCATGAACACGATGGCCTGCAGTCCGTCGGAGCGCTTAGGCGTTCCCGTAAGCCCATGCACGTAACGGGCCTTCACCGCTCGCATGACCTTCTCGAAGCTGAAGGCCGACACGTGGTGGCATTCGTCGCAGATCACCATTCCATACGTCTGCACGAGGCTAGCCACGCGTTTCTCACCCGGAAGGTCGCCCTTCTCGAACAGGGCCGGAACAAGCGCGATGTCGACAACGCCGCTCGGCAGGCGTTTCCCTCCGCCAACTTGACCGATAATGGAACGCTTCTTCCTGCTTTTGCGGCCGGTCGGCGTCAGCAATTCCGGCAGATCCTCGTCAATGCCGAGAAATTGCTCGAGACGATCCCTCCATTGTTCGAGCAGTGTCACCTTCTCTACAAGAATGAGCGTGCTCACCTTGCGGCATGCGATCAGGTTGGCGGCGACCACCGTCTTGCCGAACGCCGGCGGAGCAACCAGCACGCCGATGTCACATGCCGCGAGTGCCTCGACTGCGGGCACTTGCTTGGGCCGCAGCGCACCCTTAAATTCGACCTTGATCGGCTTTCCCTCGCAACGCGCCTCTTCGAACATCGGTTGCGCACCGCACGTTGCGAGCAGCTCCGCCACCGAGTTCTCGCATCCTCGCGGCAGCCCGATCCAGTCGCCAGCATCCTCGTCGAAGTGCAGTACCCGCTCCTTGCCGTACACCGACTGGCGCATGGCCTGCGCGCGGTAGAAGTCAGGGTTTCCGAATGCGGCCACACGCCTGATCCGGTCGATCGCCGCAGCCGACAAGCCCTCTTTCGACACGAACAGCAAGTTCGAACGCACGATGCGCACCAGCGCGGGCATGTCCCCTGGTCCCAGCTTCGCGCGAGCCTTCGAAGCCCATGGCAGAACTGCGCCTCCTCCACCGCCCTTGCACGCCGGTGTCTCCGCATCGAGCAGCTCGCTCGCAGACGAGGCGTCTGCGTCTTCCAGATCGCCGAGGATGCGCTTACCGAACCGCCGTAGTAATCGAACGAGGTCGGCCTGCGTCATACGCTCGACCGACGAGAGGAACCTCCACTGGTCCGCATAGGGCCGGAACGACGCATCGACGAAAAGCGAGTTGCCATCACGCCGCGCATCTCCCTGGAACGGCAGGGCAATCGCGTTGCCGAAGCCGCCGGTCGGCGTGGAGTCCTGGCTAGGAAACAGGCGGTCGTACGATTCAAACCGCACGTTCGGATCGATCCGCATCGCGCATGTCAGCAGGGCGCATCCGAGCTTGCGGGAGTCCGACGCAGCTACTGGCTCGCTGAAGAACATCCACGCATGCGCGCCGCTGCCTGACCGCGAGCGCTCGATGGCGACCGGCACGCCCTCCCGTTCGCATACCCTTCGAAACGCGCCGACCGACTGCCACCAGTCGTCCTTGTCGAAGTCGACCGCGAGCACGTGCGTCTTGTCGTCGTCGATGAGGGGATAGCCAGCAACGATTCCGACGCCCTCCCGCCCTGTGCCGCGGAAATGCGCCCTGAGAACCCCACCGTCAAGCGGCAAGAACTCGCGATGCGGACAATCTGCGCACTTGACTCGGGGCTTTCCGCACACACCGCGATCCCACTCGTGAGCGCACGCAGGCGTATAACCGACACGCCCCGTTTTCTTGTTAAAGTAGCTCTTCGCATACACATCGCCGCGCATGACGAACAACAGGTTGAACAGCGCAAGCTTCTCGGCGCTCGAGCTCGCCGAGGTCACGATGCCATCGTCCGCCGATTGACGCGCCTCGAACCGCGCGTACCCGGCCTCCCACGCCTCGCAAGTCGCGTATCTCCTTTCACCGTCGGGCGCCTCGCATAGTACAACCTCGCTGCCGTCCGTCGCCGAAGACAATTTCTCGACGAAACGGTACTCCACGTTGCTGATCAACGCGCGTACAATCTGCGACGAATCATCACCCATACGGGCTCCCATCTCGAAGAACGACTTTTGTAGCATACTATGAGATGCATCCGATCTGCAATTGCTCCATAGTCGCTTCGGACTTCGGCTGACTAGCTCGTCTTAGGCAGCACGCAATCAAGCCCCTTTCGCGCAAGCAAAGTCCATTCTCTCCCAAGATGTGCACGATTAGCTTCGCAGCATTCTCAATCTGCTTGCTTATGGACTCTAAGCGAATTAGTCTTTTCAAAGGTACGCCAAACCTAATGGCGAAGCAAAATGTCAGAGGAGGACAATCGTGGCTGTTCCCACTCAATCGGAAATGTTCGGGGTCGTCTTGAGAGTCATGGGCGACGATATTGATCGAGGGTGGCGAGACGTGCAGAACGATGTAGCGCGCGAAGTCGGGTTGACCCAAGAAGAAATGGAACAATCGACGCCGAGCGGCGTTCCCACTTACAAAAGCAGGACCGACTGGAGTGTATCCCATTTGTACCGCGCAGGCTTGGTCAACCGTATTTCAAGAGGCATTTATCGGATAAGCGCTGAAGGCCTGGCGTTCCTTGCAGAAAAACCCAGCGACCTCGAGGTATATAGAAAAACCTGCGGACTCATCAAACAAAGGAATCCCCGGAACACTACCAAAAACAGAGTAGAGTCCAAGATCGACGAGCGCCAGGACGAAGAGGAAATCAAATCCCCTCAAGAGATGATAGAAGACAGTATTGAAGAAATAAACTCTTCGCTCGCAGATGAGCTTCTTGACACGATCCTGGATAAAGACCCGAGGTTTTTCGAAGACCTCATTGTCGACCTGCTTGTGAAGATGGGTTACGGACAAGGGAGAGCAACTCAGTACGTCAGCGATAGCGGGATCGACGGAATCATCACAACCGACGCGCTCGGTTTTGATCCCATTTATACACAAGCAAAGCGATACGCCAAGGACCACAGAGTCGGCAGACCCGAATTGCAGGCATTCGCCGGCGCGCTTGGCAATGTGGCACGAGGCGTATTTATCACCACGTCAAGCTTTAACTCAAGCGCAGTGGACTTCGCAAGCAGGTACCCCCACGCAACGATTGTACTCATCGATGGACAGAAACTATCTGAGCTAATGATCAAGTACGATTTAGGCGTTACCATCGAAAGAAGCTTTCAGGTTAAACGCTTGGACATAGATTATTTCGAGCAGGCCTAACCTCGATTCAGAGCATCACAAACGATCTCGAACCTGCTTAGTTTCACAGCACAAAGGATGACCATTGAAAATAATCGGACCTGATGCCACTAACTTCCAAACCGAAGATCAAGACGATGCGAACGCGCCTTCGCAGGACACGAGCAGCTCCGACAAGCCCGCAGTTGAGCAGGCCGAAACCTTCAGCAAGGCCGTCGACATCGCCGAGAAGGCGCTGCGTTTCGCGACCTTGCCTGCTGGCATCAAACGCGCGGCGACCCGCGTCATGCCCACGGTGAAGAAAGCAGCGAAGGTGGCTCCAATAGTCACACCAGCGGCCAATCCTTACATCCTCAAAGCTGTCGCGAAGGCCAAAGAGGTCGCGCCCGAGGTCGCCCAAGCAGCGAAAGCCGTCGCTTCGGGAGCGCAAACCGGAGCAAAGACAGCCACCGGCCACATACGCACGACGGCTCCCAAGCTCGGCCATGCTGCCGCCGGCAAGGTATAGCACATCGCAGGCGAGCTCAAGCGCAAAAACGACGGCAGCGGTAACCCGTCCCCTCCTTCATGATAAAATCCTCGGACAAGCATCGAATGACGAACCATCCTTGAACGGAGCATCATGATCAAAGAACTGGTAAAGGACGAGGCCATCCTCTCGCAGGTATGCACCCCTGCCACGACCGACGACGCGCAGGTGGCGGACGACCTTGTGGAAACGCTGACGTCGATGGACGGCGCCGCTTGCTTGGCGGCGAACCAGATCGGCGCTACGACCTGCATCATCGCGTACCTGGACGACGACGATCAGCCGCACGTCATGTACAACCCGCGCCTGCTGCAGGCGCTCGGCGCGTTCAAGGCCGTCGAAGGCTGCCTCTCGCTTGAAGCCGACTCCAAAGTCACGCGCTTCGACCGCATCAAGGTGGGCTACAGCGAACTGGTCGACGGCGAGCTCAAGCCGCGCAAGAAGGATTTCAACGGCTGGACGGCGCAGATCATCCAGCACGGCATCGACCACTGCAAGGGCAAGCTGGTCTAGCCTCATGGGCAAGAAGCCGAATGCCGCTGCTCGCCCCTTGCCGCCCGCGCCCAAGCTCAACCGCGCCCTGCGCGGCGGCTTGGGTCCGAACAAGGCATCGGGCCACAAAGGCGGTATCAGCCGACAGGGCTCGAAGCGGGGATAACGGTCCGCGTTATGCACGCAGTATAGAAGCGACGATCTCGCGCTGCTCGATCGCCGCTTTCCCGCGCCCGCGCGCAAGATGCCGCTCGACATGGAATAAGGAGCTCCCCATGAGGACGTTCATCGCGCTCGACCTGCCGCCCGACTTCGCTGACGACGCGGCCGCGCTCGCCCGCCGGCTGAGCGCGTCGATGGAGGGGCGCTTCCTGAAGCGCGACACCTACCACCTCACGCTCGCCTTCCTCGGCGACGTCGACGAAGCGCAGCTCGCTGCCGCGACCGACGCGCTGGAAGCCGCCTGCGCCGGCGCGTCCCCCGTCCCGCTGCGCAGCGACGGCCTGGGGAAGTTCGGCCGCGCAACCGACGCGACGTTGTGGCTGGGCATCGCCGCCGCACCCGAGCTCGAGCAACTGGCGGCGCGTCTGCGCGACGAGCTGCGTGCCCGCGACGTGCCCTTCGATGCCAAGCCCTTCAAAGCGCACCTCACCCTCGCGCGCCGCGCTCGCATCCCGCACGTCGGCCTGCCGCACCTGGCGTTTCCCCAAGACGACGAGGCGTACGACGTCACCCTTTACAAGAGCACGCTCGACCGCGCGGGCGCCGCTTACAAGCCGCTGCACACAGTGCGCCTCGGAACCATCGCAGCCGAGCGTTCCTAGCCCTCTTCCGCCAGCCGGTCGTGGTTCACCGTGCGGTAGAACAGGTCGCGGATCTCGTCGGGGTCGCTCGTCTGTCCGAGCGCCCACATGGTCTTCGCCACAAGCGCCTCGGTGGTCATGTCGCCGCCCTTGAGGATGCCGCGATGTCCCGCATAAGCGCGCCCGACCTCGTACACGCCCAGGTCGCAGCCCTCTTCGGGCACCTGCGTGGTCACGACCAGCGTGCGCCCCGAATCCACCCATCCGAAGATGGCGCGGCGATAGTCGCCGTAGTCGGGGATGCCCCCGATGCCGAACGTCTCCAGGATGACAGCGTCGTAATCGCGCTTGAGCAGGTCGAAGATGCTCGGATTCATCTCGGGCGTCAGCTTGAGCACGAACACGCGCTCGTTGAGGCTATCGTACACGCGCGGCGCTCCCCCGACGCCCGCGCACGTCGCAGGCGACCCCGCCCTCACGATGCGCTCGCCGCGCACCAGCGCGATCTCAGGAAAGTTCACGCTGGTGAACGCGTCAAAGCTCATCGTACGCTGCTTGCGCGCCCGCGTGCCGGCTATCACCGCGCCGCCGAACACCACCGACACGTCGCACGAGCGATCGTCGGCCGCGAACAGCAGGCTCTGGTACAGGTTGAGCTTCGCGTCGGTGAAGGGGCTGGCCATGGGCTGCTGCGAACCGGTCAGCACGATGGGCTTCGGGCTGCCCTGCACCAGGTAGGACAGCGCGGCGGCCGTGTAGGCCATCGTGTCGGTGCCGTGCAGCACCACGAACCCGTCGTAGGCGTCGTAAGCGTCCACGATCTCGTCGCGGATGCGCATCCAGTCGGCCGGGCGCATGTTCGTACTGTCGATGTTCATCGGCTGCACCACGTCGAAATCGCACACATCCGCGATCTCGGGCACGTAGCGCGCCAGCTCTTCGCCGCCCAGCGCCGGCGCCAAGCCGCGCCCATCCTCGACCGATGCGATGGTGCCGCCCGTCGCCACCAGCAGTATCTTCTTCATACCGTCGCTTTCCTCCATTCGACCGCTCTCGCCACAGTGTAGCACTCGAAACGCGCGCCTTGCCCTCTATTGCCCGCACCTTACGGTATGATGGAACACCGCAACGAAGACGAAGGCAAGAAGGGACGAATATGGAGGAGAAAACCACCGAGACCGTCAAGAAGGGCAACGTCAAGGCGCTGCTTCCGATCGGGGTGTTTTTGGTGCTGTATCTGGGACTGGGCATCTTGTTCGAGTACGGCATGGGCATTCCCATGGGCTTCTACAACATCCCCGTCGTGGTGATTTTCCTCGTCGCGCTTCTGGTGGCGTGCTTCCAAAACCGAAAGCTGCCCTTCGATGACAAGCTTACCATCATGGGCCGCGGCATGGGAGACAAGACCATCGTCACCATGGTGCTCATCTTCATGGTGGCCGGCATCTTCGTGGGCACCGTAGGCCGCGACAGCGCCGAAAGCGTGGCCTACCTGCTGCTTTCCGTCGTTCCCGTGCAGTTCGCCGTAGCGGTGCTGTTCGTGGTGAGCTGCTTCGTGTCGCTGTCGATGGGCACGTCGGTGGGTACCATCACGCTGATCACGCCCATCGCCGTGGCGGTGTCGTCCGCGTCCGGCTTCAGCCTGCCGCTGTGCGTGGCCAGCGTCATGGGCGGCGCCATGTTCGGCGACAACCTCTCGTTCATCTCCGACACCACCATCGCAGCCTGCCAAGGCCAAGGCTGCCAGATGAAGGACAAGTTCCGCGAGAACTTCAAGATCGCCCTACCCGCGGCCATCGTATCGCTCGTCATCATCCTCGCTCTGTCGTTCGGCGCCGACCTCGGCGGCAGCGTCGTTCACGAGTACGACCTGATCCAGCTCATCCCCTACCTCATCGTGCTCGTTGGCGGCATCATCGGCGTGAACGTGTTCGTTGTGCTGTTGCTGGGCATTCTGTCGGGCTCTATCATCATGGTGGCCACGGGTGCCACTGCCGCCACCGACCTGCTGGCCAACATGGGCTCGGGTGCCGCAGGCATGTTCGAGACCACGATGGTGGCGCTGCTGGTGTCGGCCATCTGCGCGCTCATCCGCGAGTACGGCGGGTTCGTGGCGCTGTTGAACGGCATCAAAAGCCTGTTCAAAAGCAAGAAAGGCGGTCAGCTGGGCATGGGCTTGCTGGTGGGTGCCATGGACATCGCCACCGCGAACAACACCGTGGCCATCGTCATCTCGAACCCCATCGCCGCCGATATGGCGAAGACGTACGGCATCTCGAAGCGCAAGACGGCATCGCTTTTGGACACGTTCTCGTGCGTTTTCCAAGGCATCCTGCCCTACGGCGCCCAGATGCTCGTGGCCATCTCGGCCGCCACGGAGCTTGGCTTCGCGGTGTCGGCGTTCCAGATCATCCCGTTTCTGTTCTACCCGTTCCTGCTGCTGATCAGCTCGCTCGTGTTCATCTTCATCGTTCCGGACAAGAAGAGCTAGCCGAAGAGGGAAAACGCTTCGCCACGAGGCGCGAACTCGTGCAGAAAACGCGGATCGTGGCCGCTCAGCGTTCCTTCGGACCGGCGGTAGCCGTATACTGATATTTTTGTTGGCACGGATTAGCGGCAGGCACAACGAAAGGCAAGCAATGGGCGGATTCTTTGGGGCGGCGGCGCATCACGACGTGGTGCTGGACGTGTTCTTCGGCGTGGACTACCACTCCCACCTGGGAACGAAATGCGCAGGCATGATCTTCCACGATGCGGAGGAAGGATGCTTCCAACGCGAGATCCACTCGATCGAGAACACGCCGTTCCGCACGCGCTTCGAAGACGACCTGCAGGGCTTCCACGGTTGCAGCGGCATCGGCTGCATCAGCGACACCGACCCGCAGCCGCTGCTGGTGCGCTCGCACCTGGGCACGTTCGGCATCACCACGGTGGGCGCCATCAACAACGCCGAGGAGCTGGTGGAGAAGAACTTCGCCAGCGGCGGCCGGCAGTTCATGGCCATGAGCTCGGGCAAGGTGAACACCACGGAGCTCGTCGCCGCGCTCATCAACCAGAAAGACGACTTCGTTTCGGGCATCAAGCACGCACAGGAATCCATCGACGGGTCGCTCACGCTGCTCATCATCACCCAGGACGGCCAGATCATCGCCGCGCGCGACAAGGTTGGCCGCCTGCCCGTGCTCATCGGCAAGAGCGACGACGGCTTCTGCATCTCGTTCGAATCGTTCGCCTACCACAAGCTGGGCTACCGCGACGAGTACGAGCTGGGCCCCGGCGAGATCGTGCTGGTGAACCCCGACGAGTACCGCACCATCTCCCCCGCCGGCGACAAGATGAAGATCTGCGCGTTTTTGTGGGTGTACTACGGCTATCCGAACTCGAATTACGAAGGCGTGAACGTCGAGGTCATGCGCTATCGCAACGGCGCCATCATGGCGCGCGACGAGGCCGCGGCGGGCGGCGCGCCCGAGCTCGACTACGTGGCCGGCGTGCCCGACTCGGGCGTGCCGCACGCAATCGGTTACGCCACCGAATGCAAAACCCCCTTCGCCCGCCCGTTCATCAAGTACACGCCCACGTGGGCGCGCTCGTTCATGCCGAGCAACCAGGAAGTGCGCAACCGCGTGGCGAAGATGAAGCAAATACACATCCCCGAGCTCATCAACGAGAAGAAGCTGCTGTTCGTGGACGATTCCATCGTGCGCGGCACGCAGCTGAACGAGACGGTGGACTTCCTGTACAAGTGCGGCGCAGAAGAAGTGCATATGCGCTCGGCCTGCCCGCCCATCATGTTCAGCTGCAAGTACCTGAGCTTCTCCAGCAGCCGTTCCGACATGGAGCTGCTCGCACGCCGCATGGTGGACCAGCTGGAAGGCGAGGAGGGCGTGCAGCACCTCGACGAGTACGCCGACGGCTCCACCGAGCGCGGCAAGTGCATGTTGAAATCCATCTGCGAGCAGATGGGCTTCGATTCGCTAGGCTACCAGTCGCTCGACGGCATGCTGGAAGCCATCGGCATCGATCCCGAGAAGGTGTGCACGTACTGCTGGACCGGCAAGGAATAACCCCGAGGGGCGTCTACCTTCCGCAGCACTTCTTGTACTTCTTGCCGCTGCCGCAAGGGCAAGGGTCGTTGCGGCCGACCTTCATGACGTCGCCCCTCTCGTTGTAGAACACCTTCTTGCCGGCCATACGCTCCAGCAGCTCCTGCGGCGACCAGCCGTTGTTCTCCCACGAGGGCAGCGAGTTGTACACGTTCGTGATCAGCTTGGGCAGCCGTTCCTCGTCCTCGCAGCACGCGTCAAGGCCCAGCTCGCGCACGTAGGCAAACAAATCTTGGATTCCTGCGCCCTCCATCGCACCCATGACCAGAGCCTCGACTACGCGGTCCGCGAAGAAGAAGTCGTCCTCACCGTCGGGGACGCGGGCATCCAGGAAGTTCCGCAGCTGCACCACGGTGGACAGCTCGAACAGCGCGCCGATCGCGTCGCGCTGCAGCATGGAGGGCTCGAACGGGCGCGGCGGGTTTTTCGCGTGCTCCTCCAACAGGAAACGCCGGTAGCCGTCAAGTTCCTCCCATTCGGAGCCGAGGCCCTCCCCCATCCGGTGGAGGGCTTTCTCGATCAAGCCCTCGTCTACGACCTCGTCCGCGAGACTCGTCAGATCGTCCAGGAAGTCGGGGGCGTGCAGACGGGCGTACTCGGAAGCCGCGTAATCGTTGCCGATGGCATAGTGAACCAGGTGATCCACCCCGTCGCACTCCCACAGCTCGAACCCGCACTCGAAGAAGGAAGCCTCAACTTCGATCAGCTCGACGAACCGCCGGCGCGTCACAGGATCGGAACAGGCCTCCCGGTAGCGAAGGTAGGCATCGTCGAGCGAGACGACACCGTAGAAGGTGGTGCACGCCTCAGCGCACGTCACCACCTCTTCGTTCCGGACCCGCACCCGTTCGATCTCCTCGAAGTCGACGTCTGCGAGCATGCACTTGGTCTGCTCCGGGGCGAAGGCCGTGAAGCGCCCTCCCTGCCAAAACAGGAACGTGTATGGCATGAGGGGCGTCAGGTACAGGCGTCTGCTCACATCTTCGGCGCCGAACGACACGGCTCCCTCGCACGCCAGCTCCTTGGCCGTCCTGAAAGCGCCCGGGGAGCACGCGGCCAGCATATCGCGCAGCAGGTCGGACGACGAGGGGACGCTCTCCGCGACGGCGCGGGCCAGCTCGGCCTTGCGCAGCTTGGAGAGTCCCTTGAGGCCGAGCAGCCGACCGACGCCTTCGAGCTCCGTCTTCGTGTACAGCCCCAGGCACGCCTCGAGCGTGCCGGCCGGCTCGCGGTCCAGGGCACGCTCCCGCAGGATGGCCTCCTTCTGCTCGAAGCGCCCCTCATCCCACGCGTCGAAGCGCTCGTCGAAGGCCGCAGCGCGTTCGGCCTCCGTAAGCCCCGCGAGCGCGCCGCGATGGAAGCCCGGGGGAAGCTGCTCCCCGAAGGCGGCGATACGCGCGTCGCGCTCGGCGTCGGCCAAGAGACGCTCGACGGCGCGGTTGCGACCGGCCTCGTTGAGGGCGCGCGAGCGCGCGACGAAGTCCGCAGCGGTGCGCACGAGGCCCTTGGCGCGGCGTTCCTTGAAATCCGCCTGGGCGGAAGCAGCGACCTCGGGGCCGAACTCAATGCCGAGCACGTTCAACATGCCGTCGTAGACGATCAGATCGTCGAACGGCAGCAACGTGGTGCGCACCACGTCGGGCCACTCGCTCAGCAACTCGCTCGGCTCCAACTGTATCCCGGCAACCGCGAACACGTCCTCGTCGCCCATGAGCAAGGCGCGCCCATCCTCGTGCCCCGCGAACACGAACGAACCCGTCAACGCATCCTTCCACGCAAGAGCGGTGTCAAGGAAGCGCTTCGGCAGGTCGAAGGGGTTCTCGCGGACGAAGTCGTCAATGATCCCGACGCTATCCCACAGCGTCTCGGCCACGAGGGCAGCCTTGGATTGGGATTCGAGATCGACGATGGGGAGGGGAAGCTCGCGAACCACCTCGAAGCGCTCGTTGGCGTACCCAAGCAGCGCGTTGATGAGCGTATAGAACCGGTCGGCCTGCTCGTACGTGAGAATCATGGAAGAACTCCTCGGTCGCGGATCGTCCTGATCAACCTATCGGAACAATCGCATTGTACCATCCATGCGATAGAACCGGGCTGCGCGACTGTTTCGACCTGCACCGTTTCACAGTACGCGACTGATTTCCGTCGGAGGTTCGCTTGTCCCGATAGTGGTACTCACTCCCCGCGCGTTTCCGGTATCCTTCGCAGCATACGAACGAAGCGCCGACGAAGGAGAGTCCCATGAGCAATGCAGCCCTCGCATCCCAGCCCCAACCCCGGCAGACGCGCGGAGCCCACGCGCGCCCGAATCGCGCCGTCGAGATCCGGGTCATCCCCGGCGGCCTGCTGCGCGAGGAGCCGCACCCGGCCCACGCGAAGGCCAGCCCGCTCGACGGCATGCGCGGCATCGGCTTCGATCTCGCCGGAAAGGAACGCGCCGTCGCGGCAACGTTCGGGATCCTGTTCGCCCTCGCCGCTCTGGCCGCGGCGATCTATTCCTGAGCGGCCTCGGCAAACGCTGCGATCCGCTCTTCCTCGCTATGGGAAAGCGATCGGAGCATCTCGGCGAGCCCATCCGAATCGCCGTCGGCGAGCATCGCAAGATATTCAGCGCGGCGCTCGAACGGAACGACGACGGGAGCCAACCCCGCCTGCAAAAGACCACGGTTGACGAGTATCCTACCCGTGCGTCCATTGCCGTCCTCGAAGGGATGGACGCGCTCGAACCGGATATGGAAACGCGCCTCGCGCAGATACGGGTCTACGTCGTCGGCATGGTTGTACTCGTGAACCAATTGCATCATGAGCTGGTTCACCTGGTTCGGCTTCGGCGGAATGTGCTCTGCGCCGCGAATGAGCACCGAGATCGTTCGATAGCCGCCGATTTCGTTGATGTTCTTGTTGATAGCCTGCGCAATCCTCTTGACGAGCCGCTCGCTCAAGGTCACTTGCATTTCCTCAAGCGCCAGGCTCAGCGCGTATTTGTGGTTGATTGCCTCGTACAGTTCTCTCGCAGTAGCCGTTACCTGCAAAGAATTATCGTTCCAGAGGATTGCGTACGTTTCGGCGTACGAAAGCGTGCTGCCTTCGATGGCGTTCGAATGGTAGGTGCTTCTCGTCATGAAATCCTCGAAGTACGCCCTGTTGCCGCGCATGAATGCGACTGCATCCACGATATGCGCCTCCTCTCCGTCGATTTCACGTACACTATACCAAGAGAGTGCAGGAGCGCGAGCCTCGTCATGCCAAACGGCAAAGGCTCGTCACGTGGAAAGGCCTTCGCGATGATTCGTCCCATCATGAGAAACGAGCTGGTTCTGCAACAGCCTTCAACGGCGGCTACCGAAGCCGATCTGCCCATCGCGCAGGATCTTCTGGACACGCTTGCGGCGCACCGCCATTCGTGCGTCGGCATGGCGGCGAACATGATCGGCGAAGTCAAACGCATCATCGCCTTCGACAACGAAGGTGCATACCTGGCCATGCTGAACCCCGAGATCGTCTCGCGCGCAGGCGCCTACGAAACGGAAGAAGGCTGCCTGTCGCTTGCGGGCACGCGACCCGCGACGCGCTACCGCACCATCAAGGTGAGCTACCAGGATCTCGCCATGAAGCCGCGCGTCAAAACATTCACCGGCTTCACCGCCCAGATCATCCAGCACGAAATCGACCACTGCAACGGCGTTTTGATCTAGCATGAAGAAGGCCTCGCCGCGGGCGCAGCGAGGCCTTCGACGCATCGGGTCGAGAACGCCCTACAACATCTCGGCGCGCAAGTCCTCTCCGCTCTTGGCGGAGAGATAGGCCGGAGCGATGTCGAACATCGTCTTGCAGCCGACGACACCCTCACGACTCAGACGATGCGCGGCACGGGCACAGGCAACTAGCACGCTGCCGGTGAACTCGGGGTTGGAGTCCAGCTTGAGCGAGTACTCCACCACGTGGGTGTGCTCGCCGTTTTCGCCGGTCACGCCCGAGCGGAACACGGAGCCGCCATGCGGGATGCCGGCATGATCGCGGTCGAGCTCCTCCTGCGAGATGAACGTCACCGTGGTGTCATAGTCGGCGAAGTAGTTCGGCATCTCGACGATGGCCTTCTCGATAGCCGCCAGGTCGGCACCTTCCTCGGCCACGACGAAGCACTCGCGCGTGTGCTTCTGACGCGTGGTCAGCTGCGGCTTCTCGCCGTTGCGCACGGCTTCGAGCGCCGAGGCGACGGGCACGGTGTACTGGCGCGCATCGGCCACGCCCTCGATGCGACGAATGGCGTCGCTGTGACCCTGCGAGACGCCGCGGCCCCAGAACGTGTAGTCCTCGCCCTCGGGCAGCACGCTGGAAGCGTACAGACGAGCGATGGAGAACATGCCTGGATCCCAGCCCGCCGAGATGACGGCCACATTGCCGCTCTCCTGCGCAGCGGCATCCACCTTGGCGAAATGGGCGGGGATGTTCGCATGGGTATCGAACGAGTCGACTACGTTGAACAGGTTCGCGCATGCGGGCGTCTGCTCCGGCAGGTCGTTCGCGCTGCCGCCGCATAGGACGAGCACGTCGATATTGTCCCGATGCGATGCCATTTCGTCAGCAGCGAACACCGGCACGCCTTCCGTCAGTGGTTTCACCGTCGCCGGGTCGCGGCGCGTGAACAGCGCCACCAGCTCCATGTCGTCGTTCTGCCTGCAGGCCAGCTCCACGCCGCGCCCGAGGTTGCCGTATCCGAATATGCCGACGCGCGTTTTCGTCATGCGTGCTCCTCACCGTGATGTCTCGAAAAGTACTCGTTAATGATGCACAGGCGCAACCCGAATCGTCAACGCACGCAAGTCAACTACAACAAAGCCCCACGTCGTTGAAACGAATTGGAAATGAAACGGGAGGGACGCGACGGGCGCCCCTCCCCCAACAGCCTACGCCTTCTCCACCTTCACGGCGCACACCTTGTATTCGGGGGCCTTCGACACGCGGTCGAGAGCGGCTATGGTGAGCCAGTTACTGTTGCCGTCTTGGAAATGGAACGGCATCCACGTATGTCCCGGCGACGTCTTCTCGGACACATGCGCGACGGACTCGATGGAGCCGCGGCGCGACGAGACGCGCACGATGTCCCCGTCGGCGATGCCGAGAGCCTCGGCATCGCACGTGTTCAGCTCGATGAACGAGCGGTTCGCTATCTCGTTCACGCCGTCGGTGCGAGCGGTCATGGCGCAGGCGTTGTACTGGTACAGGATGCGGCCCGTCATCATGACCAGCGGATACTCCGCATCGGGCAGCTCGGCGGACGGCTGGTAGTCGGGTGTGGAGAACGCGCCCAGCCCCTGGGCGAACTCGCCCATGTGCAGGATGGGCGTGCCGGGATGCTCGGCGCTTGGGCACGGCCACTGCAAGCCGCGGCCGGCCGTCTCGTCGCCGTCGAGGCGCGCATGGCTCATGCCGCCGTACGTGGGCGTGACCGAGGCGATCTCATCCATGACCTCGGCCGCGCTCAGACGCGGCTGCGCATAGCCCATGCGGTTCATGACCTCGGTGAAGATGTCGGTGTCGAGCCACGCGCCCTCAGGCCCGCCCACGGCTTTGCGCACGCGCTGGACGCGCCGCTCGGTGTTCGTGAACGTGCCCTCCTTCTCGGCGTAGCTGCGCCCGGGCAGGATGACGTCGGCGTACTTGGCCGTCTCGGTCATGAACAGGTCGTCCACCACGAAGAACTCGAGCGCCTCGAGCGAGCGGATCACGTGGTGGGTGTCGGGGTCGGTGCGCACGGGATCCTCGCCGAACAGGAACAGGCCCTTGATGCCGCCCTCGATCATGGCCGGGAAGCATTCAGTCGCCTTAATGCCGCGCGCACGCGGGAGCGCAACCCCCCACGCCTTTTCGAAGCGGCGCACCACCTCGGGGTCGGCCACCTTCTGGTAGCCGGGCAGATCGTCGGGACCGGCGCCCATGTCGCAAGCGCCCTGCACGTTGTTCTGGCCGCGCAGCGGGTTCACGCCGCCGCCCGGCTTGCCCAGGTTGCCGGAGATCATCGCGATGTTCGACAGCGCCATGACGCCGTCGGTTCCCGTGGAATGCTCCGTCACGCCGAGGCAGTACATGATGGCAGCCGCATCGGCCGCCGCGTACATCTTCGCCGCGGCCACGAGATCGCGCCGATCGATGCCGCAGATATCCTCCACCAGCTCGGGCGTATAGTCGCGCACCGTCGCGGCCAAGATCTCGAAGCCCTCGGTGCGCTCGCGCACGAAGTCCTCGTCGTACAGCTCGTGCTGGATCAGGTAGTTCACGATGCCGTTTGCGAACGCGACGTTCGTTCCCGGCCTCAGCTTCAAATGGATGTCGGCATGCGCGGCCAGCCCGATATCGCGCGGGTCGACCACGATGAGCCGGCAGCCGCGTTCGACCGCCGCGCGGATCTGCATGCCGATGACGGGGTGCGCCTCCTCGGGGTTCGACCCCACGAGCATGATGACCTCCGCCTTGCGCGTGACGTCTTCGATGGAGTTCGTCATCGCGCCGGAACCAAGCATGGTCGCCAGACCGGCGACCGTGGGGGCGTGTCAAACACGCGCGCAACAGTCCACGTTGTTCGTTTGGAGCACGATGCGCGCCATCTTCTGGAACAGGTAGATGTCCTCATTCGTGGAACGCGAGCACGCAAACGCCGCCAGCGACTCGCCGCCGTGGGCATCGCGCAGCTCGGTGAAGCGCCTCGCCACGAGGTCGAGCGCTTCGTCCCAGGTAGCAGGCTCGAACTCGCCCGTCTCGCGATTCTTTACGAGCGGCGTGCGGATGCGGTCGGGCGCGTCGACGAAATCGAAGCTTGCCGAGCGTCCCTTCACGCACAGAAGCCCTTGGTTCGACGGACCGGGCGCCGCTTCGGCATCCACGATGGCGCCGTCCTTCACCACGAGGTCCAGTTGACAGCCCACGCCGCAATGCGGGCATGTGGTGCGCACGCGCCCGGTCTCCCACGAGCGATACGCCGCTCGGCGCTTCTCGGTGAGCGCGCCGGTGGGGCACGCCTGCGCGCAGGTGCCGCACGACTCGCAGTCGGTGGCGCGCCAGCTCGCGCCGAACGGCGCCTCGATCAGCGTGCGCACGCCGCGCTTCGCCGCATGCAGCGAATGGTTGCGCGCGGCGTCGTTGCAGGCGCCCACGCAGCGCTGACAGCGGATGCACAGGTTCGGATCGTAGGAGAGGAACGGGTTCTCGTCGCGCACCGGTTCGCGCTTCTGCGCGACCTCGTAGGGCGACTCCAACACGCCGTATTCGCGGCAAACGGCCTGCAGCTCGCAGGCGCCGTTCTTGTCGCACGAGAAGCAGTAGTTCGTGGAGTCAAGGCCGTGATCGGCAATGATGAGCTCCAGCGCGATGCGTCGGTACGCCTCGACGCGCGGCGAGGAGGTGGTCACCTTCATGCCGTCTTGCACGGACGTAGCGCACGAGGGAACCGGTTGGTCGAACCCTTCCACGTCCACGACGCACACGCGGCACGAGGCGATGGCGCTGCGCTCTTTCAGGAAGCACAGCGTGGGGATGCGGATGCCGGCAACGCGCGCGGCATCGAGGATGGTGGACCCTTCGGCAACGTCGAGGGCGATCCCGTCTATCGTGATGCTAGGCATACTGGTGCCTGCCTCCTTCCATAACGCCGCAGCCGAAACGATCGCAGCGCAGGCAGCGCCCGCACTCCTGCACGACCTCTTCGCGGCTCATTCCGTTCTCGACGCCATCGAAATCGAGCCGCCGCTCGCGCGCGGGACGCTCGGTTATCTCCACGCGCCCCTTGGGCGTGCGGTCGTTCTGCAACGGTTCGGGCACGTCGATGTCGCACGGCAGCTTGTGATGGTATCCCAAGAACTCGTCGATATTGCGCGCGGCAACCTTCCCCGCCCCGATGGCGCGGATCACCGTGGAGGGGCCGGTCTGGCAGTCGCCGCCCACGAACACATGGTCGTACCCTTCGGCCGCAAGATGATCGTCGGCATTGAAGCAACCCCAGGTGGTGCTCATGCCGAACTCCTCGAACGGGCCCGACACCACATCTTGCCCCACGGCGATGAGGATGATGTCGGCTTCTATGCGGCGCGTCGGCTTGTCGGCCGCCATCGGCGCCGGACGGCCGCCGCGCACGGGACCGATCATCTGCGGCTGCGTGATGAGCGCCGTGCAATGTCCGCGCTCGTCCACCTCGATGCTGGCGGGCGCCTCCAGCACGATCATCTCCACGCCCTCGGCGATGGCGCTCTCCACCTCAGCCGGCAGCGCCGTCATGTCGTCCTTGCGGCGCCGGTACACCACCGAGACCTCGTCGGCCCCGGCGCGCACCGACGTGCGCGCGCAGTCCATGGCGACGTTGCCGCCGCCCACCACCACCACGCGCTTGCCCGTGAAGTCGGGATAGTCGCCATCGCCGATGGCCCCCAGCAAATCCACTGCCGAGACGACGCCTTCGGCATCCACGCCGTCGATGCGCAGCGACTTGCCCGTCTGCGCGCCGATGGAGACGTACACCGCATGGTACGTGTCGGCTATCTCGGCCATTTCATGCGCGCCCACCGCTTCGCCGCAGCGGGCCGTGATGGTGCCGGCGTTCAGAATGCCGCGGATGTCCTCGTCCAAGCGCTCGCGCGGAAAGCGGTACGCGGGGATGCCGTAGCGCAGCATGCCGCCCAGCTGGGCGCGTTCCTCGAACACCGTCACGCGGTGCCCCATGAGCGCGAGGAAGTACGCGCAGGTGAGCCCGCTGGGCCCGCCGCCGATGACGGCGACGGTGCGCGCGGTGTCCACGCTGCGCGGCGGGGGCGCCACCTGGTCGGCTGGCATCTGGTCGACCGCGAACTTCTTGATCCCGCGGATGTTGATGGGCGCATCGATGAGCGTGCGGCGGCACCGCGTCTCGCAAGGATGCTCGCACACGAACGCGCAAGCCGTGGGAAACGGGTTATCCTTGCGCACCATGTTGACGGCACCGGCGTAGTCGCCCGCCGCCGTGAGCGCGATGTAGGCGGGCACGTCCACGTGCGCGGGACACAGCGTCTCGCAGGGAACCGTCTGGCCGACGCCGGCCTGGCAAACGCGGACGTGCACGTGGCTGGCATACTCGTCGGCGAACGTATCGAGACCCTCCAGCACGCTGCGGGCGGCCTCGTAGCCGATGGCGCAATCCGACGTGTCGCGGATCATCTCGGCCAGCGCGCGCAGGCCCTCCAGTACGCCCTCGTCGGCGTCGCAGTCCACCACGCGTTTGAGCATCGCCGCCAGCTGCGGGATGCCGTCGCGACACGGAACGCACTTTCCGCAGGTCTGCGCGCCGCTTGCCTGCAGCATGGTCAGCTGCACGGCCAGCGGGCACATGCCCGGCGGCGTCGCCTCGACACGGCGCGCGAAGGTGTCCAGGTGCGCGGCAATCCGCGCATCGTCGCGCGACCGCGGCGCAATCGATAGCTTGGCCACTGGCTCTCCATCCATTATCGGCTCGAAACCGACGAGCGTCTCCAACGTGTTTCCCGTGCGTCATTCTAACGCAAACGACGCGCCTTGCGGCGGCCGCGCGCGCAAGGCGCGGAGAAGGCACACGGGCAGCGAGCGGCGCAGACGGGTCATGCGGACCGAACGATCGGCAGCTGTCCCACAGAAAGGACAGGCTTGAACCGCCGAACGTGTACCATACGCAACAAGAGAGCAAAGGAGAGTCCCATGCATGCAAGACAAGCCGACCAAACGTCCCTTTTCGCCCCCGTCGACGCGGCCGCGGCGTTCGCGAACCTGTACCAGCGATGGTTCGACGACCCGCGCGGCCTCGCACGAGCCAACCGAAGGCAGGCGCGCTGCGCCGTCGGATCGTACGTGGCAGACGTGCTCGCCCTGTTCGACGAACGCGCCCGCGCCTACCTGCCCGGCGCGCCTACCGTCCTGCGGTTCGAAGGCTGCGACCTCGCCGTGTTCGTGATGCGGGGGCCGCACATCGCGCTGCACGTCGGCAGCTTGGAAACCGACGCGCCCGTAGCGGGACTGCGCTGGAAGAGCCTGCGCCCCTGCTCGTACGCCATCGGACGGCAGGTGAGCGATCTTGTGTTCTGCACCGACGAGAACGGGTTGCTCGTGGAACTGGAGATCGTCCTCGACGACGGAGGCCGACTGGTCGTCGGCGGCGGCCGACCCGCCTGCGAGCACGACGAAGAGGCGATGCCGCAGGCGGTGTGAGGCGCGCGGACAGCCGAGGCGCTGGAACGGCGGCGTCCTACTCGTACGCGGCGACGATGTCCTCAAGGTAGGCGCGGTACTCCTGCGCCAGCGCGGTCGGCTTCTCGATGCGAACGCGGCCGCCGAACTGAGCCAGCCACCCGAACAGCACGGGGCTCTTCATCACCGTCGCGTACACGCGCGCCCGCCTCTCCCCCGTCGGCACCGACTCCACGTCCTTGCCGAACCGGTCGATGACCGCGCCCATGACCTCCTCGTCCACCAGCAGCGTGGCCGCCACCGGCTCGCCGCTGTACATGCCGAACGCGCGGCTTTCCAGCTCGCGCGCGTCGAACGTGGCGATGCGCTCGTTTTTGAGCGCGGGCTCGTCCAGCACCTCGATGCGGTCCATGCGGTCCACGCGGTAGTTCGCGAAATCGTCGTGCTTCTCGTTGAACACGACCAGGTAGTAGTAGCCTTCCGCGTACACGAGCTGCACGGGCGTCTCGATGTAGCGCTCGCCGTTATGCTGCAGCGCCTTGCGTTTCGCCGCATCGTACTTGAAGTAGACGAACGAGATCCGGCGCTTGAGCGCGATGGCCTCCTGGATGCGGTCGACGCTGCCGAACACCGACTCGTTCTGCATCTTGATGCGGCCTTCCACGTGCACGCGCTTGTCCAGCAGCGCGCGCTGCCGCCGCGAGGCCAGCTGCTTCACGCCCTCCACCAGCGCGTCGCTTTTACGCTGCGTGAGGAAGCGGGAGCTCTGCACCGCGTCCACCAGCAGCTGCAGCTCGGCGAACGCGAACGCGCGGTGCTCCACGGCGTACTCCACCGGCGCGCGCTGGTAGGTGCGCACGTCCACGCCGAACTCGCGCAGCGCCTCGATGTCGCGGTAGATGGACTTGCGCTCGGCCGAGATGCCCAGCGCTTCCAGCTTCCCGATGATCTGCGCCATCGTGAGGCCGCGTTCGGCATCGGTCTCCTCCTCGAGCATCCGCATGAGGTACAGCAGCTTGAGCTTCTGACGATTGATGGCCATGGCCCCTCCTTGGCGACGACGGTGCAGCTTGCCTGCCACGCTCTCAGTATAGCCGCCCTATCCTTTTTTCGGTACAGACAATCGATGAACGACCTTGACGGGTTCGCCGGGATGCAGTAGGTTCTCACTCGAACATGTCGACGGAAGGAAGCGTATGCAGCGCGTTATCAACGATCGGAAAGTGGCCATCGTAGGGTGCGGATTCGTGGGTTCGGCAACCGCGTTCGCGTTGATGCAGAGCGAGCTGTTCACCGAGATGGTGCTCATCGACGTCGACCGCGACCGCGCCGAGGGCGAAGCGCTCGACATCGCGCACGGCATGCCCTTCGCCGGCCCCATGAACATCTACGCGGGCGACTACGACGACGCGGCCGATGCGGCCATCATCATCGTCACGGCCGGCGCGAACCAGCAACCCGGCGAAACGCGCCTGGACCTCGTGCATAAGAACGTGAGCATCTTCAAGTCCATCATCCCCGAAATCGCCCATCGCGACTACCAGGGCATCTTGCTGGTGGTGTCGAACCCGGTGGACATCCTCACGCACGTGGCGCTGAAGCTGTCGGGCATGCCCGAGAACCGCGTCATCGGATCGGGCACGGTGCTGGACACCGCGCGCTTCAAGTACATCCTGGGCGAGCACCTCGGCGTGGACCCGCGCAACGTGCACGCGCGCATCATCGGCGAGCACGGCGACAGCGAGATCGCGGCATGGAGCACGGCGAACATCTCGGGCATCCCGGTGAACGACTTCTGCGAGCTGCGCGGCCATTTCGAACACGACGAGTCGATGCAGCGCATCGCCGAGGACGTGAAGAACAGCGCCTACGAGATCATCGCGAAGAAGAAGGCCACCTACTACGGCATCGCCATGTCGGTGAAACGCATCTGCGAGGCCATCGTGCGCGACGAGAAGCCCATCCTGCCCGTGTCGAACTTCCAGAACGGCGTGCACGGCCTGCACGACGTGGTGCTGTCGATGCCGGCTGTGGTCGGCAAGAACGGCATCGAGTACCAGGTGCCGGCCCCGCTGTCCGACGACGAACTGGCGCGCCTGCACGAGTCGGCGAGCACGCTCCGGGAAGTGATCGACGGGTTGGATTTGGAGTAGACGGCGCTCAATCGCGCCACTTCGTGCGGAGCTCCCAGAAGGCCACGGCGCTGGCCGCCGCCACGTTGAGGGAGTCCACGTCGTGGTCCATGGGGATCTTCACCGTGTAGTCGCAGTTCGCGATCGTCGAGGGCGCGAGGCCGTCGCCTTCGGTGCCTAGCACCAGCGCCAGCTTGTCGCAGCCGCGCAGGCGCTCGTCGTGCAGGAAGATCGCCTCGTCCGACAGCGCGAGCGCGGCCGTCGAGAAGCCCAGCGAGCGCAGAAGCGGCACGCCCTCGGCCGCCCAGGCGCGCTCGCTTCCGATGCGCGTCCACGGCACCTGGAACACCGTCCCCATCGACACGCGCGCGGCGCGACGGTACAGCGGGTCGTGGCACGACGGCGTAACCAGCACCGCGTCGATGCCCAGCGCCGCCGCCGAGCGGAACACGGCGCCGATGTTCGTGTAGTTCGTCACGTCCTCCAACACAGCCACTCGGCGCGCGCTCGCCAGCAGATCCTCCACGCGAGGCAAGGGCGGGCGCTCGAACGCGGCCAGCGCGCCGCGCGTCACCTCGTAGCCGGTCAGGGCGCGGAACTGCTCGCGCGTGGCCACGAGCACGGGAAAGTCGGGATCGCCGTCCAACAGCGAATCGACGAGTGGCATCGTCTGATCGAGCCACTTCTCCTCCATGAACAGCGAGCGCATCCGCACCCCGGCGGCCAGCGCGCGCTCGATCACCTTGCGCGACTCACCGATGAACAGGCCGTGCGTGCTGTCGGGGCAATCGCGCAACTGCGCGTCGGTCATGCCCGAGTACGCGGCGAGCCGCGGGTCGTCGAGGTCTTCGAGGTGGATGATCGGCATGTCGTTTTCCTTTCAGTCGCCGACCATCGTACCACCGCTCGCCACGATGCTCTATACTCGACTGATCCGATCAAGCACGTCGCGCGAAGGGGATCCTCATGGCCGCTACCGTCAAAACGCTTCTCGAACACCACGGCGAGCTCTACTGGGGCACGCGCAAGGCCAATCCCGGCTACTGCTACGGGCTGGCGCTCGACGTGGGCGCAGACGGGCTGGCAGCCGAGCTCGTATACGTGATGAGCGATCTTGACGAGAACGACGAACCGCTCGTGACTCCCGAGACGCTCGTGTCGTGCTTCACCGTGAACGACCTCGAGGACAACGGCATCATCCTCAGCAACTACCTGGACGACGAGGATGCGCCCGAGGCCGTGGGCTGGTACTGCATCGAGAAGTCGTTCTTCGGGCGCGACAACGTGGAGGCGCTGCTGGATAACAACGCTCGCCTCGACGGCCATCTCGACATCGTGCTGCAGATCCTGCTGATCTCGCCGGAAGAGGTGGCGCAGGGCATGCCTTCGCTCGACGAGCTGTCGTTCTTCGACCTCCTGGAGGAGCTCGAAGGCGTCGCGGAGCGCATCGACAACGGCGACGTGCAGCCGCCGCTGCCCTTTTCGTTCCGCCTCGTGGGCGACGCGCTGTTCGGCTGGGAGCACGCCGACGAAGAGGATTTCCGCTAAGGGTCGACGCACCGCGGGCGTGCACGTCTTTAAAGTGCTATGTGCGGCAAAATCCAGGTTTTGGCACACCGCGCGTTCGGTTCGAGCCTTCGGAAGGGCATCGCGCTTGCGCGCGTCGACAAAACCCCAGGTGGGGTTTTGAGTTGTCGAGCCGCACGCCAGTCCGTCGTGCCAAAACCTGGATTTTGCCGCACATCGGCTTCTGAATTAGTGCGCATGGCAACACCGAAAGCTCAAACCCCCTGCCCTGAGAGAAACCTCTCCCACTTGTCGAATTCGGATAAAGCCTGCATGCGGCCTCGCTCGTAGTTGCGGGCGAGCTTCTCCGCGTCGCGCTCGGTGTTCTTCACGCCCTGATCGTTCGCGTAGAACACGTAGGCGCGGCCCTCGGCCTCGAGTCGGTCGAGCCGGTCGAGTTCGGCGTCGTAGCGCCGGTTCCAGGTGTCCAGCGCCTCCCGCATGCGCGGACGCCGCCAGAAGAACGCGTCGTAGAAGCGGTTGGGCTTGAGCGGTCTGCGGAAGCCGCGCGGACGCGTGCAGACGACGAAGAACCTGCTCAGCCCATCGTCCATCGCGCGCGGCACCATGATGCCGCCGCCTCGTCCGATGCCGCCGTCGTACAGCGCACGCCCGTCGACGACCGTCGGCGGCAGCACGATGGGATAGCTCGTCGAGGCGCGGACGCGCTCCATGAGCGTCTGCTCGGTAGGAAAATCGCCGCGCGTGAAACAGACCGTCTCGCCCGTGTCGCGGTCGATGGCCTGCAAGGTGGCGCGCGCTGGGTTCGCTTGGAAGGCGTCGAAGTCGAAGGGCAGCGCGCAGCTTGAGAGGACGCGCGCATCGCCGTGCAGCGCCGCGCCGACGCCGTCGGCGTCCACGAACAGCATCACCCACCAGCGAAACAAGAGGTCGTCGAGACATGCGGTGAACGAGGCTTCGTTGCGGCGCGCGTCACGCGAGACGTAGTCGATCGCATTCGTCGCCCCCGCCGACAATCCGTACACGTCGTCGAAGAACAGCCCTTGCTCCAGCATGACGCTGATCGCGCCCGCCGAATACGAGTTGCGCATCCCGCCGCCCTCGAACACGAGAGCCACGTCGTGCACCGTGCCGGCCATCATCTCCCGCCGCCTCCTTCGATCTCGGCGATCTCCTTGCGGAGGGCGGGCAGGTCGGCGTGCGGCGCGACGAGGCGCCGATAGAGGCGCTCGACTTCGGCGCGCAGCGCGATTTCCCTGGCCTCGCTCAAAGCGTAGAACGAGACGCGCAGGTACAGTTGCAGCTCCTTGGCGCTTTCGAGTTGCAAGGCATCGCACCCGCAGCAACGTTCCAAGTCGTCGGCCAGGTCGCGCAGCAGCCCCGACGTCACGCGGAGCATGCGGTCGTAGCTCGCCTTGCGGTTGCGGTACGCCGTGTACTGCGGCAGGAACAGCGCGGTGCACACCGCCAGCACCTCGGCGCACGCGGTGAACCACTCGGGCAGCGTTCCCAGCTCCATCGCACGACCTCCTTTCGGTTTCGCATCCTTACCGGCACTATAGGAGGAGGCGTCGGTCGCGAGCGGCTGGCGCGGCGCTCGTGGGAGCTCCGTTGACCGGCCGTGACGAAAAGCTAGCGCAAAAGCTCGCGGCCGGTCCGCGCGATACGAGCGGCAAGGTCGTCGCGGGGCGTGCGACGCAGGTCGGCGAGGGCTTCGAGCATGGCGGCGAGCCGAGCGGCTTCGGCGGGCGCATCGTAGCGCTCGCCCGGCTGGGACGGGGCGTCGGTTTCCAGCAGCAGGCGCTCGGCCGGGACGGCCTGGGCGTAGGCACGGCCGCGCTTCGACGCCAGCATGCGCGGATTGATCGAGAAGAAGCAGCCGGCGCGGACGGCGCGCTGCAGCTCATCGGACGTGCCCGAGAACCAATGGAAGATGCAGGCGTTTCCCGCGAGCGCGCCCGCGCGCTCAAGCACGTCGAGCGCCTCGCCCGCAGCCTTCACGGCATGGATCGACAGCACCTTGCCGCCGCTCGCGCACGCCCGCGCGACGCGCTCGAACGCCGCAACCTGCATGTCGCGCGTCGCGGCGCGATCGCGGCCGAAGTCGAGGCCGACTTCCCCGATGAAGCGCTCGTCCTTCGCCAACCGCTCGAACAGCGCCACGTCCTGCGAGCCCAAGCGGCCGTCGGCGATCCACCACGGGTGCAGGCCCAGCCCCACGCGCACGTTGCCGAACGGCTCCAGCAGCTCGCACGCCCACTCGTAGCCCTCCGGCGTCACCGTCGTAGAGAACGCGCCCATGTCGAGCTCCGCCAGCTCCTGGGCAGCAACCCGCACGTCGGGATCGAAGTCCAGGTGGCAGTGCAGATCGAACAGCGCGCTGGCTGACGCCGCACGGGATCCTTCGACTCCGCGCTGCGCGCTGCGCTCAGGATGACAGGACATCATGCGTGCTCCTCCCCCGCATGCGCGCCAACGCCTGCGAGCGCGCACAGCACCTCGCCGGCGATCATCTGGCCCATGATGGGCGGCACGAACGAGGCGGTGCCCAGGTTCGACCGCTCGCGGCGCTCCGCACCCTCGCGCACGGGCACCGGCACGGGCTGCTCGCACGAGTACAGCACTCGCAGGCGGCGGATGCCGCGTTTGCGCGCCTCCTTGCGCATGATTCGGCACAGCGGGCAGCTCACCGTGTCGAACACGTCGGCGAACCGGAAAGCTTCGGGCCGCAGCTTGTTGGCCGCTCCCATGCTGCTGACGAGGCGCACGCCGTGCGCATCGGCGTACTGCGCGACGGCCAGCTTCGCCGAGATCGTGTCGATGGCGTCCACCACGTAGTCCACCCTGTCGGCGTAGGCGTCCAGGAATTCGGGCACGTCCTCGGCCAGCACGAACCGGTCGAGCGCCTCCACCTGCGCCTCGGGGTTGATGTCGGCGATCATCGCGCGCGCCACGTCCACCTTCTTACGGCCGATGGTGCTGCGAAACGCGATGGCCTGGCGGTTGATGTTGCTGGCCTGCACCACGTCGTGGTCCACCACGATGAGCCGCCCCACGCCGCCGCGCGCCAGCGCCTCGACGCAGTTCGAGCCCACGCCGCCCACGCCCAGCACCATGACGGTGGAATCCGCGAGGCGCGCCAGGCCGTCGCGTCCCATGATCAGTTCCAGTTTCGAGGTGGCGGTGTCGCCGGTTGCCGTCATGCGCGTCCTTTCTGTCGGCGACCATGGTAGCACGGCCGCCGGATCGGCCGCGCGAGAAGCCCGCTGCATTGTCGCCCGAAGCGGTCGGTTTCCGAGTCCGAACCGTCCGTTTCGAACGACGGCGGTCGCGGCGGCATGGCGCCTGCGATGCGCGTCGACGCATCATCGCTTCGAAAACACGCCTCACGCGCTGTGGCGTGTTTTTAGGGCGAAGATGCGCGGCAGCACGGAACGCCTACCGCGCCCGCCCGATTCCCAGACGCGCGAGGTCGGCCGCGAAGCGCTCGGCCGGCAGGCCGATACCCTCGAAGCCGGCCGCCTTGCACGCCATATGCTCGTTGGCGAGGCGGCACAGCTCGTGCGGGAACGGCTCGCCCTCGTCGGACGGAAGGGGAAGCGCCAGCGGCAGCAGCTTGTCCACCAGCACGTTCATGAACGCCACGGGGCGCCGGCCGTGCGTGCGCGTCACGACCGGAATCCCGCCGAAGAACAGGTACGCGTCGATCGAACCCTCGGCGAAGCCGCATGCCGCCAGCGACGCGCGCAGCGCCGACACCGCCGAGCGCTCCCAGTCGCGCCACTCCCCGGGCTGCATGCACGCGAACGCGGCGAAGCGGTTGCTCGCGTTCGCCAGCAGCAGCATATCGCAACCTCCCAGGGCTATGCGGTGCGCCTCCCAGCAGAACAGCAGGTCGTCCACCTCGCCGTACGGCGGGCGCGGCAGGCCCACATGGCGCTGCATGGGTATGGTGATGCCGAATTCCACGCGCTACCCCGCATCCTGCGAGAACCGAGCGTGCGGGCGCAGTGCGTCCTTAGCGAAGCGGACGCGCAAGCAGCCTCCCTCGTCGAGCGCGGCATCGAAGCTGTAGGCGGTTGAAGTCATGCCGCTCAGTATACCCCGCGTCGCGACGTCAGGACGCGACGGAAGCCGCAGGCGGATTCGCCGCCAGCTGCGCCGCTCCGGCAGAGCCGGCCGTCCCCGAACCCGCGGTCGAGCCGGCCGCACCGCTGGAGCCCGTCGGCGCGCCCGTGCTGCCGGAGCCGCTGCCGGAACTGCCGCTCGATCCGTCGCCCGAATCCGACAGGTTGCCGCTCCCGCCGCCCGAACCGCTGCCGCCGCCCGACGAGCCGTTCGATCCGGAAGAGCCGTTCGATCCGGAAGAGCCGCTCGAGTCCGTCGACCCCGAGCCGGATCCCGAGTTCGACGATCCCCGGTCGCCCGACGACGACCCGGAATTCGACCCGGAATCGGTTCCCGAGCCGGAGCCCGACCCCGACGATCCCTTGCCGTCCGACTGGCTCTCGCCTTGATCCTTCGCGCCGTCCTTGGACGCGTCGCTTTCCTCGGACGAGGAAGATCCCGTCGAAGCGTCCTTGCCGTTGGAAGCCGCCGGGGAGTCGTCGACCGGCTGGCTGCGCGACGGCAGGATAGGCTCGGTTTTCGCGCCCACGCCCTGGCCGGCCGACACGAAGTCGATGACGAAGGCGGATACCGCCACCGCCAGCAGCGCCGACACGATGGACACGATCACCACGCCGCGCTTGAACTTCTTCTTGCGCTGGCGCTCGGCGCGCGCCCGCTGCACCACCGTGCCGCCGGCGAGCGAGGTGTCCGCATGCGGCGCCCGGCCGCGCGCGGCTTCTTTCGGGAGCGCCGTCGTCTCGGCAGCATCGAGCTTCGCGGTCGCCGCAGCGTGCGAGCCCGCGACCGACCCCGCGCCGACTGCGGCACCCGCGCCTCCGCCTGCACTCGCGCCGTCCTTCGATCCCGCCGAACCCTTCGAGCCCATCACCAGCGTCTCGCCCGGATGGATCTCCTTGAGCTTGTCGGCTGAGCGCTGCAGGAACTTCTTGTACAGCTGCGATGCCACGGCCGACACCACCGAGCCCACGCCCACGCCGATCGCCGAACCGTAGATTCCGATTTGCGAGGCTAGCAGCATGGACGTAACCGCAGCAAGCGCACCCGCAACGACCTGGGCTATCGAAAGGTCGTCGAAAAGCCCGCCCAACTTTCCCTTTCTGCTGTTCGCCTCCTGCGCCATCGCCTATCCTCCTCGCGTCGTTCTCACGCCGGCCCTGCGCCGGCCCTCTCTTCCTGAACATACCCGAGGATTATGAAGCTCGTGCGCACTCCATCCAACCGTTACCGGCAAGCCACAGAACGTCCAACCATCCCGCGCCGAACTCCCGGGCGCGAAACGGCACCCATGACAATCTCGAGGAGGCAAACGGACGACGAAGCATCCGGGAGATTTTCACCACCTGGGCCTTTGCGCGTCATCGAAGCGATGCCGCCGCCGAATGCGCTCGCACATCGTCATGGGTGCCGTTTCGCGCCCAGATCGTCGGAAGCCACCCGACGAAATCCACCCGCCCTCGGACCGCCAGCGCCCGCCTACACCACTACGAGCAGGCCGAGCAGCACGACGGCGATGCCGCTCATGAGGTTGACGGCATCGTTCGTGACCCAGGCGTAGCCGGACACGAGCGCGGCCTGGGCCCCGCACGGCGGCGTTTCCACAAGCCCTCCCTCAGCGTCGTTCGGACAGCGGTACTTCGCTTGCATGACCACGCCCAGCACGCTGTCCACGAGCGAGCCCACGACGCCGCACGCGATGATGAAGAAGAACGCGTCGGGCCCGGTGGGAATCGCGTAGCCGAACGCATGGAACAGCAGCATGGCCAGAAACGCCGAGGTTACGGCTCCCACCACGGTGGCCGCGAGACCCAACGGGCTCACGCCGCCCGAAAGCCCGCGCTGCATGGGCTCGCGCGTGAGGATGTTCACCGGCGGCCGGCGGCTGTACACGCCCACCTCCGACGCCCACGTGTCGGCCGTGCTGGCCGCCAGAGCGCCGGACGCCAGAAGCAGCAGCCACGGCTCCCCCGTCGCCGTATACGCCAGCGCGCACGCGAGGAACGGCACGCTGTTCGCCAGCACCTGCCGCAACGCACGCGGGCCGCTGTGCTTACGCGAAGCGGTCGCCCCGCCGTTCCGCTTGACCGCCGAACGCGCCATCAGCTTCGACGCGACGTTCGAGTTGCCGAAGAACCACATGAGCAGCAGCCACAGCGGCCACCCGCCGATAGCGAACGCGAGCGTGCCCACCGCCACGGCGCCGAGGCCGCCGGCCACGGTGAGCAGCCGCAGCCGAAACGACGCGAGCGCCACCGCGCCCGACAGCAGCAATCCCGCGAGCGCGGGCGTGTAGGCGGCTGCGGGCAGGAACAGCACCGCGTACAGCGCCGACACGCCCAGCGGCACGAACAGGTTGTCGAGCCCCTCCACCGAGAACGCCTCGATGGCAGCGGCGACCGCGGCCAGCAGGGCCGCGGCCAGAAGCGACGCCGCGAGCGAGCCCAGCGGGGCGAACGCGCCGCCCGGCGCGCCCAGGATGCCGCCCGCACCGAAAGGCGGCGGCGCCATCAGCACGACGGCGCAGGAAGCGAAGCTCACCGCCAGCATGGTCGCGCTTCCCGCCAGCGTCTTCCCGCAGCATCCCACCAGCACGCGCCGTCCGAACCGCTTGCCCAGCACAGCTGCGAACCCGTCGCCGAACGCCATGCAGAAGAAGCCGAGCGCGCCCACGTACGGCGCGCCGATGCCGAACGAGAACAGCGCGAGCGCCGTCAGCGACACCGCGTAGTACACCGTGCCCGGCGTGTCCTCGCCGCCGTCGCGTCCCATGAACGACAGCTTCTGCCGACGGTACGCAAACGCGTTCACAAGGATGAACGCAGCAGGAAGCGCCGCCGCCCACAGAGGCGAATCGAAGAACCGGGTCGCGATGAGCCACCAGCCGCCCAACGCGATATGCACGAACTTGCGGGTTGCCTCCGACGACGCGCCACGCCGCGCGGCCAGGCTGGACGCTCCCAGCACCGCCAGCACGTACGCGAGCGAGACGCCCAAGCCGATCAGGTTCTCCATCACGTCGCCCATCATCGCTTCCCTTCCTCGAGCGCCGCCAGCGCTTCGTCCACCAACTCGCGCGCCGTTGCCTTTGACACGACGGCGCGATGCTCGAAGCAACGGTAGCCGTCGGCGCGCACCTCGTCCAAGATGCCGCGGTACAGGTACAGCGACGACAGCGTGGGAAGCCGGCTGTCGTCGTCCAGCTCGATCACGTCGCGCTCCATGGGGCGGTACAACTCCTCCGAGCGGTGCGCCACCGTCTCCCAAGCGTTGCGGAACGCCTCGTCCACCGCGTGCGCGCGCAGGCGCTCCGGCGCGTACGACGCCGCCTCCAGCACCTCCGCGGGCAGGTAGACGCGCCCGTTCTCCAAGTCCTCGCCCACGTCGCGCAGGATGTTGGTCAGCTGCATGGCCACGCCCAGCGCCACCGCGCTGTCGCGCAAACCGTCGTCCACCGGAGAAGCGGCGTGCAGGATGGGCAGCAGCATGAGCCCCACCGACCCGGCCACGTAGTAGCCGTATTCCTCCAGGTCGCCCATCGTTTCCGGCTGACGGAACGACAGGTCGCGACGCTGTCCTTCCAGCATGTCGAAGAAGGGCTGCGCGTCCAGGTCGAACGACGAGCATACCGCGTCGAGCGCGCGCCACAACGGAGCGTCGACCACGGTGCCTGCGAAGAACCGCGCAAGGTCGTCCTGCACCTGCTCGAGCTTCGCCGCGCTGGCGTCGCGGTCGACGCAGTCGTCGGCCAAGCGGCAGAACGCGTACAGCGCGTACACGCTCTGGCGCTTGCAAGCGGGCAGCAGCGAGAACGCTCGGTAGAAGCTATGCGAGTTGCGCCTGATCACGTCCTCGCACCACGCGAAATCGTCCGCGCGCTCTTCAAAGAGGCTACAGGCGGTCATCGCGCATCAGCTCCTCTGCCGCCAGCTTCGCGCTGAGCAGCACGATGGGCACGCCCGCGCCCGGATGGACGCTGCTGCCGCAGAAGTACAGGCGGCTGCAGTCGGTCGCCTTGTTGTGCGGCCGCCAGTAGTTGCTCTGCCCGAGCGTCGGCCGCAAGCCGAACGTCGCGCCGTCGTAGGCGTTGAACCGCTCGGCGAAATCGAGCGGCGTGTAGGCGCGCTCGAACACGATATGGTCGCGCACGTCCTCGTACACCGTCTCGCGCTCCATGAGGTCGAGCACCCGGTCGCGATACTCGGCCACCTCCGCGTCCGACCAGCGGGGCGATGCGGGCGACAGCGGCGGGACCGGCACCAGCACGTACAAGGTCGAACAGCCCTCAGGCGCAAGCGAGCGGTCCAGCGACGAAGGCGCGTAGCAGTAGAACGACGGATCGTCGGGAAAGCGCGCGTCGTCGAAGATGTCGTCGATGTTGCGCTCGAAGTCGGAGGCGAAGCGGATGGAATGCACCGCATCGGAGGGATAACGCTTGTCCAGGCCCAGGTACAGGATGAAGCACGAGCAAGAGTACTCCATCTCCTCGATCTTCTGCGGCGTGTACTTGCCGCGCGCGTCGGCCTCGTCGACGAGCTGGGTGATGGCGTACGGGAAGTCGGCGTCGCACACCACGTAGTCGGCGTAATGCACCGCGCCTCCCGCCTCGACGCCGCAGGCGCAGCCGTTCTCCACCACGATGCGCTCCACCGGCGTGGACGTGCGCAGCTCGCCGCCTTGCTCGAGGAACAGCCGGCCCATAGCCTGCGCCATCGCGTACATGCCGCCCTTCATGAACCACACGCCGTACAGCAGCTCGATCATAGGGATGATCATGTACAGCGAGGGGCCTTCGAACGGCGAGATGCCGATATAGAGCGTTTGGAACGCGAGCGCCTTGCGCAGCCGGTCGTCCTTCACATGATGCGCGACCGACGAGTACGCGTCGCCGAGCGTGTGCAAGCGCAGACCGGCTACCAAGCTTTTCGGGTTGTAGAAATCGATCGGTTTGCGAAACGAGCGTTGCAGGAAGTTGTCCTTCGCGATGAGGTAGCGCTTGTACAGCAGCGCCAGGTACTCGAAGTAACCCTGCGCGTCTTTCTCCCCGACGGCCTCCACGGCGGCGGTCATAGAGGCGAGATCGTTCGATAAGCGCAGACGGTCGCCGGGGCCGAAGGAGATGTCCATGAGCGGTTCGACCTTCTCCATGGGGATGTAGTCGTCGGCATTGCGGCCGCACGTTTCGAACACCTCGCGGTACAGCTCGGGCATCATGACGATGGTGGGACCCACGTCGAACGTGAACCCTTCCTCGCGGATCTGGTTCATCTTGCCGCCCACAAGCGGCTCCTTCTCGAAGAGCGTCACCTCGTATCCGGCATGCTGCAAGCGCGCAGCCGCCGCCAAACCGGCAACGCCGGCACCGATCACGATAACCCGTTTCATGCAACTCCTTCGGTGGAACCCGATACGCTGTCCGGTCATTGTATGGCTCGCGTATCGGCCTTCCGAAGCGGAAAAGTCATCGTGATCTAACCCGTTAGAGCCTCGTCATACCCGCGTTAGATTGCAGGAAGGGACGGCAAGCCGGGTTCCCCGGCCAGATCGGCAAGCGTGACGCCGTCGACGTAGCGCTCGATGACCTCGTCGAGGCCGGCCCAGAAACGCACGGTAGTGCATTCGCCCGCTCGCGGGCAGGCCATCCCCTCTTGCAAATCAAGGCACGCCACCGGGGCCGTGGAGCCTTCCACCGCGCGCAGCACGTCGCCCGCCCTGATAGCGGCCGGCTCCTGTGCCAGCGCGTAGCCGCCGCCCTTGCCGCGCACGCTGCGAAGCAACCCTGCCTGCACGAGCGGACGAGCCAGCTGCTCGAGGTACTTGAGCGAGATGTCCTCGCGCTCCGACACCTCGCGCAGGGCAACCTTGCCCTCCGCTCCCGCTTGCGCCACGCACACCATGAGCCGCAGCGCATAACGGCCCTTCGTCGATACGAGCATCTCGATCACCCTTCCTTTCCGTTTCGCGCCGCACACGATGGCGATCTCGCGCGGCAGTCCCGCGTCCCTCCATGCGAACGTATCGCGTGAAGCAGTCGTTCGCACCGGAAGGCCGCCGACCGCTTTCCGTAAATTCTAGCAAACTTGTATGATTAAGTCTTGACAATATCCCGTTTGCCACTATCTTAATCCTAGCAAAACTATATGATTAATGAAAGGCACCGCACATGACGATCACGAAGCGCGATTCGCTCCTCACCATCCGCGGGCTTTCCGCCTCGGTTGACGAAACCCCCATCCTGCACGATATCGATCTGGCCGTGGGCCCCGGCGAGACCCACGTCATCATGGGCCCGAACGGCGCGGGCAAGTCCACGCTCGGCCACGTGGTCATGGGAGATGCCGCCTACCGCGTGGACGGCGGCTCCGTCGAGTTCGACGGCCGCGACATCACCGACCTCTCCCCCGACAAGCGCTCGCGCGCGGGGCTGTTCCTGAGCTTCCAGGCGCCCGTCGAAATCCCCGGTGTGCCCCTGTCAAGCTTCCTGCGCGCAACCGTCGCCGGCCGCGACGGCAAGGAGCTCAAGGGCAAGCAGTTCAAGAAGCACGTGCGCGCCCTGGCCGACGAGCTGGACATGGATCCGTCGTATCTCGACCGCGAGCTGGGCGTGGGCTTCTCGGGCGGCGAGAAGAAGAAGCTGGAGATGCTGCAGCTGCTATTGCTGGAACCGAAGCTTGCCATCCTCGACGAGACGGACTCGGGCCTCGACGTGGACGCGCTGGGCGTGGTGTCGCGCGGCATCGACGCGTACCGTCGCGCCACGGGCGGCGCGCTGGTCGTCATCACCCACAACACGCGCATCCTCGAACACCTCGACGTCGACCGCGTGCACGTCATGGTGCGCGGCCGCATGGTGGCCGAGGGCGACTCCTCGCTCATCGAATCGATCAACGAGCAGGGCTTCGAGCAGTTCGAGCAAGCCGGTGCGGAAGCGGCGCGCGAGCCCGTCGCCGCGCTCTAGGAGGCACGCATGACTAAAGAGTTCCGAACCTATGTGGAGGACGTCGACCGCACGCTGTACGACATCAGCGACGCGACCGACCCGTCCCTCCGGCTCGACGCAGGCCTCACGCCCGACATCGTCCGCGAGATCTCGGCCAAGAAGGACGAGCCGTCCTGGATGCTCGACTTCCGCCTCAAGGCGCTCGACACCTACCAGCGCATGGAGGCGCCCGACTGGGGCCCCGGCCTCGAAGGCCTCGACATGGATCACATCGTGACGTACGTGAAGCCCGCCACCGACCAGCAGGCCGATTGGGAAAGCCTCCCCGACGATGTGAAGAACACGTTCGACCGGCTGGGCATCCCTGAGGCCGAGCGCGCCTACCTGGCCGGCGTCGGCGCGCAGTACGACTCCGAGCTGGTGTACCACAACATGCAGAAAACGGCTGCCGACATGGGGATCGTCTATTCCGGCATCGAGGAGGCGCTGCGCGAGCCGAAGTGGGAGGCGCTCATCCGAGAGAAGTTCATGACGCTGATCCCGCCCACCGACCACAAGTTCGCCGCGCTTCACGGCGCGGTGTGGAGCGGCGGCTCGTTCGTCTACGTGCCGAAGGGCGTGAAGCTGGACTTCCCCCTGCAAAGCTACTTCCGCCTGAACGCGAAGGGCGCAGGACAGTTCGAGCACACGCTGATCATCGTGGAGGACGACGCCAGCCTGCACTTCATCGAAGGCTGTTCGGCGCCGAAGTACAACGTGGCGAACCTGCACGCCGGAGCCGTGGAGCTGTTCGTGGGCAAGCGCGCGTCCTTGCGCTATTCCACGATCGAGAACTGGTCGAAGAACATGTACAACCTCAACACGAAGCGCGCCGTGGTGCAGGAGGGCGGCGCCGTCGAGTGGATCAGCGGGTCGTTCGGCAGCCACGTGGGCTACCTCTACCCCATGTCCATCCTGGCCGGGCGCAAGTCGACCAGCAGCTTCACCGGCATCACGTTCGCCGGCGCAGGGCAGAACCTCGACACCGGCTGCAAGGTGGTGCTGGCCGCGCCCGACACGTCGGCCACCGTGGAGACGAAGTCCATCTCGAAGGGCGGCGGCGCCTCCACGTTCCGCTCGTCCATCGTGGCCACCGAGAACGCGCGGGGCGCGGCCGCCAGCGTGTCGTGCCAGTCGCTTATGCTGGACGACATCAGCCGGTCGGACACCATCCCGGCCATGGACATCCGCTGCAAGCACGTGGACATCGGCCACGAGGCCACCATCGGGCGCATCGGCGACGATAAGGTGTTCTACCTGATGAGCCGCGGCGTGTCGGAGGAAGAGGCGCGCACGATGATCGTGAACGGCTTCGCCGACCCCGTGTCGAAGGAACTGCCGCTGGAGTACGCCGTGGAGATGAACAACCTGATCAAGCTAGAAATGGAAGGGGCCATCGGATAATGGGAACCCTCACGATAGAACACGCGAACGCGATGCCCGCCCCCACCTGGCATCGCCTGCACGTCAACGACGTGGACATAGAGCTGCCGAGCGGCCTTGCAGCCGCCCAGCAGGTGGAAGTGTCGTGCGAGGAAGGGCTGTGGGGAGAAGCGGATGCGTTCGACCGCGCACTCCTTTCCTTGGACGCCTGCGCCCCCATGGCCGCGGAGGGCGGAGCCGCCTCAGAGGAGGGTGCTGCCATGGAGGGGCTCGACGCTCCCGCGCTCTCAGCCTACCAGCTTCAGGCGCTCGAGAACCGCTACCTCTCCCCTGCCGACGTCTTCACCACCGGCATGGGCGACGAAGCGCGCGAATACCTCGAGTTCGTGGCGGGCGAGCCTGTCGTGCTGGCCACGCGCCCTGACGAGCGCACCTGCGCAACAGTGCGCGTCGAAGGCGTGGACGGCGCGGCCAACGCGGCCGCCGTCGACGTCGTGGCCGCTCCGGGCTCGTCGCTGTCGCTGGCCGTCGCGCTCGATTCGCCCGCGCCGGGCGCGGGCGTCGTGGGCGTGCGACTGCGCGTGTTCGCCGGCGCCGATGCGCGGGTGGACGTCGCCGTCACGCAGACGCTCGACGACGGATGGATCGCGCTCGACGACGCGGGCATCGTAGCTAGCGAGCGCGCCCGCGTGCAGGTGCGCCACACCGTGCTGGGCGCGGGCCGCGCGTACACGGGGCTCGACGCCGACCTGCGCGGCGACGACGCGCGCCTCGACATCGACACGCGCTACCTGGGGCATGCCTCCCAGCAGCGCGACTTCAACTACGTCGCGCACCAGCGAGGACGGCGCACCGTGTGCAACCTCGACGCGAACGGCGTGCTGGCGGGCGAATCGGAGAAGACGCTGCGCGGCACCATCGAGCTCGTGCACGGCTGCAAGGGTTCCGTCGGCTCCGAGCAGGAGACGGTGCTGCTTGCCGACGAGCGCGTGGCGAACCGCACCGTGCCCGTCATCCTCTGCGACGAGGACGACGTGGCCGGCAACCACGGCGCCACCATCGGCCATGTGCGTCCCGAGCAGCTGTTCTACCTGGCCAGCCGCGGTATCTCGCCGGACGACGCCGAGCGCCTGTTCATCACCGCCTCCTTCGAGGAAGCGGCCATCAACGCGCCCGACCAGCGCACCCGCGCATCCGTAACCCGCCTCGCCGCCGCCCGCGGCATCGAGATCGAGGAGGCCGTCGCATGAGCATCGACATAGCCGCGAACCCCTACAAGCAGGACTTCCCCCTGCTGGCGGCCAACCCCGGCCTCGCCTTCCTCGACAGCGCAGCCACGGCCCAGCGCCCTGCCGTCGCCCTCGACGCGCAGCGCCGCTTCTACGAGAAGATGAACGCGAACGCCCTGCGCGGCCTTTATCGCCTGTCGGTGGACGCCACCGAGGCCATCGACGAGGCCCGCGCCCACGTCGCGCGCTTCATCGGCGCCGCCGATGCGCGCGAGGTCGTGTTCTGCCGCAACGCCAGCGAGGCCCTGAACCTCGTGGCGAAAGCGTTCGCTCCCACCGTGCTGGAGCCCGGCGACGAGGTATGCATCACCATCATGGAGCACCACTCGAACCTCATCCCCTGGCAGCAGGCGTGCCGCGCGGCGGGCGCGCGCCTCGTGTACCTGTTCCCCGACGAGGACGGCGTAATCGGCGAGGAGGAGCTGGACGCGAAGATCGGACCGCGCACCAAGATCGTCGCGGCCGCCCACGTGTCGAACGTCCTCGGCATCGAGAACCCCATCGAGGCCATGGCCGAGCGCGTGCATGCGCACGACGGCTTCATGGTGGTTGACGGCGCGCAATCGGTGCCGCACCTGCCCGTCGACGTGCGGAAGCTCGGCTGTGACTTCTTCGCGTTCTCAGCGCACAAGGCGCTGGGGCCCTTCGGCGTGGGCGTGCTGTGGGGCAAGCTCGACCTGCTGGAGGCCATGCCGCCGTTCCTCACGGGCGGCGAGATGATCTCGTCGGTCACGCAGGAAGGGGCCGTGTGGGCGCCCGTGCCCGAGAAGTTCGAGGCCGGCACGCAGGACGCCGCCGGCATCGTGGCGACGGCCGCCGCGCTGGGCTACCTCGAGGGCATCGGCTGGGACGCGTTGCAGGCGCGCGAGCAAGCGCTCGTGCGCGCCGCCATGGAACGTCTGGCGGCGCTGCCCTACATCCGCATCATCGGCCACCCCGACCCGGCGCAGCACCACGGCGCCATCAGCTTCGAGGTGGACGGCATCCACCCGCACGACGTGGCCAGCATCCTCGACGAGCACGACGTGGCCATCCGCGCCGGGCACCATTGCGCCCAGCCGCTGCTGGCGTGGCAGGGCGTGGAGTCGTGCTGCCGCGCGTCGCTGGCGTTCTACAACGACGAGGGCGACATCGACGCGCGCGGCGACGGCCTGGACGGCGTTTGGAGGACCTTCAATGGCTAGCATCTACACCGCGGCGCTCATGGAGCACAACGCGCATCCCGACTACAAGTACCAGATGGACGAGCCCACCTGCACGCACGACGGCGTGAACCCCAGCTGCGGCGACGAGCTGACGCTGTCGCTGCGCCTGAGAGGCGATCGTATAGAGGAGGCCGCCTTCACCGGCCACGGCTGCGCCGTGAGCCAGGCGGCGGCCGACATGATGGCCGACCTCGTCACCGGCGAGACCGTGGGCGAAGCGCGCCGCTTAAGCGGCCTCTACCTCGACATGATCAAGGGACGCCCGCTCACCGACGAGGAGCGCGCCGACCTCGACGAAGCCGCCGAGCTCGAATCCATCGCCCGCATGCCCGCCCGCGTCAAATGCGCCGAGCTGGCCTGGAGAACGCTGGAGAAGCTGCTGGACCAGCAACTGGCGCAAGCATAACCCCTCTACCACGCAAAACGCTTCCTCAATAGCGCACTCGCGAGCCAGATACTCGTGAGTACGCTATTCTGCGCAACGACCTGCTTCTTGTTTCAACCGCCGACCTCTTCGAAGACCTGTAAGCTCTCCCATCGCGGGGCGCCCTTCGCGCAGGGCGCCCCGCATGCTCGCTCACACCACCTGGTGCCGCCTGAACGCGCAGGCGGCCAGGGGCACGCACGCCGCCAGCACGAGGGCGTAGACGCACGCGAGCAGACCTATGAGGTCGATTACGAACGACCCGACCGGATACGATACGAGCGAGTTGAACAGCACCTGATCGTTCAAGCCGTTGATCGGGAACAGGTACAGCGCGTGCAGCAGCACGGCGTTGCCGCCGGAGGGGATCATGCCCGTGAGGAAGATGAGCGCCGCACAGGCGGCGAAGATGGCCAGCTGGGAGCGCAGCTTCGACGACAACAGCAGCGTGAGACCCGCCAACCCCAGCGTCATGAGGTAGGCTATCCCCACCGCCGTCCAGGTCGCCTCGGCCATCGTGAGGTCGTACGGGATGGACAGCGACAGCACCTGCACCGGCAAGTCCCCGCCCTCGGCGCCGAAGAACGCGAGCGCGATGCCCATGATGATGAGCGTCGCCAGCGCGAAGTAGGCCGTGGCGAAGGCGAGCGCGGCGACGATCTTCGCCGCCACCAGCTTCGAACGGCCGTAACGCGACGAGAGCAGCACGGCGTCGGTGCGGTCTTGGTACTCCCCCGAGAACACGGGCGTGAGCGCGATGCAGACGGCCACCATCGCGAAGGCGAAGAACCCGAGGCATGCCAGCACGTCGCTCCATCCGCCCGCGTACCCGTAGGCCAAAGGCTCGCCCACCCCATCCTGCTTCTCCGTCCAGTACGCGCGCTCGGCATCGGAATACGTCCACGTACCGCCCATGCCGTTGTCGAGCGTGCGCTGTAGCTTGCCCGCGATGGCTTCGTAGAACCCGTCGGCGGCGCCGTCGTCGAGCTGCGCCGCCACCTGGTACGGCTCGAGGGCGCCTGCCTTCCACGGCGAGAACAGGTAGACGTAATACGGGTCGTACAGCATGCGGAACTCGTCTTCGCCGTACGCCTGCTTCATGAGCGCGTACGCCGCGTCGTCGCTCAGGCCGGCCACGTCGGCGGGATCCACCTTCGAGAACGCGAGCGCCCGGTAGGCGGCCACCTCTTCCCGCACGCGATCGGCGTCCAGCACGCCCTCGTGCGCGACGGCCTTCTCCTTCTGATGCGCGATGGCGGCGGTGCCGGTCAGCACCTCGTCGGCGTTCGATGTCGTCCTCGTCTGCGCGACGTTGAGCGCCATGATGCCGCACAGCATCACGAGGATGCCTGCGCAGGCAATGAGCGACGTGCGGCGCACGAGCAGCTTCTTGAGTTCGAATCTCACCAGATCAAGCATGGTATATTCCTTCTCTCACCAGTTGAATAAAAGTCAGCGAGAAGCGTCGAGGTGCTCGAGATCGCCCCGTTTCGCGGCCGAGCGTGCTTCGCACGTGCTGAACAAGCCAGTGGCTTGTTCAGTGCCACACTATGCGCCCGAGCGGGCGCGCTCTGCGCAGCTTCGCTGCGGCAGAGCAAAAAGAGGCGAGATCAAGTGCATCGACGCTTCGCAGCGTCGGCACGTTCCGCTGTCCGTCAGGACAGCGGAACCACCTCGTCGCGGAACACGTACAGGTACACATCTTCCAGCGTGGGATCGAGCGCCCGCGCGCCGGCCACCGGAGCCTCGTCGGCCACGACGCGCACCACCGCGTGCCCGTCGGCAGCGTAGTGGACGTTGCTCACGCAGCTCGCAGCCGCCAGCTCGTCGGCGCGGCGCGCGTCCACATGGCACTCCCACACCTTGCCCGTCACCGTCGCGACGATATCCGTCGGCGCGCCCTGCATGATGAACGCACCCGCGCGCATGACGAGGATTTCGTCGGCGATGTACTCGACGTCCGACACGATGTGCGTGGACAGGATGACGATCTTGTCTTGCGCGAAGCTGGCGATGAGGTTGCGGAACCGCACGCGCTCTTTCGGGTCGAGCCCGGCCGTGGGCTCGTCGAGCACCAGCACCGCCGGGTCGTTCAGCACGGCCTGCGCTATGCCCAGCCGCTGCTTCATGCCTCCCGAGAACGTGCGCACCTTCTGCCGCGCCACGTCGGCGAGGCCCACCGTTTCCAGCAGCTCGAGCGAGCGGCGGCGCGCCGCGCGGCGATCGAGCCCCTTGCGCGCCGCCAGGTAGCACATGAAGTCGAGCGCCGAGAAGTCGGGGTAGTAGCCAAAGTCCTGCGGAAGGTAGCCCAGCCGGGCGCGGTACTCGTCGCCGAGCAGGCGCACGTCGCGGCCGTCGAAGCGTATCTCGCCGGACGTGGGGCGCAGCACGTCGCACACCATGCGCATGAGGGTGGTCTTGCCTGCGCCGTTCGCTCCCAGAAGGCCGTACACGCCGGGCGTCAACCGGGTCGACACGCGGTCGACCGCGATCTTCGATCCGAACTGCTTGGTCAGGCGGTCTATCGTCAGGTCCATGCCATGCTCCTTGTCATCATAGAGTCGTCGAATTCCGGGATTCGCCGGCATCGCCGGGCTCATCGGGCAGCCGACGCGGGGGCGAACACGTCAAGGCCGCCCTCGATGCCGCGAATCCACGTGCGCACCTCGTGCGCGGCCCAGCCGAGCGAGCCCGCCGCCACAAGCGCCCATGCCCATGTCGACGCCTGGGCGTACGCATCGGGGACGAGGGAGAACGCCGCATACGTGCCCACGATCACCAGCAGCGCCCACGCGCACGACAGCGCCAGCGCCTGCGACGAAGGGCAGCGGCGCGCCACGAGCAGCGCGCCCGCGCACGAGAGGAAGTAGGGAACGCACGCGTGCACGAGCGACGCGAAGGGATCGGCGCCGAGCATGACAGGCGCCGCGAGCGCGATGGCGGTGACCGTCACCACGTCCGAACACCCCAGCACGATGAGCCGCGCCAGCGCGACCGCGCGGCAGTCGAAGCGGCAGGCGTACTCGAGTTCGGCCACGCGGTGCGCAGCGCTGGCCAGCAGCTCGGGCAGGCCCACGAGCACCGTCGCCGCCGCCAGCATGCCCGAGACGACCGGGATGCCGTGCGCCATGCCGCTCGACGGGAGGCAGAGGACCGCCATGACGGCCATGAGCGCGAGCTGGGCCACCCATACGCGCGGGTGAATGAAGCGCGCCTGAGCGGCGACGAACCCGGCGAACGTCGCCTCACGGCTCCGCTCGCCCACGGTTGCGCCCGCCGCGGCCTCCGCGCTCGCGCTCGACCGCTGCTCCGACGCCACCGCCGCGCGCACGGCGGCGAGGGCCGCCGCCTTCGACATCTCGTCCGGCGCGCCGCGCTCGGCGCGGTAGTGCGCCCGCAGCAGCCGCTCCACGTCCCGCTTTCCCACGTCGCTCATGCCTCGTCCTTTCCTTCCAGCCCTCGCCGCAGCTCCGCGAGCGCACGGTTGAGCCGCCGGTTCACCGCGAACCGCGACACCCCCAGCACGTCCGCGATCTCGCCCACCTTGAACCCTTGGTCGAAGCGCAGCTCCACCACGTCGCGCAGCTCAGGGGAGAGCGCGTCAACCAGCGCGCCCACCTCGCCGCCCCCGATCGCCATCGCCGGGTCGGCGTCGGGCGAGCCGTCGGGCACGTCCACGTCGAGAGGCCCGACGGGAAGCCGCCGCACCCGCGCGGCGTCGATGCAAAGGTTGCGCGCGATGGTGAACAGGTACGCGAGCGGCTTGCCCTCGCGCGGCGAACGCCCGCTGCGCACGAAGCGCAGGAACGCCTCCTGCGCCACGTCCGGCGCGTCGTCGTAGGACGGCGCATGCCGTCGGCAGTACGCCAGCACGTCGTCGTAATGCTCTTCGACCAAGCGATCGAACGCCTCGCCGTCTCGCAGCCCGTTCTTCAAGCCCCGCTTCACCTCCTCTATCTTCTATAACGAATCCTACGATCGTTTGGTGCGGGTTCGGCTGAAAAATCCGGACGCATTCGTTCGGATGCCCCTCGTGCTTTGCCCAGCGAAGCGGTATACTTTCCCAACCCTATCACCTTCGAGAAAGGAATTCCCCGTGAAGACGCTTGCCAAGATCAGCGACTTCGCGGGAAAGTACATGGCGATCATCGCGCTTGCCGTCGCGATTATCGCCTTGGTCTTTCCCGCTCCCGTGTCCGCAGTCGTGAAGACCAGCTACGTGAACATCCTTTTGGGCATCGTGATGTTCGGCATGGGCATGACCCTCAAGCTGGCCGACTTCAAGGTGGTGTTCACGAAGCCGAAGGCCGTCGTCGTGGGCATCCTGGCTCAGTTCGTCATCATGCCGGTGCTGGCGTTTCTGCTGACGATGGTGTTCCAGCTGCCGCCCGAGCTGGCCGTAGGCGTGATCCTCGTGGGCTCGTGCCCCGGCGGCACCAGCTCCAACGTCATGACGTACCTGGCGAAGGGCGACGTGGCGCTGTCGGTGGGCATGACCGCGTGCACCACCGTCATGGCGCCCATCGTCACGCCGCTTTTGGTGCTTCTGTTCGCGGGGCAGACCGTGGACGTGAACGTTGTGGACATGTTCCTGTCCATCGTGCAGGTGGTGCTCGTGCCCATCGCGCTGGGCTTCCTCATCAACTACTTCTTCGAGAAGGCGGCTCAGGCCGCGTCGGCCGTCCTGCCGCTCGTGTCGGTTATCGGCATCTCGCTCATCATTATGGCGGTCGTGGCCGCCAACCAGGCGAAGCTGCTGACGGTGGGGCCGCTCGTCATCGCCGTGGTGATGCTGCACAACCTGCTTGGTTACGCGCTGGGATACCTGACCGGGCGGGCGCTGCGCCTGTCGAAGGCCCAGATGCGCACGCTGTCCATCGAGGTGGGCATGCAGAACTCCGGCTTGGCCACCTCGCTCGCCACGGTGCACTTCGCAGCCATGCCGCTGGCCGCGGTGCCCGGTGCCGTGTTCAGCGTGTGGCACAACATCTCCGGCGCAGTGTACGCGAACATTCTCGCCCGCTCGGCCGGCAAAGACGCCGTCGAGGCGGACGAGGTCGAACAGGCTGCCGCGTAGCGGGCGCACGTTGCCGCGGGAAGGCCCGCACGAAGCACACGAACGAAGCCTGCCGGCTTAGCGCATGGGGCGCAGGCCACTCGTTCCACCGCCCGAACCACGCGTCACGAAATCGGCGTTTGGTGCCGGGGCGCCGCTGGCGTACAATCGAATCCAGCATGAAAAGCATCGCGCGGCGAACGCACGCCCGACGGAAAGAGGACATAATGGCGGACACCACAAGCAGCATCGAGCTCGGCTTCATCGGGTTCGGCAACATGGCCCAGGCGATGGCGCAGGGCCTCGTGGACTCGGGCGCGCTTTCGGGCGAGCACATCCACGCGTGCGCGGGACACTTCGACAAACTGCAGGCCTCGGCCGAGAAGCTCGGCGTGAACGCCTACCGCGAGGCGGCCGAGGTGGTGAGAGCCAGCGACTTCGTCGTCCTGGCGGTGAAGCCCTACCTCATCGAACAGGTGGTGGAGCCGGTGCGCGACCTGCTTGCCGACAAGGCCGTGATCTCGGTGGCCGCCGGGCGCGACTTCGCGTTCTACGAGGGCGTCCTCGCTCCGAACAGCCGTCACCTCAGCACCATCCCCAACACGCCCATCGCCGTGGGCGCGGGCGTGATCGCCTGCGAGCAGCGCCACTCGCTCACCGACGAGCAGCTGCAGACGTTCGAGAACCTGTTCGGCCGGATCGCGCTCATCGAATGGGTCGACGGCAAACTGCTGTCCACGGCCAGCTCCATCGCCGGCTGCGGCCCCGCGTTCGCCGCGATGTTCCTGGAATCGCTCGGCGACGCCGGCGTGAAGCACGGCCTGCCGCGCGCCACCGCCTACCGCCTCGCGGCGCAGATGATGATGGGCACCGCCAAGCTTCATCTGGAAACCGGCACGCATCCCGGCGCGATGAAGGACGCCGTGTGCTCGCCGGGCGGCACCACCATCAAGGGCGTGGCCGCGCTCGAGAAGGACGGCTTCCGCGGATGCGTGATCGACGCCATCGACGCCATCGAAGGCGAGTAGGGCGTCACACGACCCAATAGAACGTCGTTGTNCCCCCTTCCCGTTCGACTTCGTTTAACGCCTAGAAGCCGAACATGGCCGTCGTCAGGTAGCGCTCGCCTGTGTCGGGGAGGATGACGACGATGGTCTTGCCCTTGTTCTCGGGACGGCGCGCCAGCTGGGTGGCGGCGGCCACGGCCGCGCCCGACGAGATGCCCACGAGCAGGCCCTCCTTCGCCGCCAGCTCGCGACCCACCGCGAACGCGTCCTCGTCGGCGACGGTGATCACCTCGTCGTACACCGCGGTGTCCAGCGTGTCGGGCACGAAGCCCGCGCCGATGCCCTGGATCTTGTGCGCGCCCGCGCGCCCCTCGGACAGCACCGGCGACGCGGCCGGCTCTACGGCCACAACCTGCACGTCGGGGTTCATGCGCTTGAGGTACGCGCCCGCGCCGCTCACCGTGCCGCCCGTGCCCACGCCCGCCACGAAGATATCCACGTCGCCGCCCGTGGCCTCCCAGATCTCAGGGCCCGTGGTAGCCTCGTGGACGGCCGGGTTCGCCGGGTTCGTGAACTGTCCAACGATGAACGAGTTGGGGATCTCGGCCGCCAGCTCCTCGGCGCGTGCGATGGCGCCTTTCATGCCCAGCGCGCCGTCGGTCAGCACCAGCTCGGCGCCGTAGGCCTTCATGAGGTTGCGACGCTCGACGGACATCGTCTCGGGCATGGCTATGATCAGGCGCATGCCGCGCGCGGCGGCGATGGCGGCCAAGCCGATGCCGGTGTTGCCCGACGTAGGCTCGATGAGCACGGTGTCGGCGTCTATCTTGCCGGACGCCAGCGCGTCGTCGATCATCGCCTTAGCGACGCGGTCCTTGACGGAGCCGGCCGGATTGAACGACTCCACCTTCCCCACGATGATAGCGTCCAGGTCGTTGTTCTTCTCGTAGTTCGTCAGCTCCACCAGAGGCGTGCCGCCGATCAGCTCCGATACGCTTTTGTACACGGTCATGATGTGCCTGCTTTCCCGTCTTCCGATCGCGCGCCGCGCGGGCGCCGACCGATGCCCGCGCGCGGCGGGTTCCCTATGTGTCGCACTAAATCCTACTGTATCACTATGTATTAGTCAAGCAGCTGTCGACGGCATCGATCTCGAAGCCTTCCGCATCCAACCGAGGCTTTTCCACCGATCCGCGGTCATTATAGCTCTTCCATTCGATGGAGCCCGTCGGGAAGAACAGGAGATCGAGCCCTCGCAACGCGAGAGCGCAGAACGAGCTTCCCGGATGAAGGAGATGCCGACGCCACGCTGCTGGCCTCCGAGGTCATCCTGCAAGAAGCGGAGGCAGCGGGGTTCTGGGGCTAGGCGCCCTCCCCTTCGGCTCGCTGCTCGGCCAGCAGCAGGTCCACCATGCGGCCGTAGCTGCGCATGCCGTCGGCCTGGTCGTTCGCCTTGAGGTAGGTGTCGTTGGCGGCGTTGGAGACGTCTTGGATCGGGCCCTCGTACTGCGCCCAGTGCTCCGCGCGCTGGGCGAGATCGCGCCGCACCGCCGCCGACAGCCCCGAGCCGATCGCCTTCGCCGCCTCCGGATCCACCTTCCTCAGCGCCGATACGGCGTTGTCGTACGCCAGCAAGTAGCCGCTGTAGCGCATCAGCGCGTCGTCCGACTGCTTGCAGGCCAAATACGCGATGAAGTTCGCCTCGTCCTCGCGCATGAAGCCGCACTGATGCGCCAGCTCGTGGGTCATGGTCCACGGAACGACGAAGAACGGGTTGTCCACGTTGATGTTCGACTCCATCGTGAAGGGGAAGAACATGCCGCCGATGTTCGCGTACGACATCAGCTCGGAGGCGAGCACCGGCTTCGGCGGCGAGTACAGCGGCCGATCCAGCACCGGGTACTGCTCGGCCAGCTTCCGCATGGCCTCCACCGACTCCTGCGCGTACTGCTCGAACTGGCCGGGCTCGGCGTCGAACAGGTCCGCGTCGTCGCCCAGCTGCGCTCGCGTCTGGCCCAGGTCGTCGGCCAGGGAGGACGCGAGCCGCACGAGCTCCTCCTGGCGCTGCGCCGCGTCGGCGTCGGCTTCTTCCACATCGTAGCCGGTGTGCTGGGTGAAGGTGTAGCGGTAGTAGTTCAGCCCGCACAAAGCGGTGAACAGAAAATACACCACGCAGCAGATGGACACAGCCCCCATGACGGCACGGTAGGCGACCGTACCGCGCTCGCCCTTGCTCACGACGAGCTTGCGGACGCAGTACACGACGTATCCCACGCAGAACAGCAGGAACAGCGCCGCAACCCACTCGGCCACCGAGAAGCTCACAAGCGACGGCAGAAATCCCACGACGCTGGACAGCGCCGGGTACACGCCCTGGGCGTACACGTGCTCCGCCCAATCGGGATGCTGCCGCGCGTACGAGGTCGCCGCAAGCGCGACGATGCCGAGCGGTACGAACAGCATCCTCTTGAGCAAGAACTTCCGTATGCCCCGTTTCGATTCGTCGGTTTCCATAGGGTGACAGTATAGCCCGACGAAGCACGCGCACCGCTCCCCCGCCACCATCCTCACCGCATCACCCAAAGCGATGAGCGGGTAGCGCCAGACGCAGACGGGACCGCTGCAAGAAACCCGGGCGTTTCTGCACAAAAACCCGCGACGTTTGATATCGTAGGGGCCGAACGCTGAGAGCCGTCGACAGCGCGTCCCCAAAATGCCCGATCAGGATCGCAGGCCCTCGCAGCCGCAATGCGGGAGATAGACGCGAAGACCTTCCAAAGCCATACGTCGGCGTTTTTTGTGCAGCGCGCAGCGTTTTTCGTGCACGGCAGACCGAGACGGGCAACCCGAGAGCAAGCCCAAACTCCCGCCAACGAGGGCGCGCAAGCGGGAGCGGCTCGCACCCTACAAGTCGTCCACCAGGGCGCTCGACTTGGCGTAGGCGGTGCTGCGGGCTTCGAAGAAGTCGGTCTTGATCATGTTCGCGTTCGAGAACTGGCTCACCCACGACATGCTCTCCGGCTCGCGCTCGTGGCCCTCGTACAAAGGCTCGAAGCCCAGCTGCGTGCAGCGCAGGTTGCCCAGGTACTGGATGTAGTCGGTCACCATCTGCTTGTTGAGGCCGGCCACCTCGTCGCCGATGGCGTAGTGGCCCCAGCGTATCTCTTGCTCGCAACCCTCCTTGATCATGGCGCGGTACTCCTCCACCAGCTCGGGCGTGAACAGCTCCGGCTCTTCCTCTTTCAGTTCCAACAGGATGTTGCGGAACAGCCACAGGTGCGTGTTCTCGTCGCGGTTGATGTAGCGGATCTCCTGCACCGACCCCGGCATGAGGTTGTTGCGCCCCAGGTTGTAGAAGAACATGAAGCCGCTGTAGAAGTACACGCCCTCCAGGATGTAGTTCGCCACCAGCACGCGCGCGAGCGCCTCAGGGCTCTTGTCGTCCTGAAACTGGTTGTACAGGTTGCCGATGAACTCGTTGCGCGCCAGCAGATGCTCGTCCTCCTTCCACTGGTACAGCACGTCGTTGCGCTCCTGCGGTTCGCAGATGGTGTCCAGCATGTAGCTGTAGCTCTGGCTGTGCACCGTCTCCTGGAAGGTCTGGATGGCCAGGCACAGGTTCACCTCGTTGGCCGTGATGTACTCGCCCACGGCAGGCAGGTTCGCCGATTGCAGGCTGTCAAGAAAGATGAGGAACGACAGGATCTTGTCGTAGGCGCGCCGCTCAGACGCGGGCAGCTTGCGGTAGTCCTTTATGTCCACCCCGAGGTTGATCTCCTCGGGTATCCAGAAGTTGTTCATAGCCTGGCGATACCAGTCGCTCACCCACTCGTACTTCATATTGTTGAAGTCGTTCAGGTTCGTCGTATTCCCCCCGATCATCCGCCGATCCAGCACATCGGTGTCGCCAAGGGGGTTGAACAACGGCTTCTTCTTCAACTGGCTCATAAAACTCTTCCTTCCAGAAAATCAGCTACGGACGAACAATGGCGCAAAGGGCGAGCGAAGCGACGCCCGTCAGGTTGAACCACGATCAGGGAGGGGGTTCGGCGCGTTCACCAAGCGACCTGCTTGCAGGCAGCCGGGGCGCGGTGCCCACCAAGCGAGTTCCATCACGTCGGGGCTGGGGGCGGTGCCCACCAAGCGAGTTCCGCAGCGAAGCGAGGACTGTCTGAGCGACTGGGCATTGCCCCCAGCCCCATCTCACAGGTGGAACCCGGCGACTGGGCACCGCACCCCGGCTGCCGTCGCGCAGGTGGAGCTCAGCGACTGAACATGCCGGACCCCCTCCCGTCCCCCAGGTTCAACCTACGACGAACACACTTCGCATTCTTCCACTTCCAGGCTCTTCGACCGCACGTAATAGATGGTTTTCATGCCTTCCTCCCAGGCCAGCAGGTACAGATCCAGCACCCGCCTGAACGTGTACTCGTTCGTGATGTACAGGTTCATGCTCTGCGCCTGATCGATGTGCCGCTGGCGCACGCCGCAGGCGCGCACCGACCACGCCTGGTCGATGAGGTGGGCATTCTTGTAGTACCAGAACGTGTCCATCGACAGCTCGGGCGCCACACGCGGCATGAGGCCGTTCTTCTTCTCCTCCAAAAAGTAGCGGTTCATCACCGGGTCGAGCCCCGCAGTGGTGCCGGCGATGATGCTGGTGGAGCTGGTGGGCGCCACGGCCAGCAGGTAGCCGTTGCGCAGGCCGTGCTCGGCCACGTCGCGCGCGAGCTCGGCCCAGCGCCCGTCCGTAAGGCCGCGGTCGCGGAAGTACTCGCCCGTCTGCCAGCCGCTTCCCTCGAAAAAGCCGTACGCGCCCTTCTCCCGCGCGATGGCGCAGCTGGCGCGCACCGCCGCGTAATGCACGTCGCCGAACACGCGCTCGGCGAAGGCCAGATGCTCTTCGCTCTCCCACCGGATGCCGCTTTTCGCCAGCAGATGGTGGTAGCCGCTCACGCCCAGGCCAATGGGACGGTACTGCCGATTGTTGATCTGGGCGTAGGGCACCGGGAAGAAGTTGAGGTCGATGACGTTGTCCAGCGCGCGTACCGCGCTTTCGGTGACGTGCGCAAGCTCGTGCGGATCGCCCATGTCGATATGACCCAGCGACAGGCTGGCCAGGTTGCACACCACGAACGCGCCCGGCTTCGTCACGGTGACCACCACCTGCTCGCCGTCCACGTCCTCGATGCGCTGCTCGAGCTGCTCGATGGCGCCCATGTTCTGCGCGATCTCGGTACACAGGTTGCTGCAGTAGATCATGCCTCGGTGCTTGTTCGGGTTCGCCCGGTTCACCGCGTCGCGGTTGAAGGTGAACGGCGTGCCCGTTTCCACGGCGCTCTTGATGATGAGGCGGATGACGTCCTTGATGGGGATCGCGCGCTTCTTGATGCGCGCGTCGGCCACGCACTCCAGGTACTTGCGCGTCCATTCCTCGCCGTAGCAGTCCTCCAGCGCGTAGCCTTTCACCGTGAGGATCTCGTGCGGGCACATGAGGTACCAGTCGCCCTCGATGTTGTCGCGCGCCTGCTGCCAGAAGTAGTCCGGATAGCACACGGCCGGGAACACGTCGTGCGCCTTCATGCGGTCGTCGCCGTTGTTCGTGCGCAGAGCCAGGAACTCGGGCAGGTCGCGGTGCCACGCGTCGAGGTACACCGCCACGGCGCCCTGGCGCATGCCCAGCTGGTCCACCGCCACGGCCGTGTCGTTGGCCAGGCGGATCCACCGGATGACGCCGCCGGCCGCCCCGTCGAAGCCGCGGATGGCGCTGCCGCTGGCGCGCACCTTGCCGAAGTACAGGCCCATGCCGCCGCCGTACTTGCTCACCTTCGCGAAGTTGTCGATGCTGCGGTAGATGCCGTCCAGGCTGTCGGGCACCGTGTCGATGAAGCACGACGACAGCTGATGGAACGGCTTGCGCGCGTTCGACAGCGTGGGCGTGGCCATGGTCACTTTCAGCGTGGACAGCATGTCGTAAAAGCGGCGCACCCACCCCATGCGCTCGTCGGGGCGCTCCTCCATGGCAAGGTGCAGCGCGATGCCGAGGAACATCTCCTGCGGCGACTCCAGCGGCGCGCCCTGATGCGTGCGGATGACGTAGCGGTCGAGCAAAAGCTGCAGGCCGGCGTAGGTGAACAGGTCGTTGCGGCTAAGATCGATGAAGCCGGCCGCCTCGTCCAGCTCGGCGGGCGTGTAATGCTGCAGGATGTAGTCGCCGTACAGGCCCTCCTCGGTAAGGAAGGCCACCTTCTGCGCGAACGTCTCGATGTGCCGGGCGGCCAGGCGCTCGGCCAACGCGCGATCGAACTGCACCATCAGCAGGCGCGCGGCGATGATCTCCCAGCGCGGCGCCTCCTGCGTGGTCAGCTCCACCGCCGCCTTCACCAGCATGGCCAGCAACTGGCCGTCGGCAGCGTCGGGCTTGGCGAACGACTGGAACTTGGCGCTGAGGTGGGCAAGCTCGTACTCCTCGCCGGGGAACTCCTTCTGCACCGACGCCAGCACGCCCGGCAGCGCGGGCACGCTCGGCAGCTGGGCGCACAAACGCTCGCGCGCGGCGCGCTTGCGGGCGCGGTCCTCGCGGTACAGGATGTAGCTTTTCAGCTCCTCGTAATGGTTCGCTTCCATGAGGGCGCGCTCCACGAGATCCTGCACGTCCTCCACCGAGACGGAGCCGCCTTCGCCCTGCTCCGCGCTCGCCATCGCGCGCTCGATGCGCGCGATGAGGCGGTCGGCCTCGTCATCATCTAGCACCGTGCCCACGCTGGCGAAGGCCGCGCCCATGGCGCGCTTGATCTTGCCAGCCTCGTAGGCTTCCACGGTGCCGTTGCGCTTGGAAATCTGCATGATGTCGTCTCGCCCTTCGTTCTCCGATTGCGGTGCGTTTTGAGAGCGACCATCGTATCACAATATGTTACAAAAATCGCAACATATTGGGGAACGGATAGGCAACGCCCACCACATCGACGAAGGCGACTGACCCGCCGAGCGCGCAAAAAACGGCAGGCGACGCAGAACGGTCGCCCGCCAACCTGCAGCTTCACGGCCGAAAGCAGCGCGCAGCCGACGGGAACGCGACCCCGGGCGACGAGCCGGAGGATCGATGTGCGGCGAAATCGAGCTTTTGGCAGTCTGAGCCCGGTTTCTTTCGCCGTTTCGAAACCGCAGGAAAACGCGACCTGGGGTTTTTCCTCGCGGCATTCCGGACAAAAACCCGATGACTGCCAAAAACCCGATTTCGCCGCACATCAAGCGAGCGGAACCGTCGCACCCGTCGCGAAACCAACCCGACCGAGCAGGGCGGTCGCCTACTTCTTCGCGCGATCGTACTAGTCGGCGCCGACGACCACTTCCACGGAGCTCCCGTCCCCCACGACATCCCCTCCACGAGGGGCTCGACGGTTTCGATGCCCAACTCGTCGGCCACCTCCTGCGCCTGCGGGCGATTGCCTCCTCGCTCCGAGAACCGTCACGAGCAGTGCACGCCTTGCCAAGCGCGAAGGTGCGGTTCGGCTGCTGGGGTATAATCCTGCATACGTGGGAAGGGGATGCATGAAATCGCTGGAACGGGTGCACGGGACGACCGGCATCAAAATCATCATCGGCTCGGCTTTTTTCTGGGCTTGGCTCGACGCGTTGTTCATGAGCATGTTTTTCGTCCGGCCGGAGGCCGAGGGCTTCATGGCCGAGATGGCCACTATAGCCGTGTTCGGTCTGAGCCTGCCGTGGCTCGCGCTGTCGCTGGCCAAGCCGGCCGCATGCAACGGCCTGCTGGCGAAGAAGCGCGTGCCGCTCGCGTTCGCCGCGCTGGGCACGGCGGGCTCGCTGCTGCTCCTGCTTGCCGGCATCAACCTCAACTGGATCGCGCTCGTCGCCGGCGGAACCTGCGCCGGCGCGTTCATGGCAGCCTACCAGCTGGCATGGGGCGCTGCGTACTGCCACGACGGCGAGCGGAGCGCGACGCCCTACGTGGCCGGCGGCTTCGCCTGCGCCATCGTCGTCGACGCGCCGCTTCTGTTCATGATACCCGAGGCCGCCGCCGTGTTCTCGGCGCTGCTGCCCCTCGTCTCGGGCGCGTTGTTCGCGAGCATCGACCCCCAGTTGCGCACGTACCGCCGCACCGCCCCCGTCGACCCGCTGCCGAAGCGGAGCGTCCGCTCGCGCCTGAAAGCGCACCTCGGAACCTCGATGATGCTGTTGTGCGCCGTGGCCCTCGTCATGACCGGGTTCGGCTACCTGCAGCACCTCGTTTCGTTCTCGCCTATCGCCAGCGACGGCTATCCCAACGGCATCCTCGTGCAAGTCGCGCGCGGCGTCACGGCGGTGCTCGTGTTCGCCATCGTCGTGCTGGGACGGCGCCGGGCAAGCGCGGTGTACCGCGTGGGGCTCCTGGCCATGATCGCCGGCTTCATGCTGATGGCGTTTCTGTTCGGCACGAACCTGTTCTGGGTGTCGGGCGCCATCATCATCAGCGGCTACACGATCCTCGACCTGCTCATCTGGGTCGCCTTCTCGCAAATCGCCTACGCGCAGTCGCGCGACCCGCTGAAAACCATCGCGCTCATGCGGCTGCTGGCCGTGCTGTGCTACCCGGTGGGCGCCGTCGCGGGCATCATGCTGGTAGGCAACGGCGAGACGATGCACGGCAACGTGGCGGCCGAGACCACCGTGGTTGGCTACCTCGTGGTCATCGCCACCGTGCTGCTGCTCAGCAGCGAGGACATGTGGATGCTGACGGGGCGCCAGCAGCCGAGCCTTTCCGGCGACGACCGCGCCACCCAGGAAGAGCGCATCGACGCCTGGTTCGACAGCATCGGCCTCACTGCGCGCGAGCGCGAGATCGGCCTGCTGCTGGCGTACGGCCGCACGCAGCCCTGGATCGCCGAGCGTCTCAGCATATCGGAGAACACTGTGGGCACCCACGTGCGCCACATCTACCAGAAGGCGGACGTGCACGATCGCCAGCAATTCATAGATTCGGTTCTTTCACCTGATCAGACGGCATCACCCGAACCACGTGATCAAGCCCGCTAGATCACGGGACCTGCCTGATATTCGCAAATAAGGTCATTTGCGCGTTGTGCGGCCGCGCGTCTTCCCGCACCCTGCTTTCAGCGCAACGCACCGTTGCGCAGCCCGCCCCGCGGGCGCAAAGGGAGAGGGCCCGCGAAGGGTCCCGAGGGAAGGGGTATCTGGATGGATATCAACCGCAGGAATTTCTTGAAGGGCGCGCTCGTCACCGGCGCCGCCGCAGCCGCCGCCGTCGCGCTTCCGGCATGCAGCCCGGCTGCGCCGTCCGACGCATCCGACGCCAAGAGCTCGTCGAAGGGCGGCGAGACGACCGGCGCGAAGCACACGTGGGAAGTCGCGCCCGAGCCCATCGCCGACATCGCCGAGACGCAGGACTTCGACGTGGTGGTCGTAGGCGCGGGTCTGGCGGGCATCAACGCCGCCGAAGCCGCCGCCCGCAACGGCGCGAAGACGGTGGTCATCGAGCGCAACACCACGTTCTCCGTGCGCGGCGTGGACGTGGGGCACATCGGCAGCAAGTACCACAAATCGAACGGTTTCGACCTCGACCCGCGCGTGGCTGCGCGATTCCTGCACCAGGCGTCGCACCAGACCACGAACTACGACCTCATCTACGTGTGGGCGTCGCGCTCCGGCGAGGTGTTCGACTACATCGAGGATCTGGGATCCAAGAACGGCGTGAGCATGGTGCCCGCGCTGTCCGGCACCGCGAAGTACGGCAACTGGTCCACGTTGTCCGACCGTTGGCGCGTCTATCCCGATGCCGTCTCCTTCGTGCGCGGCGGCGAGACGTACGACATGCGCGATGACGGCCAGCCGGTCAACGTGACGCTGGGCGAGCTCGTGTACAACTCCGCCGTGGACAACGGCGCCGAGTTCGTGTTCGAGGCGCGCGCCGAGCAGCTGGTGGGCGACGCGGCAAGCGGCATCACCGGCGTCGTCGCCACCACGAAGGACGGCAAGCACGTGCAGTACAACGCCAAGAAGGGCGTGATCCTGGCCACGGGCGACATCGGCGGCAACCAGGAGATGGTCGACGCGTTCTGTCCCATCTCGAACCGCTCGGACTCCAACTGCTACGCGCCGGCCGGGTTCAACAACGGCGACGGCCTGCTCATGGGCATGTGGGCCGGCGCGGCCATGTCGAAGAGCGAAGCCGCCCCGATGATCCACCAGTTCACGCTGGACACGCTCGAGTTCAACCTGACCTCGTTCATCATGAGCTGGCTTGCCGTGAACGCCAACGGCGAGCGCTACGGCGCCGAGATGCCCTTCGAGCCCATGCTGACGAACGCCCGCATGAACACCCCGGGCAACGTGGCCTGGTCCATCTTCGACTCGGACTACGAGACCTACATCATGCAGCAGCAGCCCGAGCGCTACGATCGCTTCACCGACGGGCTGGACGCCGTCATGGAGAAGTGGCTGGGCAACGGCAAGCTGATCAAGGCCGACACGCTGGATGACCTGGCCAAGCAGCTGGACATCCCGGCCGACACGTTCAAGGCCACCGTCGAGCGCTACAACAGCATGGCCGAGGCCGGCGAGGACGTCGACTTCGACGTGCCCGCGCAGTGGCTCGCGCCCGTGAAGACCGCGCCGTTCTACGCCACGAAGAACGTGTGCTCCACGCTGACCATCCCCTTCGGCCTCCACGTGAACGCCGACTCCCAGGTGCTCACCGCCGAGGACGAGCCGATTCCCGGCCTGTTCGCCATCGGCAACGTGCAGGGCGACTTCTTCGGCAAGGACTACCCGGTGCACTGCCCCGGCGTCAGCCACGGCCGCTGCGTGACGTTCGGCCAGCTGGTCGGCGAAGCGTGCGCCAAGGACACGACCATCGGCGAGCTCGACTTCGCCTAAGCGCGAGCGACCGACCCACGAAGGCGGGACCCCTCCCTCTTCCGCCTTCTTCTCGATGCGGCCGTCCTCCGGGGCGGCCGCGGTCGTTTCGCGACCCACAGGGTTCCCGCCGATACCGGAGGCTCTTGTCAGCCGATCGCCGCCAGCTCCAGCCGCAAGCACAGCCAGCGCTCGCCTCCGCGCTGTTCCAGGCACGCGTCCAGCGTACCGCCCATCTGCCCGACCAGCGAGCGCGCGATGGCCAGCCCCAGGCCCGACCGCTCGCCCGAGCGCGCCGCGTCGGCGGTGTAGAAGGGCTCGAACAGCCGATCGACCTCGCAGGAGAACGCCGCGTCGACATCGTTCGCGAACGTCACCGTCACGCGACCGCCGAGGGCCTCCCCCACCTCCACGTCGAAGGTCGAGCGCGCGTACTTGCCGGCGTTGTGCACGAGGTTCTCCACCACCCGCTCCAGCGCGCCCTCGTCGCCCCGCACGCGAACCGGCCGGTCGGGCACGCGCAGGCGCACTTCCAAACCGCGCTCCCCGAACAGCCGGTAGCGCCCCGCCACCGACTCGCGCACCAAACGGCCCGCCTCCACCGGCTCGCACGCCAGCGGCGCATCCTCGTTGCGTGCCTGTGACAGCTCGTAGAACTGCGCGATCAGCCGCTGCAGCGCGTCGGCTTTGCGGCGCACCGTGGCAAGCGACGCGCGCGTATCGGCGTCCATGCCCTCTTCATCCAGAAGCGCCAAGTACCCCACGATAGCCGTCAGCGGCGTGCGGAGGTCGTGGCTGATGGATTCCACCTGGGCCTTCAGCTCGGCCTCGTGGCGCGCGTACGCAACCCCCTGCTCGCGCACGGCCGCAAGCGCCTGGTTCACGGTGCCCAGCAGCGCCTCCAAGTCTTTGTCGGGCTGCGGCAGCTTCACGATGCGGTTGTCCTCGAGGCCGCGCACGATTTCGGCCAGCTCGCCGTTCGCCCGCCAAAGCGAGCGCTTGAGCAGCGCACAGCGCACAGCGAAGAACACCGCCGATCCCAGCGCCAGAACCGCCACCGCCCCGAGGACTGCCGTCATTGCCGCATCCTTTCCCGTCGCGCCCCTACAGCTCCGTCTTGCTTGCGCGCCACAGACCCGCGATGCCGAACACCGCTACGCCTGCGAACCCCGCGATCAGGCACTTCGCCAAACCCGCCGGCGTGTCCCACAGAAACTCGGCCAGGCCGCTCTGGTTGATGGCCACCTCGTTGGAGAAGAAGTTGTACGGCAACCAGCTGGCCAGCGCGCCAACCGGCTCCACGACCATTCCCACCGCGTGCAGCGCCGAAGGCACGATGGCCACGATGGCCAACCACACCAGAAACGCAGCGCTCGTCTTCGGCAGCACGGAGCACACCGCAACGCCCAGCACAACGCAGGCGACGGTGAACGGCAGCGCCGCCGCCACGCCCTTGAGCAGGATGGACACCGCGTCCGCGGGCCCCTCCAGCAGCAGCACGGCGCTGCCCACGTACACCGCCAGGATCACCGTCATGCTGGCCAGCCCCAGCCCCGTGGACACAAGGCACTTGCCCACGAACAGATCGCGTCGCGAGCAGCCGTCCGCGACGGCGTTCTTGAACGTGCCGTCCTTCCTATCGTCGGCGAACAGCACCCAGACGAGCAGCCCCGCCAGCAGAAACAGCGAGGGCAGCATCGAGATCAGATTGCTGAGCGAGAACCGCACGGTGGCGTAGGGGAAGTCGGGCGTGCTCGCCATCGCCCACAGCAATACGCTCGATGCCAGCACGATGGCGCACGGCACGCCGGTGAACAGGTACAGCTCCCGGCCGTGCACGATGCGGTAGAGTTCGCTCTTCATGTAGTTCAGCATCATGCGACCCCCTTCTCCTTCAGCTCGAGATAGTACTGCTCGAGCGACATCTTCCTGCGCTCCAGCTTGGACACGTCCATGCCCGCTCGGGCGGCCAGGCCGCTGTACGCCTCGATGCCCGCCGCCGGGTCGAAGATGCGCACGGTGCCGTCCAGCAGCACCAGGTAGCGCTCATGACGCAGCTCCTTCTCCAGCAGCGCGGTGAAGCGCGCGGCATCCGACACGGCGATGTCCACGTAGTCGGCGCACCGCTCTTGCAGCGTGCGCGCGCTCACCTGCTCCACCACGCAACCCCGTTTCAGGAACGCGTAGGTCGTGGCCATCTGCTCGAGCTCCGCCAAGTGGTGGCTCGATATCACGATGGTAATGCCCTTGTCGCGGTTGAGCCCTTGGAGGAACGCGCGCATCTCCACGATGCCGCTGGGGTCGAGGCCGTTCGTGGGCTCGTCGAGGATCAGCACCTCCGGCTCGCCCAAAAGAGCCATCGCCAAACCAAGACGCTGCTTCATGCCCAGGGACAGCGTGCGGCAGCGCCGATCCTTCGCATACGCCAGCCCCACGGTGTCCAGCACGCGCGCCACCGCGTCCTTGCCCGGCACGCCCTTGCGTATGCGGCAGCATTCCAGGTTCTTCTCCACGCTCAAACCCGGATAGAAGCCGGGGCTCTCGATGATGGAGCCGATGCGCGTGCGCTGGCGCTCCAACTCGCGCGGCTCGTGCGCGCCGAACAGGCGCACCTCGCCCTCCGTGGGAAACGCCAGCCCGCACAGCAGCTTGAACAGCGTCGTCTTGCCCGCGCCGTTGTCGCCCACCACGCCGAATATGTCGCCGCGGCGGACGCTCACGTCCGCGTCGTACAGCGCGCAGACGTCCCCGCCGTAGCGTTTCGTCAGCCCCCTCGTCTCGATCACCGTGTCCATGGAATCGTTTCTCCCTTTCTTCCGCTTGCCTTGTCGTCTTGGGGAAACGATACGATGCAGCCTGGAAATAAGTCCTCAAGAAAGGTTAAGGAAAGCGTAAAGGCCCGCATCATGCCAGCTTGAAGCCGATGCCCCACACGGTTTTGATGTAGTCGCCCGCCCCTCCGGCCGCCGCCAGCTTCTTGCGGATGTTGCTGACATGCACGTTGACGGCGTTCTGCTCGCCGTAATAGCCGTTTTTCCACACCAGCTCGTACAGCAGCTCGCGCGAGAACACCTTGTCGGGCGAACGCATGAGCACGTGCAGGATGTCGAACTCGTGCGCGGTCAGCGCCACCTCGGCATCCCCGAGCGTCACGCGGCGGCGCGCGACGTCCAGCCGCAGGTCGCGATGGACAAGCGCCTCGTCGTCGGGGCAGACGCCGCCCGCGCCCGCAGCCGCGCTCGCTCCCGCAGCGCGGCGCAGCACCGCATGAATGCGCGCGGCCACCTCGTCGGGGTCGAAGGGCTTCGTCACGTAGTCGTCCGCGCCGGCCGCGAGCATGCCCACCTTGTCGGCCGAGCCCGCCTTCGCCGACACCACGATCACCGGCACGCGCGAGGCCAGCTCGTCGCGCATGCACGCCATCAACGTCGGCCCATCCATGCCCGGCAGCATCATGTCGAGCAGAACCAGATCGAACGCCGCGCGTTCCATCTGCAGCAGCGCTTCGGTGCCCGAATACGCCTGCACACAGCCGAATCCCTCGCGCGCCGCGATCTTCGCCAGCAGCGCGTTGATATCCGCGTCGTCCTCTACGACGAGAATGGTGCGCTCGTCCACAGCCTCGCCCCTTCCGGCGCCGTCCTTCCGTAACCGTTTCAGGATACCCGAAAGGGAACCGCACGGCCACGGAGAGCCCGCGACGCGCTATCATAGCTGCGACTGAACGAAAGGAACGACTCATGACCACCGATAACGCCTGCACGCAACGCCCCTTCGACCGCGAAGCGCTCGGTCGCCGCGCGCTGGAGCTGCACGGCATGAAGTACAACTGCGCCCAGGCGGTCGCCTGCACGCTCGCCCCGCTGATCGGCGCCGACGAGGAGCTGTGCTTCCGCGCTGCCGAGGGACTGGGCGGCGGCATGGGCGGCCTCACCGAAACCTGCGGAGCCGTATCGGGCGCCGCCATGGCCATCGGCCTGGCGAACAGCAACGGACAAGACGACCGCACCAGCAAACAGGCGACGTACCGCATCGTGCGGAAGCTCGTGAGCGATTTCCGCGAGCAAAACGGCTCCACCCTGTGCCCCGAGCTCAAGGGGATCAAGACCAAGCAGCCCCTGCGCAGCTGCGACGGCTGCATCGTCGACGCGCTCCAGCTGGCTGCGGACGCCCTGGCCGGCCTCCCCGCCGACAAACCGCTCGACGCGTAGCCGGACGATGCACGCGGTTCGCGTCGTCCGACGAAACGGCGCGCTCGGCGAACGGGCCATCCGGTATCATGGAGGAGATCGAAACGAAACGCACGCGGAAAGAAGGCGGTCCACATGTCCCCCATCGCTTCCAACGTCAAGTTGACTAAGACCCTCCGGACGGTCGCGCTCCTCGCCGCCATCGCGCTCGCAGCTGCCCTCGGCGCCTGCTCTGCTCCGCCCGCGCAAGAAAAGGCGCAGCAAGCGCAGCCGGAGCCGCTCGTCGTGAACGACACGCCGGCGCCCCCGGTGCCCGACCCCGAGTACATCCTCGTCATCGGCGACGACTCCTGGGAAGAGTACACGCCGGGCCACGCCGACCTCATGATGCTCATGCGCCTCGATTTCGAGAAGCACCTGATCACGCTCGTCAGCGTGCCTCGCGATACCGCCTACGTTTTCCCTGACGGCAACACCGCGAAGCTCAACCAGATGCTGACCAACGCCGGTCCCGAAGCGCAGTGCCAAGCCGTGTCCGACGTCGTCGGCGTGGACGTCTCGCAGTACGTGGTGGTCGGCTTCGACGGACTGCAGAGCATCGTGGAGCATTTCGGCGGCCTCGACGTGGACCTGCCCTACGGGCTGACGTACAACTTCTACACGAAGGACCATCCCGACGAGGTGTACGAAGCCGGGCCGCAGACGCTCACGCCGTGGCGCGCCATGGCGCTGTCACGTGCGCGCACCGGCTACAGCGACACCGGCTACCAGCAGGAGATGATCCGACAGGTGGTGGATCGCCAGATGATGACGCGGTTCATCGAGCTGGCGTACGACGACCCTGCGCAGACCGGCGCCCTGCTGACGCTTCTGCAGGGCTTCGTGGAAACGAACGTGCCGCTCGACGACCAGCTGGCCTGGGCGGACGAGCTGGCAAGCGGCGACGAGATCACCGTGCACAGCACCACCGGCCCCTACTACGGCGATTTCCTGGAGGAAGCCGGCGGCCTATGGCTCGTGCCCGAAAGCCGCGAGGAATGGAAAGCCGTCATGAAGGCCGTCGACGCTGGCGAGGATCCAGCCCCCGCCGTGAGCGTCTGGAGCGCCGAGACGGAATCCCCGGAAGCCCCCGTCAGCGTCACCACGGTGATCGACCTGGGGTAAATCTCCTCTCGACAAGATAAAAACATCTGCCCGATACCTGGATGAGCCTTGCGTAACGCCCTGCTCGGCAGGGTTCGCTTATGCTACGATGAGGTTCAGAGAAAGGACGGCATGCATGCCCATCAACAAGGCGGTTCTTGCCGCGTTCAAGGCGGCAACACGGCTTCGGCCCGACATCAGGGAGTTCTACAAAACGCAGCGCCTCGCCGAGGACGTCAGCGCCAAGCTCGTGCTGCCCAACCCCCGCTGCCGCATCGACGAGGCTTTCGCCACGATGCCCGACGGCTTCGAGGTGCCGCTGCGCGTGTTCACGCCGCTTGACTTCGACTTCTCGCTGGCCGAGGGGCTGAAGGTATCCGAGGACTCGCGCGGCACCGTCCTGTTCTTCCACGGCGGCGGCTGGGTGAACGGCACGGTTGACTTCTACATCGACGCGTGCACCACCATGGCCATCCAACTGGAGCGACGCGTAGTGTCGGTCGACTACCGGCGCGCACCCGAACACCGCTTCCCTCAGGCGGCCGAGGACTGCTACGAGGTGGCGCGCCAGCTGTACGCAGGCACGCTGCTGGAGGATGTCGACCCCGAGAACGTGGTGCTGTTCGGCGACAGCGCGGGCGGCAACCTGGCGGCGGTGCTGTCGCTCATGGCGCGCGACCGCGGCGACTTCCAGCCGCGCACGCAGATGCTGCTGTACCCCGTCACGTACAACGACCACGACCCGTTCACGTCGTGGTTCGACTCGGTGCGCGAGAACGGCGAGGACTACCTGCTCACCTGGCGCGACATCGAGGGCTACATGGACCTGTACCGCTCGGCGCCCGCCGATTTCGACGACCCCTACTTCGCGCCGCTGCTCGACCCCGACCTGTCGCGGCAACCGCGCACGCTGGTCATCAGCGCCGAGTACTGCCCGTTGCGCGACGAGGGAGAAGCGTACGCGGCGCGGTTGGAGCTGGAAGGCGACCAGGAGGTGCAGTGCTACCGCATGCTCGACGCCGTGCACGGCTACCTTCTGTATCCGTCGGTGCTCAGCCTGGTCAAGGACACGTACCGCATCATCAAGCATTTCTTGGACGGCGACGATCTCACGCAGGAGGGTGAACCCGCATGGCTCGGGATACTTGGTACCGACTAGACAACGTCGGCAAGTTCTACTCGTCCCAGGCGGGCAGCTCGGCCCAGACGGTGTTCCGCTACGCAGCCACCATGCAAGACGACGTGGATCCCGCTGCGCTGCAGCATGCCCTCGAGAAGACGGCAGGCGTCTTCCCCAACTTCAACGTCTGCCTGCGCAGCGGCATGTTCTGGCACTACCTTGAACAGTCCGCCCAGGTCCCCGTCGTGCAGCAGGAGAACCTCCCCATCTGCTACGGACTGCACGTCCACGCGAAAAGCGTGCTGTTCCGCGTCAGCTACCACGCCGCGCGCATCAACCTCGAGGTGTCGCACATCGTGTCCGACGGGCGGGGCTCGCTCAGCTTCTTCAAGGCGCTGCTGCACGCCTACATCGAGGAGCGCTACGGCGTGGAGGGCGTGCCCGCAGAATACGACGGCTCAGACCACCAGAAGTCCGAGAACAGCTTCGACAAATACTTCGAACGCGACAAAGCCGCCGCAACGCGGGCACCGAAGGTATACCGGCTGAAAGGCTGGCGCGACGAGGCCGATCCCACGTTCTTCGAGTACCACCTCCCCGCGAAGCGCGTGCTCGCCCTGGCGCGCAGCTGGGACGTAGGCGTGACCGCGCTCGTGATCGCCGTCATCATGTGCGCCATCCGTGCCGAGATGCCGCGCCGCGACCGCAGCCGCGCCATCCGCATGGACGTGCCGGTCGACCTGCGCCAGTTCTTCAAATCCACCACCGTCAAGAACTTCTTCGGGCTGGCGTTCGTATCCTACGTGCCCGGCGACGAGGACGAGCCGGTGGAGACGGTCGCCCGCATCGTGCAGGATCAGCTGAAAACCGCCACGCAGGCCGAAGAGCTCAAGAGCCGCATGAACCGCATGATCGCGCTGGAGAAGAACCCGCTTCTGCGCCTGGCGCCGCTGTTCGCGAAGGACTTCATCCTAGGGCTGGCGAACCGCCTGGCCGCGCGCGACGTGACCACCACCATGTCGAACCTCGGCCCCATCCGCATCGACGAACGCCTGGCCCCCTATATCCGCGACGTCAACATCCTGACCTCGACCACCAGCCTGAACTTCCTGATGTGCGCGTTCGGCGACGATCTGAGCATCGGCATCTCCACGGTGTACTCGAACCCGGACGTCATCAAGAACATCTGCAGGTTCTTCTCCTGCCAAGGCATCGAGGGGCGCATCAACATCAACAAGACAAAAGAAGAGGTGGCGGAAGACCGTCTTGAAGCCAAGATCGAGGCCTCGGTGAAGCGCTGGGGAGGGCAAACCCCCGCACGCGAAGGCGCGAGCGCGAAGAGCGAGGCGCCGGCGCACAACGAGACGGACGCGAGGGAGGACGACGGCCGATGAAACGATGCGAGAAATGCGGCGTGCAGTTCTCGGGCGACCTCGACCGGTGCCCGTTGTGCCAAGCCGAGCTTTCGGGCGACGCGTCGCCCGCGGTGTTCCCGCGCAACGAGGTGCGCAAGTCGGGCGCCATCGCGCTGGCGGTGCTGGCGTTCGCCACGGGGGCGTGCTTGCTGGTGATGCTGTTCTTGGGTCATCTGCTCCAGCTTCCGGGCGACATCGTGGTCACAGTCTGCGTCGGCCTCGTGGTGAACTACCTGTTCGTGCGCAACATCCTCACGCACACGCCCGACTTCCTGCGCGTCGTGGCGCGCTACTTCCTCGTGCTGCTGGCCATCGCCGCCATCTGGTTCCTCGTTTCGCGCAACCCGGTGGTCACCACCTTCGTCATACCCGGCATCTGCCTGGTGGCGCTCGTGTTCGACGGCGTGCTGCTGGCGGTGTTCCGCGGCACGTTCGTCTCGGGCTACGCGAAGTACCTGCTGTTCGACGTGGGGCTGGGCCTCATCCCGCTGGCGCTGCAGGCGCTGGGGCTCACTACGTGGGACGTCCCTTCGCTCGTGAGCGCGCTCACCGCCAGCGTGTTCCTGCTAGGGCTGGTGGTATTCGCGCGCAAGCAGCTGACAGCCGAAATCCGCAAGCTGTTCTCGGCGTAGGGACGCTAGCGCGAAAACGCCCGACCCCGCAGGGGATCGGGCGCCGATCGGTTCCGCTCGAGCAATGATGCGCGGCCGATGCAGGCTTACAGCTTGCCCACCAGGTCGATGCCCGGATGGAGCACCTCGGAGCCCGGCACCCAGCGCGCGGGGCACACGGAGTCGCCGTGCTCGGCCACGAACTGGCTGGCCTGCACGCGGCGCAGCAACTCGGCGGCGTTACGGCCGATGTTGCCGGCGTTCACCTCGTAGCACACGATCTTGCCCTCAGGATTCACGATGAAGCTGCCGCGCTCGGCCACACCCTCCTCCTCGATGTACACGTCGAAGATGTCGGCCAGCTTGTGCGTGGGGTCGGCCAGCATCGGATACGGCAGGTTTTTGATGTTCTCGGACGCGTCGTGCCAGGCCTTGTGCGCGAAATGCGTATCGCACGACACCGCGTAGATCTCGCAGTTCGCCTCCTGGAACTTGTCGTACAGCGCGCCGAGGTCTTCCAGCTCCGTCGGGCACACGAACGTGAAGTCGGCCGGGTAGAAGAAGAACACGCTCCACTTCCCCAGCACGTCGTCCTTCGTCACCGTTTCGAAGTCGTCGTTATGGAACGCCTGGACGGTGAAGTCGTCGATTTCCTTGTTGATCATGGACATGGTTGCTGCTCCTATCTCTTGAAGACGCTTCCGGCGGGATCCGTCTTCGCCAAGTTGTTATCCAAAGCGAACTTTCTCATAATTGCTACTCACAAGCTATCGTATTCTAACGTCTCCGGACAATCTCCAAAAGCACGCCGGCTCTCCGAGGCCGTCCGATGGAAGGTTTGTCATATTCTCGACAAGTTTCGCCCGCCCGAAGCGCGGCGATGGCATACTAAGCCGGCTTCGCGAGAAACCCGCGCGGCAAAGAGCGCTCCTCTCGCCGCAATCCGATACTCCCCGTCCCGAAGGAACCATCCATCCTATGAAGAAAAGCCTGCTCGCCCTTGCCACCGGATCGTTCGCGCTCGGGTTCGCCGAATTCGTGATGATGGGCATCCTGCCCGCGACGGCTACGGGGTTGCGCGTCAGCGTGCCCGATGCCGGCGATTTCATCTCCGCCTACGCGTTGGGCGTGTGTGCGGGCACTCTGTTCCTCGTGTTCGGACGGCGCGTGCCGCCGAAACGGCTGCTGCTGGGGTTCGTCGCGCTCGTGGCCGTCGGCAACGCCGCGGCCGCCTGCGCGCCGAGCGCCGAAGCGCTGGTTGCGGCGCGCTTCGTGTCGGGACTGCCGCACGGCGCGTTCTTCGGCACCGCCACCATCGTGGCGCGCGAGCTGGCCGACCCCGGCCGCGAAGGCCAAGCCGTGTCCATCATGGTGCTGGGACAGACCGTGGCGAACATGGTCGGCGTGCCCGGCGGCACGCTGCTGGCAGCCCTTTTGTCGTGGCGCGCGACGTTTTTGTTCGTCGCCGTATGGGCCGTCGGCTCGCTTTTGCTGATCGCGCGCTTCGTGCCCGCCGTACGCCCCATCCCCGACGCGGGGTTGGCCGGCCAGTTCCGCTTCCTGAAGAAGCCGGGTCCGTGGCTGGTCATCGGCGCGGTGTTATTGGGCAACACCGGCATCTTCTGCTGGTGGAGCTACGTCTCGCCGTGGCTGACCGACATTGGCGGCTTTCCGGCCGACGCGCTGCCCGCACTGCTCGTGCTGGCTGGGTTCGGCATGGTGGCCGGGTCGCTCGTGGGCGGACGCCTCACCGACCGCACGTCGCCCGGAAAGATGGCGGCGGCCGGCCAGGCCATCGGCTGCGCTGCGCTGCTGCTCATCTTCCTGTTCTCGGGCACGCCGGCCACCGCGGCGGCGCTCATGTTCCTGTGCGCGTTCGGCATGTTCTTCGTGTCCAGCCCCCAGCAGCTGCTCATGGTGAAGGTAGGCCGCGGCGGCGGCGAGATGATCGGCTCGGCCTGCGTGCAGGTGGCCTTCAATCTGGGCAATGCGTTCGGCGCCATGATCGGCCAAACCGTGCTCAACGCGGGCGCGTCCTATGCCTGGCCGAGCCTGGCGGGCGTCCCCTGCTCGCTCGCCGCCGTCGTGTTGCTTGCCGTGTTCTTCACCAGGTTCGAACGCCGCTACCGCCCTTCGACCCGATGACGCCGATCGGATGCTTCGCCAAGGAGGGTGCTTCCCGAAGACAGCCATAACGCTTGCTTATCCGGGCATAAGCAAGCGGACGGTTACCGCGCCCCGCGAGCAGGACTACAATAGCGGCGAAAGACGATCTTCGAAAGGAACGCCATGAAAGAGTACGACATCGTCATCGTAGGCGCCGGCCCTGCCGGCGTGAGCGCAGGCATCTACGCCGCAAGCCGCGGGCTCGAAACCCTCATCCTGGAGCAAAAGGCCGTGGGCGGCATCATCGGCGGCGTGTCCACCGTCACCCACTACGCCGGCATCCTCGACGACGAGACGGGCGCCACCTTCGCCCGCCGCCTCGAAGCCCAGGCGTTGGAAGCCGGCATCGAGATCGTCTACGACCAGGTGGAGCGCGCCGCCCTTGCCGGAGAGACTAAGACGGTGTTCACCGGCACGGAATCTTACCGAGCTCCACGCGTCGTCCTCGCGAACGGCAGCACGCCGCGCAAGCTGGGCGTGCCCGGCGAGGCCGAGCTGCAGGGCAAGGGCTGCGGGCTGAACGCGGCACGCGATGCGACGACGTACGAAGGCAAAAGCGTTTACGTGATCGGCGGAGCCGACGGAGCCGTGAAGGAAGCTCTCTACCTGGCCCGGTTCGCCCGACAGGTGTCCATCGTCTGCGTGGAAGACGAACTCGCCTGCATCGCGGAATTCCGCCGCAAGACGGCGGCAACGCCGAACATCCAAGTGGTTCCGGCCACGCGCGTGGGAGCGCTGCACGGCGCGGACCGCGTGGAAGCGCTCGACCTCGTGTCGTTGGCGGACGGCCGAACGCGCACGGTAGAGGACGACGGCTGCGGCGTGTTCGTCTATGCCGGGTCGGAGCCCAACACCGCCCTCTACGCCGGAGAGCTGCGCCTCGAGAACGGTTTCATTCCCACGAACGAACGCATGGAGACGAGCATCTCGGGCGTGTACGCGGCGGGCGATATCCGCGCGAAGCAGCTGCGCCAGGTAGCCACCGCCGTTTCCGACGGCGCCATCGCCGCCGTCAACGCCGCAACCCTCTAGCGCACGCTCGCCTCCGAAGGCTCCTCGGGTTCCGGCGTGCCTTCGAAGGCACGGTCGACAGGCGCCTCCGGCATGGCGCCGCAGCCCGCGCAGCCGTCGCACGACCCGCCGCACCCCGACACCGCACCGCCTTCGCGCCGCTTGCGCGCTATGCGCCGAACCGCGAGCGCCACGAGGACCGCGACGGCCGCGCCCAGCGCGAGCGTGCCCGCGCCCGCCACGCCGTCCTCCAGCGCAAGGCCCACGCCGCGCACCGCGAACGCCGCCGCCCAGGCCACGGCCAGCTGCCCGAACACCATGCCCAGCGCCCATCTCCCGCCCAGCTCGCGCCTCACCGACGCGATGGCCGCCACGCACGGCGTGTACAGCAGGCAGAACACCAGCAAACCCAGCGCCGCCAGCGGCGTGATGGCCGCCACCAGGCTGGCCGTGCTGCCGAACAGCACCGACAACGTGGACACGACGCTCTCCTTCGCCATCACGCCCGTCACGAGCGCCGTCGAGATGCGCCAGTCGTCGAAGCCCAGCGGCGCGAACACGGGCGCGATCCAGCCGGCCACCACGGCCAGCATGCTGTCCTGCGAGTCCGCCACCACGTTCAGCCCGAAGTCGAACGTCTGCAAGAACCAGATGACGATCGTTGCCAAGAAGATGATGGTGAACGCCCGCTCCAGGAAGTCCTTCGCCTTCTCCCACAGCATCTGCGCCACGTTGCGCGCGCTGGGCATGCGGTAGTTCGGCAGCTCCATGACGAACGGCACCGCCTCGCCCGAGAACATCGTCGACCGCATGAGCAGCGCCGCCAGCACACCTACCGCGATGCCGCCGAAGTACAGCCCCACCATCACCGCCGCGCCATTGGCCGGGAAGAACGCCGCCGTGAAGAACGCGTAGATGGGAAGCTTCGCCGAGCAGCTCATGAACGGCGTCAACATGATGGTCATCTTGCGGTCGCGCTCGGACGGCAGCGTGCGGCTGGCCATGACCGCCGGCACCGTGCAGCCGAAGCCCACCAGCATGGGAACGATGCTGCGTCCCGACAACCCGATGCGCCGCAGCAGCTTGTCCATCACGAACGCCACGCGCGCCATGTAGCCGGAGTCCTCCAAAAGCGACAGGAAGAAGAACAGGGTGACGATGGTGGGCAGGAAGCTGAGCACGCTGCCCACGCCGTTGAACACACCGTCGATGACGAGCGACTGCAGCACCTCGTTCACGTGCGCCGCCGCAAGCCCCGACGCCACCACGTCCGTGAGCGCGGAGATGCCCGCGTCCAGCAGCTCGGACAGCCACGCCCCCACCACGTTGAACGTGAGCCAGAACACCAGCGCCATGATGGCGACGAACGCGGGGATGGCCGTGAACGGGCCGGTCAGCAGCTTGTCGATGGCCGTGCTGCGCGCATGCTCGCGACTCTCGCCGGGCTTCACCACCGTCCGCTCGCACACCCGCCCGATGAAGCCGAACCGCATGTCGGCGATGGCCGCCGAACGGTCGAGCCCGCGCTCGGCCTCCATCTGGCTGATGATGTGCTCGAGCGCGTCCTTCTCGTTCTGGTCGAGGTCGAGCCGCTCCAGCACCAATCGGTCGCCCTCGGCCAGCTTGCTCGCGGCGAACCGCGGCGGGATTCCCGCGCGCTCGGCATGGTCCTCGATGAGCGCCATGATGCCGTGCAGGCACCGGTGCACGGCGCCGTCGTGCTCATCGGGTGCGCAGAAGTCCTGGCGCACGGGCGGCTCCTGGAACCGCGCCACGTGCAGCGCGTGGTCCACCAGCTCGCCGATGCCCTCGTTCTTGGACGCCGAGATGGGAACGACGGGGATGCCCAGCAGCTTCTCCATCTCGTTCACGTCGATGGTGCCGCCGTTGCCCTCCACCTCGTCCATCATGTTGAGCGCCAGCACCATGGGCATTCCCAGCTCCATGAGCTGCATCGTCAGGTACAGGTTGCGCTCCACGTTCGTGGCGTCCACGATGTTGATGATGCCGCGCGGCTTCTCGTCCAGCAGGAAGCGGCGGGTGACCACCTCTTCGCTGGAGTACGGCGACATGGAGTAGATGCCCGGCAAGTCGGTGACGCATGCCTCGGGATGCCCCTTGATGCAGCCGTCCTTGCGGTCCACCGTGACGCCGGGGAAGTTGCCCACGTGCTGGTTCGACCCGGTCAGCTGGTTGAACAGCGTGGTCTTGCCGCAGTTCTGGTTGCCCACGAGCGCGAACGCGAGCGGCGTGCCCTCGGGCAGGGGGTTCTCCTCGGAGCGGTCATGGAACTTGCCGCCCTCGCCGAGGCCGGGATGCGGGACGGGCTTGCCGAGCGGGCGGCTCTCCTGCGCGTCGGCCGCGTCGCGCATGTCGACGATCTCGATCTTGCGCGCATCGTCGCGCCTGAGCGTTAGCTCGTAGCTATGGATGCGCACCTCCAGCGGGTCGCCCATAGGGGCATGCTTCACCATGGTCACGTCGACCAGCGGGATGATGCCCATGTCCAGGAAGTGCTGTCGAAGCGACCCCTCGCCGCCCACGGCGGCCACGGTCGCGGTTTTCCCGATGGGAAGATCGTTCAGAGTTGTCAACGCCCGTCTCCTCGCAACGGCCGGGCAACCCCCTCGCCCTGCCGCTTTGCTCGCTTACAGTCCGAAGCACATGGTACCGCGAAACAACCCGTGACGCACGAAAAAGTTTCCCATGGTGAACGATTGACGCACCGAACCGCCGGGCACGTGCAGCTTCCCGGCGATATTTCAGGTAGAACATTCGCGTTGGATCGACCGGCAGCATGCTCTTCGCCATCTTGAGCGCACGTCGAAGCCGTCTCGGCGCCCCACTGCCCGACCGCTTCGGCGAAGTTCCCGACTTATGCGCACCTCTGCCATGAAAAGGGGGCAAAACGACAATGTAGGCGAGTTATGCGCACATGGCAGGAAGCCTGGATTCGCCGCTGCGGACGCTTAGAAAACCGTGCAGCCCTCTGAACAGGCGTTTCTCCACCCCTTCATCCCGCGTGGCCAAACTCGGCCCCGCAAAAGCGCGCGAAACGCGGGAATAGGTGTGGCAGAAGTGCGCATAAGTCGGGGACTTGATGGTTTTCGGGCCTTTTCGATGGCAGAAGCCTTGCAGCGGAGACGCGCAGCTGGCGCCGGCAGGAAAACCCTCCGGCTGACGCCGCACGGGATCCTTCGACTCCGGCCTACGGCCTGCGCTCAGGATGACAACCTGAACCCTACATCCTGCGGGCGGGACGACAGGACGGGCCGGTGCTCGCCGAGACTGGCTGAGGGGGGGGCTCGCTCGCAGCGCTTCTTCGCGCCAAATGAAAAAGCGGAGGGAAAGGGGGTTCCCTCCGCTTGCAAGCGCGACGGATAGCCAGACGAGAGGAGCTTCCGCCGCCGGGTAAGCAGAATCGTGATCGAAAGCCTTGCAATGATCGAGGAACCACAGCTTATCCGCTTGGGATCCGCTCGCTCGATCGCTTCGCTTTCGATGGAAGTTATATTAAGCTAACAATCGTCACGACGCAATACGAGTTAGCCAAGGCATACATTTCCTTCACATCTCAGCCGACCGCGCCCTCCGCCGCCGAACGCCGCCCCGCCCCACGGGGCCGCCCGGCGCGCACGAAAAAAGGGCCGCGCCCCTCTCGGACGCGGCCCTTCCCTGTCGTCACCTGGATCGACGACTTGCAACCTGCGGCGCGGCACAGCGCGACACGGCGCGGCGCCGACAGCGACTACTCGGCCCAGTCGTGAATGACGGCCTCGATGTTGTTGCCTTCGGGGTCGTGCACGAACGCCGCGTAGTAGCCCGGATGGTAATCGCGCGGGCCGGGCGCCCCGTTGTCCGTGCCGCCGGCGGCCAGCGCCGCCTCGTAGAACGCATCCACGGCAGCGGCATCGGCGGCGCGCAGCGCGACATGCGTCGGGACGGCCTCGGCGCCCTCGGGCAGCGGCGCCACCCACACGTCGCCCGGCTCGCCCTCCACCAGAAGCTGCATGCCGCCGGGATACTCGATGCCGCGCGCATACCCCAGCGGGGCGAGCGCGGCCTCGTAAAACGCCTTCGCCTGCTCGACGTCCTTCACCTTGATGCTCACGTGGTCGATCATAGCATGCTCCTTTTCTCTAGCCGTTCTGCGTGCTCAGCTCTTCGAGATTGCCCTCCAACGGCAACGGGCCGTCCATCTCCTCGTCTTCCGCAGCCTCCATGCCGGCAACGTCCTCGTGGCCGGGCAGGATCATGTTCAGCACGATGCCCACCACCGAGCCCACCGCCAGACCCGACAGAGAGATGACGATGCCGCCCACCGGCACCACGATGGCCCCGGCAGCGCTATAGGCGATGCCCAGCGACAGCACCAGGATCAGCGCGGTGATCAGCACGTTGCGGCTCTTCATGAAGTCGACGTGGTTCTCCACGAGGTTGCGGATGCCCACGGCCGAAATCATGCCGTACAGCACGAGCGACACGCCGCCGATGACGCAGGCCGGCATGGCCGCGATGACGGCCGCGAACTTCGGGCAGAACGAGAACGCGATGGCGAAGCAGGCCGCGATGCGGATGACGCGCGGATCGAACACCCTGGTCAGCGCCAGCACACCCGTGTTCTCGCCGTAGGTGGTGTTGGCAGGGGCGCCGAACAGCGACGCGAGGATGGTGGCCAGGCCGTCGCCCAGCAGCGTGCGATGCAGGCCGGGTTCGGCGATGTAGTTGCGGTTGCAGGTCGAGCTGATGGCCGACACGTCGCCGATATGCTCGATCATCGTGGCGAACGCCAGCGGCATGATGGTGATGACGGCCGTGATGGCCAGCCCTGCATCGAAGTTCGCACCGACGATCGAAAACACCGTCTGATCCCAGGCGAACGGCAAGCCGATCCACGCCGCCTCGGCCACGCCCGTAAAGTCCACCTGTCCCGAGACCGCAGCCACGAGGTACGCTCCGATCACGCCCAAGAGGATGGGAATGATCTTGACCATGCCCTTGCCCCAGATGTTGGCGATGACGATGATGGCGATGGCCACCAATGCGATGGGCCAGTTCGTGGACGCGTTCGTGATGGCCGAGCTGGCCAGGATGAGCCCGATGGAGATGACGATGGGCCCGGTGACCACGGGCGGAAAGAAACGCATGACCCGCGTGGCGCCGAACACTTTGAACAGCGCCGACAACACGAGGTACAGAAGGCCCGCGCACGCCACGCCCAGGCAGGCGTACGGCAGCAGATCGGCCTCGCCGTTCGGCGCGATGGCCGCATAGCCCGCGATGAACGCGAACGACGAGCCCAGGAACGCGGGCACTTTGCCCTTCGAGACGAAATGGAACAGCAGCGTGCCCAGGCCCGCGAACAACAGCGTCGCGGAAACGGACAGGCCGGTCAGCGTCGGCACCAGGATGGTGGCGCCGAACATGGCGAACATGTGCTGCAGCCCGAACACCGCCATCTTCGGCTTGCCGAGCTTTCGTGCGTCGTAGATCGCTTCCGGGCTGTCTTGAGCCCCCATCGTCGGCGTCGATTTGCTCTCGCTCACGTGATACCCCTTGTCTGTCGAGCCTTCGGCTGATGGCCCGTCCGACCCCTGGAGCACGCGGACCGACCGGTAGTATTTTGCCACAACACGGCCCGCCGTGCGGCATCAATGCCGACGAGTCCCCTTACTTTTCCCGGGACGGCGTTCCCCCGCCGACTTGCCCGACCGCCCTCCGCCTTGCGAGGAGGTCTTTCCGGTCGAAGGCTTCGGCTTCGGCCGAGCCTTTCCCGGCCCGCTCGGCCGCGCTTTCGACGGCGCCTTGCCCGAGTCGTTCGGCTTCGACTGCGCCTTCGCGCGCACGTCGGCTCTCGTGCGGGCGCCCTTGCCGCTTGCCGCCGGCTTGCGCTCCTTGCCGCCGCCCTCGCCTTGGGGTCTCAGCAGGCATTTCGGGCCATAACCCACCAGATCCATGCGCCCGGCGCGGCGTAGCGCCTCCAGCACCAGATCGCGGTTCTTCGGATCGCGATATTGGATGAGCGCGCGCTGCAGCGCCTTCTCGTGCGGGCTCTTCGGCACGTACACCGGCTGCATGGTGCGCGGATCCACGCCCGTGTAGTACATGGCCGTGGACATCGTGGAGGGCGTGGGATAGAAGTCCTGCACCTGCTCGGGCATGTAGCCGAGATCGCGGCAGTACTCAGCCAGCTCGACGGCCTCGTCCAGCGTGGAGCCCGGATGCGACGACATGAGGTACGGCACCAGGAACTGCTTCATGCCCAGCTGGCGGTTGACCTGCTCGTAGCGCTGCGCGAAGCGCTGGTACACCAGGTTGCGCGGCTTGCCCATCACCGACAGCACGGCATCCGACACGTGCTCGGGCGCCACCTTCAGCTGGCCGCTGACGTGGTGGGCGCACAGCTCGTTCAAGAACGCGTCGCCGTGCTCGCGATCGGCCAGCACGTAGTCGAACCGGATGCCCGAGCGCACGAACACCTTCTTCACGCCCGGCAGCTTGCGCAGCCGGCGCAGCAGACCCAGGTAGTCGGAGTGGTCGGCCCTCAGCTGCTTGCAGGGCTCGGGGTACAGGCAGCGCTTGTGCGGGCACGCGCCCGCCTTCAGCTGCTTGGCGCAGGCGGGCGCGCGGAAGTTCGCCGTGGGGCCGCCCACGTCGTGGATGTAGCCCTTGAAGTCGGGCTCCTCGACGATGGCCCGCGCCTCGTCCACCAGCGAGTCGTGGCTGCGCGTCTGCACGATGCGACCCTGGTGGAACGTGAGCGCGCAGAACGAGCACTCCCCGAAGCAGCCGCGGTTGCTGGTCAGGCTGAACTTCACCTCGCTGATGGCGGGCACGCCGCCGGCCGCCTCGTACATCGGGTGGTACGTGCGCGCGTACGGCAGTCGGTACACGGCGTCCATCTCGCTTTGCGTAAGCGGCGCGGCGGGAGGGTTCTGCACGACGAACTCGTGGTCGGAATACGGCTCCACGAGGCGCTTGCCAGTGAAGGGATCGCTGTTCTCGTACTGCACGGCGAAGCTGCGCGCGTACTCCAGCTTGTCATCCTGCATGGCGGGAAACGACGGCAACGTCACCGCGTCGTACACGTGCTCGAGCGACGCGGCGCGGTACACCGTGCCGTCGATGAACGTGAGGTCCTCGATGGCCAGCCCCGCGTTCAACGCGTCGGCGATCTCGATGATGGAATGCTCCCCCATGCCGTACGACACGAGGTCGGCCCCCGAATCCAGCAGGATGGAGCGCTTCAGCTTGTCCGACCAGTAGTCGTAGTGCGAAAGCCGCCGCAGGCTGGCCTCGATGCCGCCCAGAATGAGCGGAGTCTTCTTGAACGTGCGCCTGATCAGGTTGCCGTACACCACGGCAGCGTGGTTCGGACGCCGGCCCGCCTCACCGCCCGGCGAGTACGCGTCGCTGCGTCGACGCTTCTTCGCCACCGTGTAGTGGTTCACCATCGAGTCCATGTTGCCGGCCGATACGAGGAAGGCCAACCGCGGCTCGCCGAACACGGCGACGCTTTCCGGATCGTTCCAATCGGGCTGCGCGATGACGCCCACCTTGTAGCCGTTCGCCTCCAGCAGACGCGTGATGATGGCCATGCCGAACGAAGGATGATCGACGTAGGCGTCGCCCGACACGTATACGAAATCGACCCGATCCCAGCCGCGTTCGAGCATCTCCTCGCGCGTTACCGGCAGAAACGCCGCTTTCATGGCACCAACCCTCCCGTTTAGTATGCGATTCGAGTCTACCTTAAACGAACGGGCCGTCGAAGCACAACGCTTCGACGGCCCAAAATCGCACAACAACGAGAGGGATTCAGCCCTGCATGGGCGGTTGACCGGCGGGCGGCACATGCGGCGGCTGCTGAGAAGGCGGGCAGCCCGCCGCTCCCGCCAGCTCGAACGGCATGGGGTCGTCCTGGCCGCGCCAAGCCGGCACGTCGAACTGACGCGTCCAGTACCCCAGCGCACGCACGATCATCATCTCAACGAACACGTACATGCCCGCGCTCAGAACACCGCACAGGACTGCGAGCACGAGAACGACGCCGCCCGTGGCGAACACGATGGCCCAGACGGCGGCACCGGGATGCGCCGATTGGATGTTCAGGTTGCCGCCAGTCATCGCGAAGCCGACGAACAGTCCGATAAACACGAGAACGAATATGAGGACGGATGCGACGATGCCGATGGCGATGGCCAGCAGGAGGGCCATGCCGAGAATGCGCAGCAAGCCGCCGAAATCGTGACGGATCATGGCCCAGATCTTACCGAACTGGAACCCCGCGGCCAGGCGGCCGTATATGCTCATGCGCATGGAACCCACCCATGAGAACAGCGTCGCGAAAAACGCCGCCGCAATGATGAGCAGCGAGAATACCATCGTCGACAGTCCGACGAACAGAAACACGCCGCCGTGCCTGCCGCCCGACCATGCGGTACCCAGGCCCATGACGCCGCCCCATACCGCTTCCAGCACCCACGGAGCCAGCATGAACACGAAGCCGATGACCATCGCGAAGAAGCCGCGGCTGTACAGCTTGCCGTCCTCGTTGCCGAAGATGCGCTTCGGCATGGGACCGTGCACGTCCCATGCGATGTCGCGCGCCCATCCGTACAGGTAACCCAGCACGACCAGCCAGCCGAAGATGGGCACGAAGCTGAGCAACGACAGCAGAATGAGCTTGCCGAACCACCCCGGCGTGTTCTTGATATCCTGCCAAGCAGCGTTGAAGTAACCGGTTTGCATTAGCGACCTTCTTTTCCGTTTGCGTTTGCCACCACTATAAGCGCGCGTATTCCCCAGAATCCGTTTCGTTGCCATTCCGTCAGTAAGACGAAACCCGCTCTCGAATGCCGTCAGACGTTAAGAGACCCCCAGGATCTGGGGGTCTCTTCTACAAGCATGTTCGACGGTCGTAAGACCAACGAAGCGGAAGTTACTTGAGGGTGACGGCCGCGCCGGCTTCCTCGAGCTTGGCCTTGATCTCCTCGGCCTTCTCCTTGTTCACACCCTCCTGGATGGCCTTCGGAGCGCCCTCGACGGCCTCCTTGGCTTCCTTCAGGCCCAGGCCCGTGATCTCACGGACGACCTTGATGACGGCGATCTTGTTGTCGCCGAAGCCCTCGAGCACGACGTCGAAGTCGGTCTTCTCCTCGGCGGCAGCGCCACCCTCGGCCGGAGCGGCAGCGGCCACGGCCACGGGAGCGGCGGCGGAAACGCCAAACGTCTCCTCGATGTCCTTCACCAGTTCGGACGCCTCGAGCAGGGACATCTCCTTGAGGGCCTCGATGATCTCTTCGCGAGTAACAGCCATGTTAGTTTCCTTTCAAAGTGGCCGGGTCTCCCCGACCGGTATGTGTAACGTTCGGTTTAGGCAGCGTTCATCACGCTGCCAGCACTGCGTTTAAGCAGCTTCCTTCTGATCGGCCACGGCCTTCGTGACCTGAGCGAGACCGCTGGGAACGCCGTTGAGGGCAACAGCGAGGCCGCGGGCGACACCGGAAATGGCGCCGGCGATCTGGGCCAGCAGCTCTTCGCGGGACGGCAGCGACGCGATGGCCTCCACCTGAGCGGCGGACACCTGCTCGCCTTCCATCAGGCCACCCTTGATCTCAAGGTTCTTGTTGGCCTTGGCGAACGTCTTCACGGCCTTGGCGGCCGCGGCGACGTCGTTGCCGGCGAACACGAACGCGCTCGGGCCGGCAAGCATGTCGTCGAGCGTGGGCAGGTTCGACTCCTCCAGGGCGATGTGCATGAGCGTGTTCTTGTACACCTTCAGGCTCGCACCGGATTCGCGAATAGCCGTGCGCAGGGCCTGGATGTCCTTCACGGTAAGACCGCAGTAGTCCACGACCCACATGGCGGAAACGCCATCGAGATCTTCCTTGATCTTGACCAGCGTCTCTTGATTCTTCACGTTGGGCATGTAGTACACCTCCTTCTTTTCAAACTCGGGTTCCGCCCCTCGCGGGTGGGAATCGTCGCTTGAAAACAAGAAACGACCCCCGCCGTCTCGTGACAGCAGGGGTCGTCAAAGCGCGAAACTTATCAGAACCACCTCGGCGGGCCGCATCTCTGCGATTAAACCTTGCGGTGCCAGCTGTCTTGGGCAGCGGAACGAACTAAACAACTTGCTTATTGTACCCCGCCCAAAACGAATGTCAAGCGTTTTCCTTACGCCGCGTCGCCCTTGGCGTCGGCCGTATCCTCGGCCTGCTTCGTGGTTTCCTCGGCCGCCTTCTCGCCGATGTTCGTCTTCGTGTTGCCGATGATCTCCTCGACGGGGCTCGTCGGCTCGGCTTCCACGTACTTGAACGCGATGGCGTCGCCTTCCTTGTACCCGACGATCTCGATGAGGCCGGGCAACGCGAAGTCGTAGATGCCCTTGTCGCCCTCGAGCGTCACGTAGAAGTGCGAGTTGCCTTCCACCACCGCCTGCGCGATGTGGCTGATCGTGCCTTGCGCCTCAAGCGAGCCGGTGCCCACGTTCGAATCGGCCAGCACGCCGTTCGTGGCCAGCAGCGCCTGGTAGGCTTTCTGGCACTCGGCCACCGTGTTGCCCACGGCCACGTTCTGGTAGCGTTGGATGTCCAGCATGGCGAACTGCTTCACCAGTCCCGCGTCGTCCTTGAGCGCCATGAAGTACGTCGGCTGTCCGGACACGTTGATCAACAGCGGGAACGTGGCGCGGTAGCGCAGGTTCTGCACCTGGCCCTCGGCCGACTGCATCGCCGAGTCCTCGGTCGCGCCCGACACCGAGTAGAAGTGCGACTCGGCCGTGCGCTGGTTGATCAGCACGAAGCCCACGATGGAGTTGTCCGCCGTGGCCGAGGTGACGCCCGTGTACACCCACACGTCGTCGTCCTTGGCGATGTAGTTGTACCCCAGGTTGCCGTCGGTGCCCGGCGTGGTCTGCACGACGTTGCGCTGGCCCAGCACGGAGTTCAGCCAGCCGTCCTTGTACTTGCCCGACCAGTTGTACTGCTCAAGCAGCAGGTCGGTGGGATAGGCGTGGTCGACCCATTGCGGCACGTCTTCGATAGCCAGGTCCTGCGTCTCGCCCGTAGTGGCGTCCACCATGACCACGCGCTTGATGGTGGTGCCGCCGAACAGGCCGATGGTGCGCGTCTGCACCGGGCATATCCACCACGGATGGCCGTCGTCGTCGATCTCGAACGACTTCTGGTCGAACATGTAGAACGGATAGCTCAGCTGCACGTGACGGTCGATGTTGCGCACGAGCGGCTCGGACTCCGAGTAGTAGATGGGGCTGTCGCCCAGCTTGACGATCTCGGCGTCCTGCGTGGTCATGTTCACCAGGGCGTACGCCGGGATGCCGCCCTCGCGGTTCGTGAACCACTTAAACAGGTCGGCGTAGCCCAGCGGACTCACGCGCACCGGCGCGCTCTGATAGTTGATCTGGCTGTACAAAGGCGAGATCTCGAACTGGCTGACGTACTCGGGGATGGAGCCCATCTCGCGGTTGCCCAGCAAAATGGCCGAGCTGCGGTCGATGACGGGGATCTCCGAGTAGTTCACCTCTTTGATGTCGTCGGCGAACGTCTCCTCCACCGTCTGCAACACGTTGGCGTACTTCGCCGCGTTGCCCGGGAAGATCGACAGCGACGCCACGGCGCCCAGCACGCCGACGACGGCCACCAGCACCGGCAGGTACGACGCCCACTTGAAGGCCTTCGCCTTGCCCTCGTTCGGCTCGACCTTGCCCGTGCCGTTCTTGTAGCTGTGCGACTTGCTCCAGAACAGCAGGAACAACGGCAGCAGGATGAACACGGCCACGAACATCCACGTGTCGGTCGAGTGGATGTTGATGGGCGGATGGAACCACCAGTAGGCCGCGAGACCCACGAGGATGATGACGATGGCGGCCACGATGAGCGCGCGCTTGCCCCACGAGGCCATGCGGTCGGCGAACGGGATCTCCACGTTCACGTGCGGCGGCTGAGCGCCGCCTCCCCCGCCTCCGGCGCGTCCTGCCCCGCCCGACGGCGCTTCATGGTCGGCATCGAACCGACCGTCCACGTTTACCCCTGATTGTTTGAGCGCTTCGATCAGCGCATCGAATCCGGATGTCTGTTTCACGGCATCCCTTCCCAAGCGTACCGATAGTTAAAGTATCCAGTATACGACAAAGCGCCCGACCGCTCTTCGCAATCGGGCGCCGACGTTACCTCTTCTTTACAAAAGGCTGCGCAGCACGAACGGCAGGATGCCGCCGTGCTGGTAGTAGCGGCCCTCGGTGGGCGTGTCCACGCGGACGGTCGCCCGGAACGTCGTCGTCTGGCCGTCCGCGCGCTCGGCGGTCACGTCCACCACGCGCGGCTCGGGCAGCCCCTGCGAGAAGTCGATGGGCGCCACCGTGTACAGCTCCGAACCGTCCAGTCCCAGGCTCTCGGCGCTCTCGCCCTCTTGGAACTGCAGCGGCAGGATGCCCATGCCGATGAGGTTCGACCGATGGATACGCTCGAAGCTCTCGGCGAACGCGGCGCGGATGCCCAGAAGCGCCGGGCCCTTCGCCGCCCAGTCGCGCGACGAGCCGCTGCCGTACATCTTGCCGGCCACCACCACGAGCGGCGTTTCCGCAGCCTCGTAGTCCATGGCCGCGTCGAACAGCGGGCGCACCTCGCCGGTGGCGAAGTCGCGCGTCCAGCCGCCCTTCTTCCCCTCGGCCAGCTTGTTCTGCAGCTTCACGTTGGCGAAGGTGCCGCGCATCATCACCTCGTGGTTGCCGCGGCGCGCGCCGTAGGTGTTGAAGTCGGCCGGAGCCACGCCGCGCTCCTCCAGGTAGCGGGCCGCGGGCGAGTCGGCGGCAATGGAACCCGCCGGCGAGATGTGGTCGGTGGTGATGAAGTCGCCCAGCAGCGCCAGCGCGCGAGCGGCCTCAACGGGCTTCGGCGCGGAGGGCTCGCGCTCCATGCCGTCGAAGTACGGGGCGCGGCGCACGTAGGTGGACGCGTCGTCCCAGCTGAACGTGTCGCTGGGTTCGCTGCCCAGCGCGGCCCAGGCCGCATCGCCGTCGTACAGGCCGCGCGTGCCCTCCTCGTACAGGGAGCAGTCCACATGCTGGGCCACCAGCGCGGCGATCTCCTCGTCGCTGGGCCAGATGTCGGCCAAGAGCACCGGGGTGCCGTCGGGACGCGTTCCCAGCGCGTCGTGCTCGAGGTCCGCGTCCATGGTGCCCGCCAGCGCGTAGGCGATGACCGCGGCGGGAGCCGCCAGGTAGTTCTGCGACACGTCGGGCGAGATGCGACCCTCGAAGTTGCGGTTGCCCGACAGCACGCTGGCCAGCTCGATGTCCTCGGCCACCTCGTGCAGCTCGTCCAGGATGGGACCCGAGTTGCCGATGCAGCTCATGCAGCCGAAGCCGCACGTGTAGAAGCCCAGCGCCCGCAGCCCGTCCAGCAGCCCGGCGCGCTCCAGCAGAAGCTCGGTGGCCTTGCTGCCCGGAGCCAGCACGCACTTCACCCAAGGCTGGGGCTTGAGGCCGGCGTCGGCAGCCTTCTTCGCAACGAGGCCCGCGGCCAGCATCATCGAGGGGTCGGTAGCCGTCGTGCAGCTGGTCACCGCCGCGATGGCCAGCGCGCCGTGGGTCAGCTCGCACGCTTCGCCGTCGAGATCGACCGCCACGTGCTTGGACAGGTCGAGGCCGCGCTCGTCGCACACGGCGCGGAAGCGCTCCTGCGCCTCGGCCAGCGGGATGCGGTCGTGCGGGCGCGACGGGCCGGCCAGCGAGCGCTCCACGGAGCCCAGGTCGAACTCGATCACCTCGGCGTAGGTGCGCGCGGGCGCGTCCGCGTCGTTCCAGAAGCCCTGCGCCTTGGCGTAGGCTTCCACGAGCGCCACCTGCTGCTCGCTGCGGCCGGTCAGACGCAGGTACGTCAGCGTCTGCTCGTCCACCGGGAACAGCGTGCAGGTGCTGCCGTACTCGGGCGTCATGTTGGAGATGCACGTGCGCTGCGTGGCGCTGAGCGCGTCGAGGCCCGGGCCGAAGCACTCCACGAAGCAGCCCACCACGCCCTTCGCGCGCAGCATCTGCGCGAACGACAGCGCCACGTCCATGGCTGCCACGCCCTCGCCCAGCTCGCCCGTCAGGCGCACGCCCACCACCTTCGGCACGAGCGTGGTGATGGGCTGGCCGAGCGCGGCCGCTTCGGCCTCGATGCCGCCCACGCCCCAGCCCAGCACGCCGATGCCGTTGGCCGTGGGCGTGTGGCTGTCGGTGCCCACCAGCGTGTCGAAGTACGCCGTCGGCGGCTCGCCGGGCGCGCCGTCGGCGGTCATGGTCACGTGGGCGAACTGCTCGATGTTCAGCTGGTGGCAGATGCCCGCTCCGGGGGGCACGATGCGCACGTTCTCGAACGATTCCTGCGACCACTTCAAGAAGTCGTAGCGCTCCTTGTTGCGCGAGAACTCCAGCTCCATGTTCTGCGCGAGCGCGCCCGCGCAGCCGGCGACGTCGGCGATGACCGAATGGTCGATCACGAGGTCGCAGGGAATCTGCGGGTTGATCTTCGTCGGGTCGCCGCCCAGCTGAGCGCAGGCCTCGCGCATCACGGCGAAGTCCACGAACACGGGCACGCCCGTGAAATCCTGGAACAGCACGCGCGCCGGCGAGAACTCGATCTCGCTGCCCACGACGCCCGCGCGCCCCGCTTCCACGATGCGCGCGGCCAGCTCCTCGGCCGCCTCCGGCGTTTCGGCGTTGCGCAGCACGTTCTCCAGCAGCACCGTCAGCGAGTACGGCAGCTGCTCCGAGCCGGCGACGGCCGAGACCGGATAGTAGGCGTACGTCGTGCCGTTCACGTTCAGCGTCGAAGCGAATCGGCTGTTCTCTTGGCTCATAGGTTCTCCTTACTCCAACGTTTTAGAATGCCGCGATCAGGGCATCGGTGAATTCCGTGCAGCTTGCCGCCGGCTTGGACGAGCCGGTGGCCTTGCGAATGTCGGCGGTCAGGTGCGCGCCCTCCGCGTACACGGCGCGCACCGCGCGGCGGATGCGCTCGGCCGCCTCCGCTTCGCCCAGATGGTCGAGCATCATGGCCGCCGACAGTATCTGGGCGGTGGGGTTGGCCTTGTCTTGCCCCGCGATGTCGGGCGCCGAGCCGTGCACCGCTTCGAACACGGCGTACTCGTCGCCGATGTTCGCGCCCGGCGCGATGCCGAGGCCTCCCACGAGACCTGCGGCCAGGTCGCTGGCGATATCTCCGTAGAGGTTCGGGAACACGACCACGTCGAACAGCGCAGGATCCATAACCATGTTCATGCAGAACGCGTCGACGATGCGCTCTTCGAACGCCGCATCTTCGGCGCGCTCTGCGGCAACCTCGCGCGCCGCGCGCAAAAACAAGCCGTCGGTATGCTTCATGATGTTCGCCTTGTGCACGGCGGTCACCTTGCGGCGTCCGTGCCTGCGCGCGTAGTCGAACGCGAAACGCACGATCCGTTCGGACGCCGCCTTCGAGATCGGCTTGACGGAGATGCCGGAATCGGGACGGATAGCGCCCGCGCCCTCTTCCTCGCACAGCGCGATCAGCTTGCGGGCGCCCTCGGAGCCCTCTTCAAACTCGATGCCCGCGTACAGGTCTTCGGAGTTCTCGCGCACGATGACGATATCCACGCCGTCGTAGCGGCCGCCCGCCCCCGGAATGGACAGGACGGGGCGCAGGCACGCGTACAGACCGAGTTCCCGGCGCAACGCCACGTTCACGCTGCGGAATCCCGTGCCCACCGGCGTGGCGACGGGTCCCTTGATGGCCACCTTGTTCCGCTTGACCGCTTCGATGGTAGAAGCAGGCAGCGGCGTGCCGTGCTCCTCCACGAGATGCGCCCCCGCCTCGGCCACATCCCAAACGATATCGGCGCCGCTGGCCTCCACCACCCGTTGCATGGCGGCCGACGTCTCCGGGCCGATGCCGTCACCGGGTACGAGGGCCACGGTATGCGATGCCATGTTCTCTCCTTCTGCAATTGTTCGAACGATGCCCCTTTGCGCCGCCTTCTGGGCCGACGCGACGAAACGAGCCCGGAAGGCTCGTCGGAATGCCGTGCGCTAGTTCTGCACGTTGTCGATGATTTGCTGCGCACGGCGCTTGAGCGGCCCTTTGCCGTTGGAGGCGTCGAAGGCCATGCGCGCGCCCAGCTCTTTCTTTACGGAAGGTGCCAGCTTGCCCGCCGAGAAGTCGATAACCGACACCAGCATATCCTGGAACTCCAGGTCGCCATGGTAGCACTGGATAGCCTCGTCGATGAGAGGCCACACACGCTCAGAACGGTTCTCCGTCGTAGCGCCCAGCTTGCAGAGGAACCGCATGGCTGCCAAACGCACCGGCCCGCTCTCCTCGTCGAACAACGCGGTTTCGGCTCCGGGAACCGCTTTGTCGCACGTGCGGGAATCGTGGTCGACCATCGTGGTGAGGATATCGAGGCACTCCCAGCGCGTCTGGGCTTCGGGGCGATTCAGCGCGTCGATGACGGCAGCGCCGAACGGGATCATCAAATCGGGATGATCCTTGGCAAAGAAGGAGAGCGCCGCTGCTGCGTTCTGGCGCTCGCGCCTCGACGGACCCGACAGCGCACCCACCAGCTGCTTGAACTTGCGTTCGTTTCCGAATGCCTCTTCGGCGATGTTCCTGGCTCCCTGTGTCTTTTCGCTCACCGCTCGCTCCTCGTCCTCATGTGGGAAAATGTATAGTATTCTCCCTTTCCATTATACCCTCGGCCACCAAGCGCCCCCGCAGCAAGCGCAGAATTAACATGAGCGAAACCGATAGGCGGCAGCCGAAAACCCGGCAATACGACTGAGCGGACGCAAGCGTGGTCGAATGCGAAAGCGGCAGCCCGAAAGGGCCGCCGCTCAAAGCAGTGTGCGTGTCAGTCGAGGTTATTCCGGCAGCTCGCTGGCCTTGTTGTCGCCCGACTGGAGCTTGCCGATGCCCTCGTCGTACTTCGACTTGATATCCTGGATGCGCTGATCGTACGTGGAATAGTCGAAGGGCTGTTCCTCGGTGGCGCTGTCGATTTCCGTATACAGGTCGATATAGGAGTTCAGCGCGTCCTTGAGATCGGCCGTGCCGTCGACGTACTCCTTCTGGATATCCTTGAGGGCGTCGGGGACGTTGAGGTTGCTCAGGTCGTCGATAGCCTTGAACGCGTTGTCGGCCTGCGTGCGCATGCCCACCACGTCGCCGCGCGATACCGCATCGGTAAAGCTCTCCAGACGGCTCTTCAGGTCGTCCATAGTTTGGTTGACCTGAGTCATGTACTGACGGTTCTCGGATTGCTGTTGCGCGGCCGCCGTATCCTGCTGCGCGCATCCGCCCAGAGCCGCCACCATCAAGACGCCTGCGAACATGGCGACCAGCACCTTGGCGAATCTCGTATGTTTCATGTCGTACCTGCTCTCTTGCATCGAATCATCGTTGAACTATCGTAGCGGTTCGCCCGCCGTCGCGCCGGGGATGCGACGCGTTCGTATCGGAACGGTTTCCGGGTCCGCAACCTAGCTTGCCGGCTTGTCCGTCGTGCCTCCGGGGTCGGGCGTCGGCGTGGGAGTGGGCGTCGGATCGGGATCCGGCTTCGGCGTCGGATCGGGGGTTGGAGTAGGAGTCGGATCGGGCGTGGGCGTGGGCGTCGGCGTGGGAGTAGGCGTCGGCGTCGGCGTCGGCGTCGGCGCAGGATCGTCCTTGCCCTTGTCGGCGTCCTTGTCCTCGGCGTCCTTCTTCTTCTCGTCATCCTTCTCGTCGTCGGTGTTCGACGAGCTAGCGGACCCTCCCACATGGTAGGTCGGATCGGAGAAGTTCTTGTACGTGGGATCGGCCGCCTGCGGGAACTGCTCGGTCGGCTGGCCGTCGAGCACCGCGCTCATGAAGCGGCTGAAGACGTCGTCCGCACCCGTGCTGGTAGGGATGGTCACCTGGTTGCTGGGATCGCCGAACCAAATGGCGGTGGCCAGCTGCGGCGTGATGCCGCAGAACGTGATGTCCTTGTAGCTTTCGCTCGTACCCGTCTTCGCCGCGACCACCTGGCCGTTCGGCAGAGCGGCCTTCTGTCCGGTGCCCTCGGAGGTGTTCACCACGCTCTTCATGACCTCGGTGGCCGCGTGGGCGACTTCAGGCGATATGACCTGTTCGCGATGCGTCTTCGAAAGCGAGGTGTCGGGCGTGGTGTTGTCGACGATCACCTCGCCCTTCGAGTTGGTGATGGTGAGGACGGGCGTTGGATCAATGCGCACGCCGCCGTTCGCAATGACAGCGTAGGCGCTGGCCATGTCGAGCATCGTGACGTTCGACTGGCCCAGCGTGAGCGACGGGTTCGCGCTGAGCGCGGAGGTGATGCCCATGTCCTTGGCGACCTTGATCACCTTGTCGATGCCCACGGCCATCTCAAGGCGAACGAAGCCCGTGTTGGACGACACGGCGAACGCGCGCTGAATGGAACGGGTGCCGTAGTTGTAGTTGTTGATGTTCTCCAGCGGAGGGATGGTGGAGCCGTACTCGGTATTGGGAATAGTGGCCGGCGACGAGCAGTCCACCATCGTCTGCGGGCTGATGCCCGCTTCGAGCGCTGCGATGAGCGTGAACACCTTGAACGAGGAGCCGGACGGACGGCCCGGATTGGGAACGCCGCGCTCGCCCGTGGCCAGGTTCAGCTTCTGAGTAGCCCACTCGTCGTCCTCGCCGCCCACCATGGCCTTGATGTAGCCCGTTTCGGGCTCGATGGCCACAAGCGCACCGTAGATCGCCGGATTGAGACTCTCCCGCTTCTCCTTGATGGCGGCCTCGGCGGCCTCCTGGGAGTCGACGTCCAGCGTGGTCTGGATGGTCAGGCCGCCTTTGAACAGCTCATCGTCGGAATAACGATAGTCGCCGTCGGGATCCATGAGCAGGTCGCGCACGTAGCTGCTGAAGTAAGGATACTTCTCCAGGCCATCCACCGTGGTCTCGGTCGTGTTGAGCACGATGCCCTCCGCCTGGGCGGCATCGTGCTCTTCCTGGGTGATGTAGCCGTTCGTCAGCATGCGATCCAGCACGAGGTTGCGACGCGCGAGGCAGTTGTCCTCATGGTCGATGGGATTGTTGTACGTCGGCGACTGCGGAATGCCGATGAGCGCGGCCGCCTCGGCCAGCGTGAGCTCGCTTGCATGCTTCGAGAAGTAGCGCTGCGACGCGGCTTCGATGCCGTAGGCGCCGGAACCGTAGTTGATGGTATTGAGGTACATGAGCAGGATTTCGTCTTTGGAGTACTGTTCCTCCAACTTGACGGAGAGATACATCTCGCGCACCTTGCGCTTGAACGAGATATCGTTCATCTCGTCGGCCAGGATAGTGTTGCGCACGAGCTGCTGCGTGATGGTGGACGCGCCCTCCTTGCCGGAACCGGTGAGGTTCACGTACACCGCGCGCGCGATGCCCGCGAGGTCGAAACCGCCGTGTTCGTAGAAGCGCTCGTCCTCGGTAGCCACGGAGCCCTCGCGCACGTACTCGCTGATCTGGTCGAGCTCGACGGGGTCGCGGTACTCGACCTGGAAGCGGGCGAGCTCCGTACCGTCCGACGCCAGCATGATCGACGGCAGCGACGAGTTGAGCTGGCCGGCATCGGACACGTCGTAGTCCTCAAGGTCGCCGATCCACGACGAACCGAGGGCGTAGACGCCTGAGAAGCCGGCGACGATCACGGCCAAAAAGACCGTGAACACCGCAAGGAAGCCGATGGAAGGATGCTTTTTCTTGATCCCCGGCCTATTCTTTATAGAACGTGAAGCCACGTGTCACCTCCAAAAAACTCCGCCCATTGTAACATCGGGGCACAGGCCCCCATGAATCAACACAAGTTCGTTGGAAAAAGGTCACACGGGAAAACGCCCGGTCGGGAGCTCAAAACGTGGTTGATGCAAGCAGGGTGCAGCGCTTTTTTCTCGGGCGCGGGAGCCCGCTTGCGGTCCGTTGCGCGCGTGCCGCGCCGATTCGAGACGCTCGCAGCGTGCGATCGGCGCGGCGAAGGACGCTCGGGCCTCAGGCGGTGCCCCCGCGCCAAAAGGCGCTGCGCTTATCCCGCAAGCACCGCCTCGTCGGCCGCGAGGGCGTCTTTCGCAAGCGCCAGCTGCGCGCGCACGGCCGCGTGCCCGGTGCCGCCCTCGGTGGTGCGGGCCGCCACGATGCTCTCCAGATCGAGCGAGGCCGTGATGTCCTCCTCGAACAGGTCGCTTTCGGCTTTGAAGTCGGCCAGCGTCAAGTCGTCCAAGTCGCAGCCGCGCTGCTCGCATACCAGCACGAGGTGCCCCACCACCTCGTGGGCGCGCCTGAACGGCATCCCCTTCTTAGCCAGGTAGTCGGCCACGTCGGTGGCCGCCAGGTAGCCCTTCTTCGCCTGCGCCGTCATGGCCTCGGGCACCACGCGCATCGTCTCGATCATGCCGGCCGCGCACACGAGGCAATCCTCCAGCGTCTTGGCCGCGTCGATGGCGCCTTCCTTGTCCTCTTGCAAGTCCTTGTTGTAAGCCAGCGGCAGCGCTTTCATGGTGACCAGCAGCGCCACGAGGTCGCCTACCACGCGGCCCGTCTTGCCGCGGATAAGTTCGGCGAAATCGGGGTTCTTCTTCTGCGGCATGATGGACGATCCCGTGGAAAACGCGTCGGACAGCTCGATGAACCCGAACTCCGAGCTGGACCACAGCACGATCTCCTCGCACAGCCGCGACAGGTGCATGCACGACACGCTGCACGCGTACGACAGGTCCAGCAGGAAGTCGCGGTCGGACACGGCGTCCAGCGAGTTCGGGATCACCCGCGAGAAGCCCAGCTCGGCCGCCGCCATCTGCCGATCGAGCGGGTACGTGGTGCCCGCGAGCGCCGCCGAACCCAGCGGGCTCGCGTCGGCCGCCGTGCGCGCGGCCGCCAGGCGCTCGAAGTCGCGCGCGAGCATCCACACGTAGGCCAGCATATGGTGCGAGAACAGCACCGGCTGGGCGTGCTGCAGATGGGTGTAGCCGGGCAGGACGACGTCGAAGTGCGCCTCGGCCTGCCGGACGAGCGCCTGGCGCAGCGCCACGTTCGCCGCCATGAGGTCCTCGCAGCGCTGCTTGGCGAACAGGCGCGTGTCGGTGGCCACCTGGTCGTTGCGGCTGCGGCCGGTGTGCAGGCGCGCGCCGGCGTCGCCGATGTCGGCGATGAGCGCGCGCTCCACCGACATGTGGATGTCCTCGTCGTTGATGTCGAACGCGAAGTCGCCCGCCTCGATGCGCGCCTTCACGCGGTCGAGCCCCTCGACGATGGCCTCCGCATCGGCGGGCTCGATGACGCCCGCCGACGCCAGCATGCGCGCGTGCGCCTGCGACCCGGCTATGTCCTGCGCGTACAGCGCCTTGTCAACCGGCAGCGACGCGCCGAAGCGTTGGGTGAACTCGCTCACGTTCTCGGTGAATCTGCCCGACCACAAAGCCATGACGTCCCCCTTAAGCCTTCTCGGCAGCGCCCTGCAGGGCCGCTTCCGCTTCTTCGACGACCGCCGCGTTCTCAGCCTCGGCCACCTGCTTCCACACCGGCGTCACGTCCTCGTACGCACCCTTCGTCAACGGTCCGACCTTCTTCTGCGCGTCGAACAGCTCGGCCGGCGCGCCCTCCTGCCGACGGTTCGAGGCCCACGTCTTGGCAGAGAGCGTTTGCAGCTGGATGAAGCCCTTGGCCGCCGCGTGGTCGAACGAGTCGTCCTTGTCGTAGGTGGCCAGCGCGTAATCGTACAGGGAGTAGGCGCTCTTGCGGCCCACCACGGTGCAGGAGCCCTTGTAGAACTTGAGCTTCACCGTGCCGGCCACACAGCGCTGCGTGGAGGCGAGGAACGCGTCGACGGCTTCCTTGAGCGGCGAGAACCACTGGCCGTTGTACACGCACTTCGCCCACTCCTGCTCCATGCCCAGCTTGAAGTGCAGCACCTCGCGCTCCAGCACCAGGTCTTCCAGCGCCTTGTGAGCCTGGATGAGCGACAGCGCGCCCGGCACCTCGTAGCACTCGCGGCTCTTCACGCCCACCAGCCGGTTCTCGATCATGTCGATGCGGCCGTAGCCGTGCTTGCCGGCGATCTCGTTCAGCGCGTAGATGATACCGAGGAAGCTCTTCTGGCTCCCGTCGATGGCGTACGGCAGACCGCGTGCGAACTCGAGCTCCACGTACTGCGGCTCGTCGGGAGCTTCGGTGGGATCGACCGTCATCGTGTAGATGTCCGTCGGCGGCTCCATCCAGGGATCCTCCAGGACGCCGCACTCGATGGCCCGGCCCCACAGGTTATCGTCGATGGAGTACGGCGACTTCTTCGTGGTGGGAACCTCGATGCCGTGCGCCTGAGCCCATTCCATCTCCTCGGAGCGGGTGTGCAGATCCCATTCGCGCACCGGGGCGATAATCTCGATGTCCGGATCAAGCATGAGGATGCTCGCCTCGAAGCGCACCTGGTCGTTGCCTTTGCCCGTGCAGCCGTGCGCGATGTACTTCGCGCCGAACTTGTGCGCCGCGTCCACAAGGTGCTTGGAGATCAGCGGCCGGGACAGCGCGGACACGAGCGGGTACTTGTTCTCGTACAGGGCGTTGGCGGCCAGCGCCTTGGACAGGAAGTCCTGGGCGAACACGTCGCGCATGTCCACGACCAGGCATTCCACGGCGCCGGTTTTCAACGCCTTCTGCTTGATCTTCTCAAGGCCCTCATGCTCCTGTCCCACGTCGCCGACCACGGCGATAACGTCGAGGTTCTTCTCCTCCTGGAGCCACTTGATGCACACGGACGTATCCAGTCCGCCGGAATACGCCAGTACCGCTTTGTCCTTCTGCTGGGTTTGCTGAGTCTGCTGCTGAGCCATGGTAGGGTCCTTCCCCCGTGTTCGGTTGTCGTCGGGATGCCCGGTCATGGTGCGGCTGCGAAGGCGCCTCCCCCAGCGCTCGCCGGACGGTAGGGGTATGCGCGCGCCCATCGCGGTTCTCACCGCGCAAGGCTGTCGTCGTGCGCACCACGGCTTTTCGTGGTGACAGGCATCAGAGCCGGGCGGCTCGGACGCTGTTGCTTGTACTAAGCGTGGGGATGAGTGCAGGGAGAAAAGCGTCCCCGCCAAGAAATATAGTCGACGACTAGCGTCGTCGCAGTCGGTCGATGGCGCGCTCGACTTCGACGGCAGCCTCAGGGCTCTCCGCCGCGATCATGATCGTGTTGTCGCCGGCCACCGTGCCGAGTGCTCCGCGCAGGCTGGCCTTGTCGAGCGCAGCAGAGACGCCGGCTGCTCCGCCGGAGAACGTCTTCACTACGACCATGTTGCCTGCCACGTGCACCTCTTCAACCAATTCGGATACCATGCGCTGGAGCCGCATTTCCTCAGGGAGAACGTAATAGCCCTCACGAGACTTCACCAGACCCATGTCCATGATGTCGCGGGAGATCGTGGCTTGAGTGCATTCGTAGCCAGCGGCCTGCAGCTGATTGGCGAGATCGCGCTGCGTCTTGACATTATGTTCGCGAATGATGTCGCGAATGATGTCGTGCCGTTGTTGACGTTTTCTCATGCCCTCGATACTCTCTGTTCCCGTTCAAGAACGATCACATACGGTTCCGATCACAAGTACCTTCGCGGGGTATGCAGAATTGCGCAAGACCCGACGAAAATATGCATTAAATAGTACCCTATCCGTGAGCGTTCCGACCCCAGAATTTCAAAAAGTGCAGAAAGATTTTCGACGAACGTCCTTGCAGTCGTTATCCTGAACGAGCGCAGCGACCCTGTCATCCTGAGCAAGTCGAAGGATCCCGCAAGGTGCCAACCGTGAGACTTCCTGCTGTCGCCGCTCGGGATCCTTCGACTCCGCGCTTCGCGCCTCGCCCAGGATGACAGCCTACGGCGCCTCGCTCAGGATGACAGCCGCCCTTTCAGAACAACAGCGCCGCAAGCTTCTGCACCAGCACGTCCACGTCCTCCTTCGAACACACCAGCGGAGGCAGGAAGCGCAGCGTGCGCGGGCCGGTGAAGTTGAGCAGGAGGCCCTCGTCCAGGCCGGCCAGCACCACGTCGGGGGCGCTCACGCCCTCGGCGAGGTCGCAGGCCACCATGAGCCCCAGGCCGCGCACCTCTTCCACTTGCGGCAGCGCCGCCAGCTTCTCGCGCAGGTACGCGCCCGTGCGCTCGGCGTTGCCGGCGGCGTCCTCGGCCGCCAGCGCCCGCACGGTGGCCTCGGCCGCCGCGACGGCCAGGCAGCTGCCCCCGAAGGTGGAGCCGTGGTCGCCTGGATCGAACGACGCCGCCACCTGGGCGCGCGCAGCGCACATGCCCATGGGGAAGCCCGAGGCGATGCCCTTGGCAATGGTCACCACGTCGGGCGTGACGCCGAAGTGCTGGAACCCGAAGGGATACGTGCCGCAGCGGTACATGCCGCATTGGATCTCGTCGCACATGAACAGCGCGCCGCGCTCGGCGGTAAGGCGACGCACCGCGGCCAGGAACTCGGACTCGCACGGATGCACGCCGCTCTCGCCCTGCACGCATTCCACCATGACGGCGCAGATGCCGTCGCCCTGCGAGGCGAACAGCGACTCGAGCGCCTTGATATCGTTGATGGGCGTGCGGACGAAGCCGTCGGGCAGGGGCTGGAACGCCTCCTGCTTGGCGGGCTGTGCCGTAGCGGCCAGCGTGGCCAGCGTGCGCCCGTGGAAGCTGGCGTCGAGCGTGACGATGAGGCGCGGCGCGGCGGCTGCGGCGGCGCGCACGCCGTCCTCGTCGGCGCCGGCGGCCTCGGCCGCAGCCATCGCGCGCTTCTTGGCGTGCAGTCGCGCCAGCTTGAAGGCGCATTCGTTCGCCTCGGCGCCCGAGTTCGCGAAGAAGCTCTGCCACGGCTCGCGCTCGGCCTCGTCGACGCACTCGTTCAGCAAGTCGGATACGAGGTGCGCCACCTCGCCGCGATGCTCGATGTAGTAGTAGTTGCTCACATGGACGAGCGTGCTCGCCTGCTCCTCGATAGCCGACACGAGCGCCGGATGGCAGTGGCCCAGGCTCACGGCGCCCACGCCCGACACGAAGTCGAGGTACGTGCGGCCTTCCGAATCCTCCACCTGCATGCCGCGCCCGCGCACGAGCTCCACCGGCTTGCGGGCGTACGTGCCCATCACGTATGCGGATTCAAGCTGCTGTTCCTCGATGAAACCCATGGTCGTCCTTCTTTCGCTCGCTTAGAAGATCTTGTTGTTCGGCGTCGCGCTGGCAGCATGCTGGCGATTCTCCAGCAACTTGGAGGCGAAGTTGCCCAAAGGATGGGTGTCGAACGTGCACGACTCCTCCGTGGAGTGCATCGTGGTGCCCACGCCGGTGCTGGTCAGAAGCTCCAGCAGCAGCGAGTGCGGGGTGATGCCGTTGATGATGTGCGCGCGGAACACGCCCGAATCCAGCGCGTGGATGCACGACTTCAGCTTCGGGATCATGCCGGTGGACACGATGTTGTTCTCCACCATGTACTGCGCCTCGAACAGCGTGAGGTTCGAGATGAGCGAGTCCTTGTTCTCGAAGTTCTCGTACAGGCCGTCCACATCGGTGAGGAACACCACCTTGTGCGCGCCGATAGCGGCCGCGATGTGGCCCGCCACCATGTCGGCGTTCACGTTGTAGAAGCCGCCGTCCTCGCCCAGCGCCACCGACGCCACGACGGGGATGTAATCGCCGGCAACGAGGTCGTCCAGAAGCGGGCTGTTGATGCGCGTGATGCGGCCCACGCGTCCCAGCTCCGGGCTGGCCTGCTCGGCCACGATGACGCCCGCGTCGGCGCCGCTGACGCCCACGGCGAAGTTGCCGTGCTCGTTGAGGGCCTCCACCAGCTCCTGGTTCACCTTACCCATTAGCACGGTGCGCACGAGGTCCATGGCCTCGGGCGTGGTGACGCGCTGACCGTCCTTGAACTCCACGGGAAGCTGCAGGAAATCCATGGCCTCGGTGATGGCCTTGCCGCCGCCATGCACGATGACGGGATTCACGCCGACGATCTTCAGCAGCACGATGTCGTTCATCACGTCGGCGCGCAGCTGCTCGTCCACCATGGCCGAGCCGCCGTACTTGATGACGACGGTCTTGCCGGTGATGTTCTTGATCCAGGGAAGCGCTTCGACCAGCACCTCCGCCGCTTTGTTCGCTACGCCCTTCGGGCGGGTGTCCTTCGCGTACTTCATGAGCGATAGTCTCCGTTGATCGTGATGTACTCGTGTGTGAAATCGCATGTCCAAACCGTGGTCCTCGCCTCGCCTGCGCCGAGGTCGACGTCGATGACGATCTCGGGCTGCTCGAAACGGCGCAGCGCCTCGTCCTCGTCGAACGCTTGCGCAAGCCCGCCGCGGCACACCGGCAGACCCATGATGTCGATGGACGCATCCTCCTGGCGGAAGACCGCGCCCGACTTGCCGATGGCCGCCGCGATGCGGCCCCAGTTCGCGTCGCGGCCGCAGACGGCCGTCTTCACGAGCGGCGAGTTCGCCACGGCGCGCGCGGCCAGGTCGGCGTCGGTGTCGTTGGCAGCACCGGTCACATGCACGGTGACCAGGCGCGTGGCCCCTTCCCCGTCAGCCGCCATCATGCGGGCCAGCGTCTCGCACACCTCGACGAGCGCCGCCTGGAAGCGGGCGAAGGCCGGGCCGTCCGGATCGAACGCGCTTGCGCCCGCAGGTGCTGCGGCGCCGCTGGCGAAGAGGAAGCAGGAATCGTTCGTCGACGTGTCGGAATCCACCGTCACCTTGTTGAAGCTGCGATTCACGGCGTGCACGAGCGCCCTGTGCAAGGCGGGCGCGGACACCGGCGCGTCGGTGGTGAGGACGGCGATCATCGTGGCCATGTTCGGCATGATCATGCCCGAGCCCTTCGACATGCCGCCCACCGTGAACGTGCAGCCGTCGTAGCCGATGCCGTCGCCCGAGAACGTGACGGCGGCCTCCTTCGGACGCGTGTCGGTGGTCATGATGGCGCGCGCCGCATCCGCGCCACCGCCGGCAGACAGCAGCGACGCCGCCGCAGGCAGGCCGATCCCGAACGGCGCCAGGGGCAGCTGCACGCCGATGACGCCCGTGGACGCCACCAGCACCTCGGATGCGGGGCAGCCCACGGCATCGCCCGCGATGCGCGCCGTCTCGCGCGCGGCCTCCAAGCCGGGCTCGCCCGTTGCCGCGTTCGCATTGCCCGAGTTCACCACCACGGCGCGCGCCGTGCCGTAGGCGGGCTCGCCCGGCTGGTCGGCGCCCAGCTGCGCGCGCGATACGATGACCGGCGCCGAGCAGAACACGTTCTTGGTGAACACGGCCGCGCACGCGCAGGGTTCGTCGGCGACCACGAGCGCGAGGTCGAGGCGCTCGGGATCCTTACGGAAACCCGCGTGCACGCCGGACGCGCGGAACCCGCGCGCCGCCGTCACGCCGCCTTGGGCGGGATGCGTTGCAGCGATCGGTTGGTCGGTCATAGCGGCTTCTTTCTGTTGCGACTGGTGCGGCTGTAGCTTACTAGGACGATTCGCATCACACGGGTACGGAGATCGGTTCGAGCCCTCGAGCCTGGGGCAGGCCCAGCACGGCGTTCGCGCACTGCACGGCCTGGCTGGCCGCGCCCTTGCCCAGGTTGTCGATAGCGCCCACGGCCACCAGCATGCGCGCCGTCGCGTTGACGGCGATTCCCAGGTGCGCGTAGTTCGTGCCCGCCACCGACGAGGTCTTCGGCATGGTGCCGGCATCCAGCACGTGCACGAAGGGGTCGTCGGCGTAGAAGTCCCGGTACAGCTCCACGATCTCGCCCGCGTCGACGGGCGCGTCGGACGCGAGCGGCAGGTTCACGGTGGACAGCAGGCCGCGATTGAGCGGCGCGAGATGCGGCGTGAACACGAGGCGGCCTTCCAGGCCCAGGATCTGCTCGATCTCGGGCGTGTGGCGGTGCGTCGCCACGCCGTACGCTTCGAGGTTCTCGTCGGCGAAGCAGAAGTGCGTGCGCGTCGAGGCCTTCTTGCCCGCGCCCGTGACGCCGGAGATGGCGTCGACCACCACGACGCCGTTAGGCCGCACGAGCCCGGCACGGACGGCGGGCGCCGCCGCAAGCGACGTGGCCGTGGGATAGCAGCCCGCGCAGGCGACGAGCACGCCCTCGCCCGCTGCACGGGCGCCTGCGGCGCGCGCGAGGTCGTCCGGGAACAGCTCGGGCAGGCCGAAGGCAGCACGCTGCAGCAGGTCGGTGGCCGTATGCGGCGTGGCGTACCAGCGCTCGTAGACGGCAGGGTCCTTCAAGCGGAAGTCGGCCGACAGGTCGACCACCGTCGCACCGCGCGCGACCAGGCGCGGGGCCATGGCGAGCGCCGCGGTGTGCGGCACGGCCAGGAACACGAGGTCGCACGCGTCGAGCGCAGGGTCGTCGTGCGCGGTGAAGGCGAGGTCGGTGGCGCCGGTGAAGCCGGGATACTCCGCGACGACGGGCGTGCCCGCCAGCTCGTTGGACGTGACTACACGCAGATCGAGATCGGGATGGCGCAGCGCGAGCCTAATCAGCTCGATGCCGGCAAAACCGGCCGCTCCAACGATGCCTGTCGTGATCGCCATGTCGATCCCCTTCGTCTTCCGTCGTCCGATGCGCGGACGCGACGCTCAAGCCGTTGCGTCACCTACGATTTGTGCATATGCACAAAAATGAGGCGTTTTGAATGATGCATACCATCCTATGAAAGAAAGCAGCGTTTGACAAGATTCGAGCGCAAATTGGTACACGAGAATCAAACCGCCCGGACGAGGATCGAGCGCGGGGGCGAGTGGTGCGAGGGGGGTGTGGGATGCGCGGAGAGGTGCGGGGGTGCGGAGAGGTGCGGGAGGGGCGCACGTGAGGCATCGGGCGCGCGGACCAGCGCGCGAACGCGAGAGGCCGGGCGCGCGGGCCGACGCGCAAGCGCGATGCCCCCACACCGCGCCCGAACCGCGATTCTCTGCCCGGATTCTGGGTTCCCAAGCAACGCCGCCCCATTGCGCTACCGCACCATGGGCCTCGTGTCGAAAAAACCGTGCGCGCGCGGTAAAATCGAAGCGGTTTGGTAATCCCCTGCCTCCGCTTTCTTCGCGCACTGGTTTTCCGAGCTGGCAAAACGCGCGAAGACAAGAACCTTCGACCGTCGAGACGGCGACTCGAGCCCCTTCAGGGTTGCCAAACCGATCGATCTTTACCGCATGAGGCCGGATTTCGCCTCACAAGCCGCAACCGACTTCGCAGCCCGACTGCGCGCGACGCGACGTCGGTTGCGCATGCCTGGTAAGATCCAACCGATATGGCTATCCCAATTCGAGAATGCATTGACAGGAAGTTCGTACAACCTGCGGTTTGGCGATCTGAACGACGAACATGACGAGCCGGAGGTGGGAAAAGGCTCCCGTATCGGCTCGACCTTACCAAGATTTAGCTACGCACGCATCATCGCCCGAAAAACACGCTTTTCGGGCGATTTCCGTGTTTTTCGGGCGATGATGCGCCGGGCATGCGACGCGTCCATGTTCGAACGCGTCTCGAAAGGAGCGCTCCTCTTTAGGATGCTTTGTTGGGGGTGTGGCGATAGGTGCAGACGGTTTTCTCCAGCACGTGGACGGCTTCCTCGTCGGTGAGGGTGAGTGCGGCTTCCAGCTCGTCCAGTTTCTCGGCCACTTCGGTGTAGCTGATCTCCTGGCCGGTGGAGATGAGGATGGAGTGGTTGTCGGTGGGCAGCGTGCTCTCTTCGTCCATGAGCAGCTCCTCGTACATCTTCTCGCCCTCGCGCAGGCCCGTGAACACGATTTTGACGTCCACGTCGGGCGTGAGGCCCTGCAGCTGGATGAGGCCCTTCGCCAAGTCGACGATCTTCACCGGCTCGCCCATGTCGAGGATGAAGATCTCGCCGCCCTTCGCCATGCCGCCTGCTTGGATGACCAGGCGCGACGCCTCGGGGATGGTCATGAAGAAGCGCTCGATGTCGGGATGGGTGACGGTGAGGGGGCCTCCCGCGGCGATCTGGCGCTGGAACACGGGGATGACGCTGCCGTTGCTGCCCAGCACGTTGCCGAAGCGCACGGCGGAGAAAATGGTCTTCGACGTGCGCGCGTAGTACTGCATGACCATCTCGCCCATGCGCTTCGTGGCACCCATGACGCTGGTGGGGTTCACGGCCTTGTCGGTGGAGATGAAGATGAAGCGCGCAGCGCCGTAGGCGTCGGCAGCGCGCACCGCGTTGAGCGTCCCGAACACGTTGTTGTGCAACGCCTCGCGCGGGCACTGCTCCATAAGAGGCACGTGCTTGTGGGCGGCCGCATGGAACACGGCGCCGGGTCGGTACTTCGAGAACACCTCGTTCAGGCGCGCCTCGTCGCAGACATTGCCGATCTCTATGACGAGGTCGATGTCGTCGTATTCGGCCAGCAGCTCGTTGCGCAGCATGTAGGCGTCGTTCTCGTACATGTCGAAGATGACGATGCGGGCGGGCGCCACCTTGCACAGCTGGCGGCACAGCTCGCTGCCGATGGAGCCGCCGCCGCCCGTGACCAGCACGGTCTCGCCGGCGATGTAGCCCGACACCGCGCGCGTGTTGAGGATGATCTCCTCGCGGCCCAGAAGGTCGGCCACGTCCACGTCGCGCAGGCGCACGTCGCCGATCTCGTCGAGCGACAGCTCGCGCACGTTCGGCAGGGTGCGCAGCTTGCAGTCGGTCTTCGTGCATTCGCCGTAGATGCGCTTGCGCTCCTCGGGCGTGGAGGACGGGATGGCCACGACGATCTGGTCGATGTTGTGCTTGTCCACGAGGTCGACGATGTCGTTCGTGGAGCCGGCCACCTTCACGCCGTGGATGCGCGAACCGCGCTTGGTGGGGTCGTCGTCAGTGGCCACGATGGGGATGCCCGGCATGAGCGGGTCCTTCGAGGCCATGCGTCCGATTGCCAGCGAGCCCGTCTCCCCCGCGCCCACCACGAGCGTGCGCGGACGGTCGCACATGCGCTGCGTGGAGACGAGCGCGCGCCTTTTCTGGCGCATGACGCGGAAGATCAAACGGATGCCGCCCATGAAGAATATGAGCATGAAGCACGAGACGAAAAACACGCGGATGGGAAGCCGCACGTCGATGATCCATAAGAACACAGCTCCCACCAGGGTGGACAGCACCACGGCCAGCACGATCTGGATGGCTTCGTCGACGCTGGCGTATTCCCAGAGGTTGTTGTACAGGTGGAACAAGCCCAACACGGCCACGTTGATGAGCGCGAGGATGCCCAGCATGAAGTAGATCTCGTTGTTGACGAACACTTCGCCCTCAACGTCGGTGAGCAGCGATGCGAGCCAGTACGCGGCGTACGTCGCAACGATATCGAGCAGCAGCAGAATCGCTGTGCGTTTTGTGATATGAGCGTCCAAACCGGGCCTCGTCTTCGAGTAGGGCAGCGAAACGATATGGATTTGCCGACATGTCGCCATGCGCGGCGACCAAAGCGGTATTGTATACAAAGTAACGCACGATTGCACAGGACACGCGAAGTTCAGGAGCTTGCTACATGAATAAAACAGCCGCAGCCGGGCAGGGGCAGCCTGCACGCGAAAGCAACATCAACGCCATCGTCAGCTACTTCGAAAGCGGCATCAAAGCCTTCGGCGGCCCGGGTGAGCTGGGCATCGAGCTGGAGCAGATCATCGTGCACGACGATATGAGCCCCGTCTCGTACAGCGGCGAACACGGCGTGGCGTGGGTGCTGCGCCAGCTGGAGGCGGACTATCCTCGCACCACCACCGACGAGCACGGCGACCTTTTGGGAGTCGCCCGCCCGAGCGAGGCGGTCACCATCGAGCCCGCGGCGCAGATCGAGCTGTCCGCCGGCCCCTTCGCCGATCTCGCGACCGCGCGAGACACGTTCGAAGGGTTCGCGCAGCGCCTTTCCGACGTGCTGGAGCCCGCGGGAGAGAAGGCGCTGGCGATCGGCTACCATCCCTCCGCCACGGCGCGCTCGCTGGAGCTCATCCCGAAGCGCCGCTACCAGTTCATGAACCTCTATCTGGGCGAGCGCGACATCTACGGCCCCTGCATGATGCGCGGCAGCGCCTCGACGCAGGTGTCCATCGACTACACCAGCACGGCCGACTGCCTGCGCAAGCTGCGGCTGGCGTTCGCGCTGGTGCCGATGCTCTCGCTTATGTGCGACAACGCACCCGTGTTCGAAGGCAAGCCGCGCGAGCATCAGCTGGTGCGCACGGACATCTGGCAGCATGTGGACAACGATCGATGCGGCCTCGTGCCCGACGTGCTGGACCCCTCGTTCGACCTGCGCCGTTACGCTGAGTACATCCTGGACACCGTGGCCATCCTCATCCCCTGCCAGCAGCAGCGGTGGTGCTACTCCGACCGCACGTTCGGCGATATCTACGCCGCGCGCACGATGACGCGTGCCGAGGTGGAGCACGCGGTGTCCATGTTCTTCACCGACGTGCGCCTCAAGACCTACATCGAGATCCGCCCCGCCGACGCCATGCCCATCCCCTACGTCATCGCCTACGCGGCGCTGATCAAGGGGCTGTTCTACGCGCCGACGAGCCTCGACGCGATGGACGGGCTGTTCGCCGACGTGCGGCGCGACGACTACCTGGCGGCGCAGGACGCGCTCATGGAGAGCGGCTACGAAGCCGAGGTGTTCGGACGGCCCGTCGCCGAGCTGTGCGACCGCATCGTGAAGATCGCGCGCGACGGCCTTGCCGACGAGGAGCAGGGCTTCCTGGAGCCGCTCGCCGACCTCGTCGCGCGCCGCGTGACGCTGGCCGACCTCGCGGAACGGAGCGAACGGGCGTGAGCAACGAGGATCGCATGGTGAAGGTGGCCTACCGCGGCTACTTCGACGACGGTGCCACCTTCATCGATCAGACGAGGCAGCCCATCGAGTTCCCCTGCGCAGACGGATGGATGCCGCCCGCGTTCGTCGACGCGGTGCGCGACATGGCCGTGGGCGAAACGAAACGCGTCCGCGTTGGAGCCGACGAGGCGTACGAGAAGCGCACCGAAGAGCGCGTCATCGAAGTGGAGCGCGCGAAGATCCCGGCCGATATCAAGCTCGCCGTGGGCGACGTGATGAGCCTCGAACGGCCGGACGGGCAGACGTATCCGGCACGACTCGTGGAGCTGGACGAGGAGCGCGCCGTGTTCGACCTCAACCACGATGCCATCGCCAAGGCGCTGAACTTCGAGATCACGCTGCTCGACGTGCGCGATCTCCCGAAACGGTAGCACCGCGGGAGACTGGAGCTGGGGCGTGTTGTCATCCTGAGCGCAGCGGCGAAGGGAGCAGGGGCCTCGCAACCTCCTTCCAGGATGGCAGAAGGCTCGGTTACGGACTTGTGGCGACTTGGAGCAAGTTTCGCGCCGCGAACGGGAAAGCCGGAATGCCTCGGGTAGACTGATGGGCATTGCATTCTCTCGAAAGGAGCTCTTGATGAGCAACGAAGGCAAGAAGGTCAAGGTCCACTACACGGGCACCCTCGACGACGGCTCGAAGTTCGACTCCTCCGTCGATCGCGGCGAGCCCATCGAGTTCACCTGCATGGCCGGCCAGATGATCCCCGGGTTCGACTCCGCCGTGAAGGACATGGCGCAAGGCGACACGAAGAACGTGCACATCCCCGCCGCCGAGGCGTACGGCGAGCGCGACGAGGCCATGGTGCAGCAGGTTCCGGTCGACCAGATCCCGAACGGCGACCAGCTTCCCGTGGGCCAGACCGTGTACATGATGGGCCCGGGCGGCCAGCCCTTCCCCGTGTTCGTGCGCTCCATCGAAGACGGCATAGCCACCTTCGACATGAACCACGAGCTGGCGGGCAAGGACCTCAACTTCGAGATCACGCTCGTCGAGGTTGCCGACTAGCACGTCGACGGCATCGGCTTCGTTCGGGAACAGGCGCCTGCGGGCGCCTGTTCCCGTTCTCGCCCCGTTATCCTCCTCTCCGACGATCGCTTCAACGAGCCCCTGCCGCTCAGGCCTTGCCCAGACGGCGCGCCACGTCGAGCAGCAGCAGCCAAAGGGCTTTGCGGCTGTCGTCGTTGAGCTGCGCGACTCGCACGATCATGCTATCGCGGTAGTCGAGCTCGAAGCGGTCGGGCTCCACGAGCCCGAACCCCTCCGCCTGCCGGCGCCGCTCGTCGGACACGGTGCGCGGAGGCTCCGAGGGACGCTCGCCGGGCACGTCCTTCCCCACCAGACGGCGCGCCTTCTCCTCGGCACGGCGCGCGCAGACGCGCTCGTACTCGAACCCGAAGTACGTCATCTCCCAGAACGCTGCCGCCAGCACGAGGTAGCGCTCGCGGCAGCACCGGGAACCGCCCAGCCACACGCGGCTCGCAAGCGTCCGCTCCCACGGATCGAGCGTGTAGGGACGCGGCTGCGGCCCCTCGGCTTCCCCGGGCGGCGTCGCGGCATCGGAACGCTGGACGGCCCTGCGCGCGAGCGGCACGTCGTCGAGCGAGAGCAGCGCCGCGGACACGTGGCGCTCGATCAAGCCGCTGCGCGCGTGCAGCACGAACGACTCGTGCGGCAGCAGCAGGCTGCCCCGTGCGCCTTTCTTGTCGAGCGGCAGGCCCCGCATCGTGGCCAACGTGGCCGCCAACCGCTTCTCGGCCGCCCGCTTGCGCTTCGCCGGAAGCGCATCCCAATCGCCGGCCAGGACCGCATGCTCCTCGACGATGGCGCGGACGAGCAGCCGCTCGTCGCAGCAGCGCAACAGGGCCTGCAGCGAAGGAACCTGCTTGATGGAAAGCGCCTCGCGTTCCCAGGCGCTACCATCCGACATGACCGACCTCTTCCAGAAGCGCGAACGCTTCGGCGCACGGCATGACCACGGCGCATCGCAACGGGCGCGCGAGCATGCTTTCCTCTTCAACCTCCTCGTCGAACAGGGGAAACTCGGCCGAAACCCCCTCTCCCGGCCAATCAGACGCGAGGATGCGGCACAAAGGCAGCGCCTCGACGAGCACGAGCGTTTCAGGGTAGGAGCACGACGTTTGATTTCCGAATGCAGGCATAGCACGACACCTCGTTTACCGTGTTCCAGGGCGTGGGAGGATGCTCGATCCTGCAAGCGTGGTACGGATCGCGTGGAACACCGCGGTCATCTATGGGCTGCCCGTCCTTCGGGAGGCGTCGGGTTCAGCGCTTGCACTGGTTCTTTCGTTCGAGAACAGTATAGCATATGATACGAACATTTGTTTGTTAAATTATTCGAATAATCCCAGCAGATCGGACAGCTCGTCGCGCGAATGGATGTCGAGCTTGCGGTAGATATGGCGAATGTGCGTTTTGGCCGTGCCGTTCGCAATGAACAGCTCGCGCTCGATGGAGCCCACGGTCTTGCGCTGCGCCAGCAACAGCAGCACCTCTTCCTCGCGCGGCGACAGGCCGTACGAACGCGCCAGCTCCTGGCACCGGTTCGCCAGCTCTTGCTTCTTTACGATGGCCCGGTCGCCCGCCGTGCCATCCTCGCCCAGAAACGACACGCCCCAGCGGCTGGACAGCTCCTTTTCCGAGAAGAGGATCATCGTGGCTGCCACCACGAGGATGACCACGAGCCCGCTGACGACGGCATCCGATCCGGCCAGTCCGAACGACGGCGCGCCCAACAGCTGCTCGGTCTGGCGTCCGAACAGGGTAAACAACGCACGCACGCCGCGCTCGATGCCGAACAGCCACACGGCCGACATCCCGTAGCGATAGCACAGGTTAGCCATGATGAGCATGATGAGGATGGAGAACGCGGTGTAGGACGCACTCGTGCAGAAATCGGACGCGGCCTGCCCCAGGACGCCCACGTTCGGCAAGATGAGGAAAGCCGCCACCATGAGCGGCAACGCGATGCGGTAGATCACACCGAAGTCGAATTTGCCGCCGCGCGCTATGACGCCGACGAACACGATAGCGGCCACCGCCAGCGTGCCGAACGCCGAATGCGGGCCGAACGTCGACTGGTACATCGACGATTCCTTCAGCCCGTACGCGAACGCGTAGATGGCCATGAGCAGCACGATCTTCCAAGGGAACGAAAACTTCGACGGCTTGGCGCGCGGAAGCTCGCCGGAAGGCAACGAGCGGAACCCCGCCGCGCAGGCGGCAAGCGACACGACGGGCAGCACGAGCACGACGGCGCCGAGCCACGGTAACAGCAAGCCTCTGCACAAATAAATGAGGAGCGCCGCCACGATCATGGACGCCGAATAGTACAGCGCGACGCGAAACGGATTGAGACAGCCGTACAGTTCCGACCACAGCAGAATGACGAGCGCGATGCCAAACCCGCCCAACAGCACCGCCGGCACGGCAAGCGCATCCGCCGACCTCGGTATCCAGATGGACGCGAACATGCACAGCGTGGACACCGTAAGCGCAACGCCGGACACGGCGTACAACGAGCGCTTTCCGAACAGCGGGCCGATACGCTTGGCAAGGGCGGCGCACAAAAACATCGTGGCTATCATCACGAGATCGAACGCGTCGTGACCCGCGACAGCAGCTGCGGGGAACTCGACGAACGAGCCCACGAACACGATCTCGATCCACGCACGGTACACGCCCAGCCCGAGGAAGAACAGCGGGATGGACGGCAGCCACGGCAGCAATGGACCCGGCGCCCGTGCGCCCGCAACGGTGCCGTCCTCGCACGCGGGCGCGTCGGCCTTCCGCACGCCGACCGCTTCGTCGTCCGCGAAGCGAAGCTCCGCATCCTCCTGGGATCGATCGAGCGTCCCGGATCCGTTCGTTTCGTCGTTTTCCATAGCATCGAGCCGACGCGCTGCCCTCGTCGGCACCCCCTCCCCAGTGTTTCGATGGTTCACCATTCTAGCGAAACTATCGCCCTATGCCCAGGGAGCTCCGCACCTCGACCAGAGCCTCGATCCCTCATACTGCCTGCTCAACGATGGGATGATAGGCAAGGATGATGAAAATAATCCCCGTTTCCCGGCACGTGGACGAACGACAGGCGCGCGCCGCGGGGCTATGGTGCATCTCGAGGGATTCGCCCGAAAAAACTGGGCGAACGCGAAGGATCGACACGCTAGGAGGGCATCATGCACGAGCATAACAATGGAATCAGCAGGCGCGATCTGTTCAAATTTGGAGGCATCGCAGCAGCGGGCGTCGTGGGCGCCGGGGCACTGGCGTCATGCGCGCCGCAAGGGACGGGCTCCGCAGGCTCGGCCAGCACGACAAGCACGACCGACGAGACCACCACGGCTGCCGGGCACCTGCGCACCGGCATGCCCAGCTTCCTGACCGCGCCCGAGGCCATCACCGATGTCAAGGAGACAAAGGACTACGACGTGGTGGTCATCGGCGCCGGCGCATCGGGCGTGCCGGCCGCGCTGTCGGCCTTCGAGGCGGGCGCGAAGGTGGCGCTGCTTCAGAAGGAATCGCAGGCCATCGCGCAGGGCAACTCGGGCAGCGGCATCGACCTGGCCACCAGCAACCCGGCCGACATCGCCAACCTCGTATCGCAGCTGATCGCCGACAGCCAGCACCGTCCGAATCGCGAACTGGTAGAGCTGTGGGCGCAGAACTCCGGCGAGGCTGTGAAGTGGGTCATCGAGAAATCGCTCGAAGGCGGCGCACAGGTGATCGACCAGGGCAATCAACAGCATATGCCCCTCATCAACAAGAAGGGGTACGACATCAATTTCGTCACCTCGTTCTTCGGCCCCAAGCCCTACAACACCGGCGACGGCATGCGCGCGCTGGCCGCCACGGCCGAGAAGGAAGGCGTCGAGATCTTCTACTCCACCCCCGCCGAGCAGCTGGTCACGGGCGACGGCGGCAAAGTGACCGGCGTCATCGCGAAGGGCAAGGACGGACATGTGCAGTTCAACGCCTCGAAGGGCGTGATCGTGGCGTGCGGCGACTACCAGAACGACGAGGAGATGCTGCATTACTACCAGCCCGACATGACGAACTTCGAGCCCAAGCAGACGAACAAGACCGGCGACGGCCACAAGATGGTGGTGTGGGCAGGCGGCAAGATCGAGGACCTGGCGCACACGAAGATGCTGCACGACTTCGACGCGGGCCCGGCCTCCATGTGCGACATGCCGTTCCTGGCCGTGAAGATGGACGGAACGCGCTTCGTGAACGAGACCGTGGAGATGTCGCTTCTGAACTGCTACCTGCGCTCGAAGGAGGATTCGGGGCACTACTGCCAGGTGTTCGACAGCAACTACATGGAAGCGGCGGCCGAGTGGCCCGGCAAGCTGGTGGATCCCGAGGGCCTGAAAGTGTACATGCCCGAGGAGGACGTGGAGCGCGAGGGCGTGTTCGAGGGGCAGATCAACACGTTCAAGGCCGACACGCTTGAGGAGCTGGCCGACAAGCTGGAAATCGCCGATAAGGCCGCGTTCGTCGCCAGCGTGAAGCGCTACAACGAGTTGGCGGCAGCCGGCAAGGACGAGGACTTCGGCAAGCCGGCGAACTACCTGGTTCCCGTGGACACCCCGCCCTTCTACGGCATCCATCGCCACGTGCGCATGAGCGCCATCTGCTCGGGCGTGGACGTGAATGCGAAGCACGAGTGCCTCACGCCCGAAGGCGAGGTCATCGAGAACCTGTACGCCATCGGCAACTGTTCGGGCCACTTCTACGGCGGCATCGACTACCCGCTGACCGTGTTCGGCCTGTCGCTGGGCCGCTGCTACACCGAAGGATACGTCATCGGCCGCATGGTGGCCGAGAAGTAGCAGGTCGCGGGGGAGAGCCGACCCCCTCCCCGGCTCTCCCGCGACCGTCGGCGCCCCGAGAACGCGCCTCAGCGCGTGGAGCGCGTTTTCGGGGCAAAGATGCGGTTTCGAACGCTCGGCCTGCTTCATGTGAGCCGAGCGTTTCAGTGCGCGTCGTCGCTGGAAAGCCTCGCTTTCAACGGCAAAATCGAGGCTTTCAAGCGACGACGTCCTGGAAGGGGTCGGCACCTTCCAGGACGTTGGGACGTTCGGGCTGCCGCTTACCTGCGCTTGCGCAGGCGCATCGCGGCAAGGGCGATCGCCGCCGCGCAGGCTGCCGCCAGCATGCCCGCCAACGGCAACGCGACGGTCAGCGGGTCGCCCGTGGGCGCGAGCGCCTTGCCGCCGCTGTCTGGAAGCGGCGTAGGCGTCGGCGGGTTCGGCGTGGGCGGGTTCGGCGTGGGCGTGGGATCCGGCGGGGTCGGACTCGGCGGGTTGGGCGTCGGGCCGGGATCGGCGGGGGCCACGGTGAACGATGCGGAGGCCGCCCCGTCGGCGAACGTCGCCGTCAGCTCGTGCTTGCCCTCGGCGAGCTTGGCCAGGTAGTCGGGCGACAGCGTTACCGTCATACCCTCGTCTGAAACCGTGTAGTCAGTGCCCAGCGCGAGCTCAGCGCCGTCGACCGCCAGCGACAGGAACTTGTCGCGCGGCGCGTCGATGGCGAACGCCAGACCCGGCTGCCCCGGCTTCCACGTGCCGTCGGCGCCGGCGGTCACCTGGTAGGCCTTCATCGTCTGCGTGGTGAAGGACTCGCCGTACGCCCACGCCGACGCCAAAGCGTCGTCACCCTCGCCTAAGACCGCCTGCACGCGCCACTCGTAGGAGGCGCCCTGAACGAGACCGTCCAGTTCGCACGCAGGAACAGTCAGACCGGTAATCTCCGTCCATTCGGAGCTGCCGGCAACACGGTACGCCAGCGAGAACGCCGCGCCGTCCACATCGGCGGCCGCCCACGAAAGCGCGGCGTCCGTGAAGCCGACCTCGCCCACCGCAAGGCTGCTCGGCACGCTGGGAGTCACGCGCACGCGCGCCTGGTTGCTGACCACGACGACCGGCTCCGGTGCCGCGAACGTCTCGGCAACTTCGGCAACCTCAGGCGTTCCGGGCGCCTCGTTCGTCTCAGGCGCTTCATCCGCCTCGGTCACCGCAAGCGGCTCGTTCGTCTCGTTCGCCTCGGGAGCTTCGTTCATCCCCAGCGTTTCATTCGACGCGGCGACCTCGGCCACGTCGGCCACCTCAGGAGTCTCAGGAGTCTCAGCCGCCCCGGCGACTTCGGCCGCCCCGGCGCTCGGGGGCGCCTGCGTGGCCACGCAGCGCACGTAGCCGGTGGTGTTGGCATCAAGCTTCAAGATCCGACCCGTCGCATTGGGGATAGTCTCCCACGCGTCCTCGGGAGAACCGAGCGAGCGGTACTGCCATTCGTACGAGACATCATCGGCATCCCCGCGGTTCGTGAACGCCGCAAACTTCGCCTGTTCATCTGCCGCAACCGCCACGTCGGGCGGCCATATGCGCGCGACCTTGAGCGACCCGCCCGATTGCGTGACGAACCCACTGGCGGCCCACTTGCTCACCTGGCCGCCCTGTACGGCCTGCACCTGCCACTCGTAGGACGTGCCGGGCGCAAGACCCTCGATAGTGCAGGTCATGCTCGCAGGATCGATCTTTTCCGCAGGCACAGCAACCCAATCCAGATCCGTTGCACCCTCCTCGCGGTACCGGACGTTGAACGAATCGACCGTTCCCGGCCCCGCCCACGTCCACGCAAGCGTCGCCGTATCCCTCGTCGCCTCCCGCACGTCAAGGCCGCTCGGCGTTGCCGGCGAAAGCGCCAGCGTCACCTCGCTGCTCTCGATCGTCTTCGACTTGCCGCCCGGCGCCGTCGCCGTCACAACGCAGCGCAGGGAGTACTCGCCCGCCTCCAGGTTGGCGAGCGACAGATGGGTGCGCTCGCCCGTCTGGCCGGGCAGGTTCGTCCACGTGCCGGCCAGCTGAACCTGCCATTGGTACGCCAGCGACTGGCCCTCTCCGACTCCGGAAGCCTTGGCGAGGAAGTCGTCGACCAGCGCGCTGTCGCCCGCCACCGCATCCACGCGCTCGGGAGCAACGACCACGCTGCCAAGCATGCCGTCCGGCGACGTCGTGGTGAACGCAGGGCCATCGACCCACGCGGACGCCACGCCGTCGGCCGACACCGCGCACATGCGCCACTCGTACTTCGTGTTGGGAGCAAGGTCGGTAGCGGTGCAGGGCGATGCCGTAAGCTTCGGCACCGTGATCCATGCGTCCGCGCCAGCCGTCCGGTACAGCAGCGTGAAGGAGCCGCCGTCAGGCAGCGCGCCGCCCCATGTGAACGTCGCCGTCGTGTCGCCGATATCCTTCACTTCCAGGCCGGTCGGAACACCGGCAGGCTGCACGCGCACCGATGCCTCGTTGCTGGCCACCGGGGCGGAACCGTCGGCCGTGTACGTCACCTGGCAGCGCACGTAACCGCTCGTCTTGACGGGAAGCGTCACGCTACTGCCCGTTTCGTTCACGATCTTCGTCCACGCATGGGGATCGTTGAGATCGGAATCGAGCGCCCGCTTCTCCCACATATATGCAAGCTCGCCCTCGCCTACCATACCGTCGAGGTTCGTAGTGGCCTTCACCGTAGCCGACGCATTCGGCTCCACCGCCTGGTCGCTCGGGTCCACCAGCACCGATTCAAGCTTCAGGGCAGGATGCTCCGAGGCCGTGACGAACAGGTTCGCGAACGACGGAAGCGACTCCACGCCGTTCTGCACGGCCTGCACACGCCACTCGTAGACCGTCTCGGGCTTCAGGCCTTCAAGCACCAACTCGCGAGCATTGCCCGCAACCGTAGCGGTCGTCAACTCCCTCGCACCGCTTTCGCGATAAAGAACCTTGAACTCGTCGGCCTGCGACAAGCCGCCCTTTTCCCACGTCCAGGAAAGCTCAGCCCCGTCAGACGAGATGCCCGATGCCGCCAGGCCGGCAGGCGCGGCGGGCGCGAGCGTGCAGGCGACCTCGCTGCTATACACATTGTAAGCGTCACCCACGCTCACCTTACAACGATACCTACTCGTTCCGGCCGCAGTCGCGTCGTTTGCTACGATGCTCAGCGTTTCGCTTGTCGCGTCCGGCACAGATACCCAACTCGTGCCCTCCTTGCGCTCCCACTGGTACTTCTTCTCGCGGCTGTCGTTCGTTACGACGGTATTGGGCATGGCCGTGAACTCGAGGGTGCGGCCGTTGCCGATAACCGCCGCCGCCCTCATCGGCGTGGCGGCGACCTTCGGCGTGGTGAACCTCGGACCGTCCACCCACTCCGTATGGGGACCGCCCTTCCAACCTTCTATATTATCATTCAGCACGGTACGCACGCGCCATTCGTAAGTTGCATCCGGCTCCAGATAATTGGGAAGCAAGGTGTAGGAACCGTTCCCCCGATGGTATCCGGCCTTCCACGGCACCTCCACCCACTCGCTTGCGCCAACCTTACGATAGCTCAAGTCAAAGCCGAGCACCGTATCGGTCGTTTTACGCGAGTCGTCGCATTTCCAACGAAGCGTGATGCCGGGGTTGTCGCTAAAATTGCTGTATATCGATGTGGAAAGATCGTACGGCAGCTTAGGCTCAACGCGCACGCGCGCCGGATTGCTGTCCACCGGGTTGCCGGCCACGCCGTCGATGGTCTGCGTCACCTTGCAGCGCACGTAGCGGTTCGTGTCGACAGGAAGCGTTATCGTGTCCGCTGTTTCGTTCGCGATTGTCGTCCAAGTTGTCTTTTTATCGCGAGGATCGACCGTGAGTTCGCACTGCTCCCACGCGTACGCGAGGGTGCCAGGATCCACCTTGCCGTCCACGTTCGTGGTCGCCTTGAGCGTGACCGCCTCGGTCGCGCTTGCCAGATTGTCGGACGGCGTCACCTCCACCCAATCGAGGTTATCGCGCTCTTTCAGCGTGGTGTTGAACGTTTCGACCTCCGACCAAGGCGATGCCACGCCGTTCTGCACGGTCCGCACGCGCCATTGATAGGTGAGATCCTCGTCATCCAACGAGGACATCACGTACGCCATGCTCTCGTCGTAGTCGAACGTTACCGATTTCCACTCCACCGAAGCACCGTCTCCTGCAATCTTTCGATAGTTCAGCTCGAATTGCACCTCGTCCTGCTGACCGACGGCACCGTCCCACGCCCAGTGGAACGTGGCCTCAACATTCGTATGATTAGGATCATCAGGGTAAAGTCTATGGATATCGGAGACGGAAAGATCAGTCGGCGCGGCGGGCATCACCGTTACGACGGACTCGTTGCTGTCGAGCGTCTTCGTCTTGACGCCGCGCGTGGCCGTGACCTCGCAGCGATAGGTATGCGCGCCAACCGACAGGCCCTTCGCGGAAACCTGCAGCGCATCATCCGTCGCACCGTCCACCGGCACCCAATCGGAGCCATCAAGGCGCTGCCACTGGTAGGTCAGCTGCTCGTGGTCGCTATCGGCATCGGTTTTCGCCGTGAGCTCGATGGTGCGATTGGTGTCAACCATGACGCTCTTCGCGCTCGGCGTGACCTCGACCCTCGAGAACACGATCTCTTCCGGCAGGGTGGTGAACGGAGGACCTGTCACCCAGTCGCTGCACAACTGTTCGGCGCTGTCGCCGTAGGCGACGGAGCGCATGGCCCACTCGTACACCGTGCCCGGCTTCAAGTCGGTCAGCTGGAGGGCGTTCCCCGAATCTATCCTTGCGCTGATCCACTCGCTCGAGCCGACGGCGCGATACGTGAGGTCGAATGCAACGCCACTCGCGCCTTGAGTCCAGCTGATGGCAGCGGTCGTTTGATTCATGTTGCTGACCGTCAGGCCGCTCGGTGCTGCAGGCATGACGCGCACGCGCGCTTCATTGGTGCTGATCACCGACGTGTTGGACAGCGGCTGCGCAAACACGCTGGTAGGCGGCGCATACGTCACCGTGCAGCGCACATAGCCGACCGCGCCCTCACCAAGCTCTATCACGCGCGCCGTCTTGCCTTCGAGCGTCGTCCATGCATTGGGATCATCGGGATTCGAACCCAGATCCCGCTTCTCCCACTTGTAGGTCATGGTCGCGCCTGTACTCAGCATGTCGTCCACGTTCGTGTACGCCGTGAGCTTCGCCTTCTCGGTCGCGCTGGGCGTCTGGTCCACCGGACCCACCACCACACGCGTGAGCTGAGGGATCGGCGACAACGATTGCGTCACGAACAACGACGTGGCCGAGCATGCCGAAGGCTCGCTGTTGTCCATCACCTGCACGTACCACTCGTAGGTGGTGGCGGGCATGAGGCCGTTCAGCGTATACTTCGCTTCCGTCAGGTCGGCCGAGCTAGCCCATTCGGCGACTCCCGATGCGCGCCAGAACACGCGGTAGGACAGCCCGTCGACAAGGGAGCCCTCCCACGACAGATCCGCTGTGGCCGCCGTTATGTCCTGAGCCAGCAACGAGGTAGGGGGCTTCGCCGTCGTTCTGAAGCCGACCGGCTCGCTGGTTATGGTTTTCAGCGCATCGCCGCCCTTGCTGGCCGTCACGACGCAGCGGTACAGGCACGAGCGCGGTTTCGTATTCACCGTAGGCGCGTTGTACGTGGCGAACTTCGCAGCCGTGCCCGAGAATTCTTCGATATCCTTCCACTCATCACCGGTCGCGCTCTCCTGCCACAGATACGACAGCGTCTCGTCGGTTTCCACGCCGTCCAAGTTCGTCATCGCCGTGTACACGATGTTTCCGGGGGTACCCGCCACAGCCTCGCCCCAGCGCGGCGTCACCGACACCGTGGCCAGCGCGCTGGGCTCTTCGAGCGTGGTGAACGTATCGGCCTGAGCCCACTCGGACTGCAGCTCATCGCGCACCACGGCCTGGACGCGCCAGGAATACACCGTGTTCGCCTTCAAGCCCTCCACGTCGCACGACGTGCTGGATCCCACGTTGTCCACAGTTATCCAGTCGTTCTCGCTCGGCTTAGGGCCTTCCGCATACTGCACCTGGTACGTGACGGGACGCACGTCGTTGCTCGCCCAGCTCAGATGCACCGAGACGATGTCCGGCTCGGCCGCAAGCTGCACGGGCTGCGCCACGGGAACACTCGTCAGCAGCAAGCCGGTGGAGCTGGTCACGCTCTTCTGGTCGATGCCCACTACCTTGCCGTTTTCGCCGATCGTCGTTCTCGTGGATGTCACGATGCAGCGATAGCCGTCAACCGACCCGCCCTCGGGCGCCGTGACGGAAAGTTCCTTCTTCGCACCGTCTTCGCCTTCCACGTCGACCCACGCCTCGCCGAACGCGTTGCGCTGCCAACGGTACTCCAGCTGCTCCGGCAACATGCCGTCCACGTTCGTTGTCACCTTGAACGTCACCGTTTCGCCGGGTTCCACCAGCTCCTTGTCCGGGGACACCGTGGCCGTCTCGAGCCCGCTCGCAAGCGGCGTGGTGAAGGACGTTCCTACTTGGCTGCCCGAAGCAATGAACCCTCCCTGCGGCGCGGCGTCTATCAAGACAGAATACTCCGAGTTGGGCTCCAGCCCATCAAGCTGACATGCGCCTTCCGCGGCGTCGTCGGGAATGGTGACAACCATGGAGCGCTCGGGTTCTACAACGTCTTTCCCATTGAACTTCACACGCGAATACCGCACCACGAAACGACGCACTTCGCCGTTTGCCTTCCAGGTAACCTCACCCGTGGTGGGGCTGGTCGCCCGCGACTTCAAATCCGTCGGCTTAACGGGAGTCACGGCTAGGTAAGCCGCTGCACTGGCAGCGCTCACCGTCTGGCCGCTGTTGCTATTCGTCGCCACGCAGCGGAATGCACCCACCTGCTCCGCGCCCACGCCCTTCACCGTGAGCGTCGTCACGCCGGTGGCCGGGTCGGTGGCGATGGCGTACTTGTCGCCCGGCTCGACAGCGGTGAACTCCTGCTCGCTCACGCCCTTGTGCTGCCAGGCGTACGAGATCGCACCGCCGTCGCCCACGCCGGCCTGCGCCGTGAACGTCGCATCCTTGCCGGCCTCCACCTGCACCGACTTCGGAACCTGCGAGAACACGGGCGCGTCGATGGTGGGCGTCGGCAGCGTCGTCACGTCTGGCGCGGCCACGAAGTCGCTGGTCACGCCATGCGCGAACGCGGCGACGCTCACCCGGTAGGCCGTGTCCGGTTCAAGGTTCGGCACTTCGTAGCGCAGCTTGCCGGTATCGTCCGGCGTCAGGCTGCTCGCAGCCGCCGAGTACGTCGTCGCGCTCACCGGATTGCCGTCGGCATCCAGCTTCGCGCACTTGATCTGATACCCCTCGGCATCCGCAACCGGCATCCACGAAACCGGGATGCTCGCAGGCGTCGGCGCGTCGCACGTGACATCCGTCGGCGCGGGCGGCGCGATGGCCACCGTCACGACGTTCGATCCTCCCGTTACCGACTCGTCGGGCGAACTCGCCTTCACGCCCAGCTTCCACTGACGCCCGTAATCGGCGGAGGTCACCGTATGGCTCAGGGTTGCCGTGTGGGATTGGCCGTCGCCCTTATACCTAACCTTTTCGCCCTCGGGCTGCCAATCCTTGTCGCCCTCGCGCCAGGAGTACCACTGCACCTCGACATCGCCATTCGGGAATTTCCCGCTCTCCGGCGTGTACACGGCCGAAAGCTTAAGCTCGTCGCCCAGGTCGGCCTCGCTGACGTTGGCCGCAGCCGTCCAGGTGCCCACCCTGGGGGTGGGCAGCGTCTTGATCCGCTCGCCGTCATTGTATTGCGCTGTGGCGATAGTGCTTTTCGCCTTGCGGGAATCGGCGGTGCTCACGTACAGGCCGTCATAGGAAATAGAACCGCCCAGATCGTCGATCGTCGCCTCATAGTGCGTCTTGCCCTCTTCCGCCCGAACGATTCGCTTGTGGCCGGCCAGGTCCACCTCGTATTCGCGCGTGAAGCCCTCCGCAGGCGCGTCCCAGGAAACCGTCACGCTGTGCGACCCGATATCCTTCACGTCCAGGTTCTGCGGCTTGGTGGTGTTGTGGACGACGGGAAGGGTCGCCGATGTCCTCATGGTTTCCGAAATGCCGTACGTCGGGTTGCCCTCGTCGTCAAGGTTCATCACGATGGCTTGCACCCACACCCACTGCGCTTCCCTCGGATCCCACGGCTGATCGGGGCTCTCGAAGTCCTCCGGGAACCTCACCTCGTCGGTTTCGGTCGTGACGAAGTCGTAGAACGCCGTGTCGACGTACTTCTCTTTGCTGAGCATCCACGTGTACTGGACGACATGCTTGCCGTCGTTGTAGTCCGCCCAGTCATAGTCCACGCTGATGGTAGAACTCTTATGGTCGCCAGGAAGGTAGCACATGGCGTATTCGTTCTCCCACGAGATTCCCACCTTGCCGCTGGTAGCGAAATCCTGCTTCGCGGACGAGCCCTTCAGGCCGTCCGTGTCGGCGCGCACGTATACGCGGTGCTCTTGCTGGGTGTGCTGCGGGTCGAGCGTGACTTCATAGGTGTTCCCATACACCCGGTTGCGGTCAACCTCTACCCAGTTGTCCGAGTCCTCTTTGCGCTCGATGTTCACATAGTAGCCCTCGGTCGGGACCGTGCGCCCTGAAGCGTCTTTCCACTCCCACTCAGCCTTCACATGCGTGTCGTTCGTCACCTCGACGTTCGTTATCTCCGGCTCGGGAACGGTCACGTTCAGCTCTTTATACGACTTTTCGCTTATCGTGTCGACGGCCGCCGGCGGCGTGGACAGCTTCACCCGGAAGTACGCCCCGTTCAGCTTCGCCTCGGCGTTCAGCGTAGCGTACGCGCGCGCTTCTTTGCGATCGCTTTTCCACGCAACGCCGCGAATCGGGTTGCCCTGCTCGTCTTTGGCGAACAGCTCGTCGGGCACGTCGATCCAACCGCTCTTGCCTACGTAATACTGCCACTGGGCAAACACCTGGCGGTCGTCGGGCTGCGCATGCTGGTACTTCACGTTCGAGGCCAGGTTGAACGGGGCGTTGACGTTCACGTTGCTGTCGGAGGAGGGCCAGTGGAGCACTACACCGTTTTCCACCACAGGCTCCTCCGTCACCAGCACTCTTCCGATCTCGGCCGGGATGCTGTCAGCGTAGGGCACCGTGAACGGAACGCGGTACGGCTCGCTTTCGCCCTTGTAGCCGGAACCGTCGATGTTGGAATGGTAAAACCGGCGGGACACGCACAGCGTGTAGGTTTGCCCCTCTTTCAAATGCTGGTATTTCAGCGTGCCGGAAAGCTCGTTGTCCAGGTACATATCGTCTCCGGGAGAGGTGTTGCTGGGGCCGCCTTCTATCCACACCCGGTGCCTGAACTCACCCGTCTTGTCGCCCACCAGCGTCTGGAGGGAATCGTTCGTTATCTTGAATTTGACGTCGTAGGACTCTGTGTCCATAACCTCGTCTCTTGCGCTGTCATCGTTGAAGATGGTGTACTCGCTCAGCGCGATGGACGTCACCTTCGCTTCCGACTGCGGGACGCCCATCACGATGTTCGCGGAACCGGTGTAGAGCGTGCCCATCGTGTTGCCGTTCTCGTAATACTCTATCTTGATGCGGTAGTCCCCTTCGGCTTGCTTAGAGGACTCAAGGTCGAAAAAGAACTGGTTCGGGGCGGCGGAGAGGCGCAGGTTCTCGACGTTTTTGTATTCGCTCTTCCGGTCCTTCCGGTACTGCAGCTGCGCCCAATAGCCGTACGAAGGGCTCGTCGAGTAGGTGGTATAGAAATCGAAGGAAGCCTCATGGCTTACGCCTTCGGCAACGGCGGGAACCGTGCAGTTCTCGGGCTGACGGGTTATCTCGAACGGCAGGCTTGCCTCGGCCCACTGCGCGTACAGCGTGACGGTGTAGTTTTCGTCGTCTCGGTAATCGTACAGGTTATCGGAGCTTTCGCTGATCCATTCCGCCTTCGGGTCGTTTCCGTCCTTCATGGTCGCCCAGCCAAGAAATGCGCGAGTGTCGTTTTTGTCCTTGGGATTGACGCAGGTGGCCGTGGGCAGCGCGCCCACCGGCTCGTCCTTCACGACGGTCTTCTTCCCGTTTTCCGGATTCATGGAGCAGCTGTATCCGGTTCCGTCGGGCCTGTTCAAGTCGAACTCCACGGTAGCCACGGAGGGCTCGTAGTAAGCGTACAGCGTGACGTCCCCGCCGTAGATGCGCTGGCCCGGGTCGCTGGCATCAGAGGACTTGAACTCCCGGGGCGGGTTGCTCCAGAAACCGCCCTCGTCGGGCGGATCGGGCGTCCAGTAGGCAAACCTGTAGCCTTCGATCTTGGAGGAGAACGTCTTCAGAGACGTGGTCTCGTTCCACTCAACGGACTCTTCAAAGGTGTAGCCGTCCGTGGGGTCTATGAACGTTACCGTGACATTCTTGCCCTCGCCGACGCCCGAAAGCTTCTTGGAGCCGGTGTACATGTCGTCGTTCAAGTAATCCGTGGCGTAACCGCGGCTGAATTCACCCGAAGAAATCAAAGTGCCGTTGCGTGTGGTATCGCTGACGGAGCCCCACGGCGCGCTTTCCGTCACGGTCAGCGACTCCCTGATCTGCGTGGACACGGCATGGCCGAACAGGCCGGCGGCGTACTGCGTCGTTGTGGCGTTGGGCTGAACGGAGCCCTTGTTGTAGCAGGAGTGAACGTAAACCCAGCTATTGTAGCGAGTGTCCAGGTATCCCACCAGGCCGCCGGTATAGCCGATGCCGCTGAAGCTGTAGATGCTTCCCCGGTTGTAGCTGGTCCCCAAACCGAACCCGACGCCCTCGGTGAAAGACAGGTAGCCCACCAGGCCGCCGGCGGAACCGCCGAGCTTGTCGTTCGAGCCGTTATCGCTTTTCCCGTCGTGTCCGAACCTGCTTTTGAACGAGCCGCCCATCGACTTGACCAGGCCGTCGTTCGTGCAGTACTTCACGCGGCCCTTACGGTCCGTGTCGCCCAACTGCACGATGCTGCCCGCAATGCCGCCGGCATGCCCCTCCGCGGACATGATCTCGCCGAAGTTCGCGCAGCGCTCGATGACGATGCTACCGGTTCCGTTGTCGAAGAACGAGCCGATGAGGCCGCCGGACGCCTGGTCGCCCCATACGGACGCTTGGTTCGTGCAATCCTCTATCTTGAGCTGGCGGTCTTTGGAGGTGTCGCCCTCGGCGCCGATAGTCTCGAACAGCGTGGCTGCGGAATCGCCGCGATCCACATTCGCATGCTTCGTCGAGCCGACGAAATGGAGGTCTTTGACTTTCGTGGTGCCCGTGCCGCCGGGCTGGCCGCCGGTTGCGAACAGGGCGCCGTGTTCGCCGCTGGTGAGCTGGAGCTCGATCGCGTGGCCGTTGCCGTCGAGTTCCGCCGCCTGCAGGTCGGGGTGATTCATCTCGTCGATGACGTCGTCGGTGACGGCGCCGCCGTGCACCGTGCCGTCGGGACCAGGAGCGACGAGGTGGTCCATAAGGCGCGCGTGCTGCTGGCGCTCTTGAACCTCGCCCATGGCGTTCAGCCTGTCGCACCATGCGATGAGGTCGTCCGTGGTGTAGATGAGCACGGGGTCGTCGGCCGTGCCGGTGCCCTTCAGCTGGTCGGCCGCGTAGGCGGGCGCCGGGGCTGCAATTCCGGTCAACGCGAGTAACGCGGCGAGCATGCCCGTCGTCAGCAGCGCCGCGAACGCCGCCCGCCTGCCTCCGTGCTCGCGCTTCAACACTTGACCCATACCGCACCTCGTTCTCGCAGGAAACACACTTCAAGCAAAGTTTACCGAGGTGCGAAGGTAAAAACCGTTCTTAGGCACGAAAGGGGTTCCTATGGCACGAAACGCATCCGATCAAAGGGTGCTCGGCAGGACGAGGCGCAGGCGGAACATCCCCTCGGCAGCCTCGCAGGTCAGATGCGCACCATGCCGTTCGGCGAAGGCGGCGATGCTGCGCACGCCCACGCCGTGGCCCGGCCGCTGCGGCTCCGGAAGCCCCTCGGAATTCAGAGGCACCGTTCCGCAGCACGTGTTCTCCACCTCCAGCGCCAAACGCGGCTCGCTCGCGATGCGCACCGCGATGCGTCGACGCTCGCCGGCGGGCTGGTCGGCGCAAGCGGCTGCGGCGTTCTCGACGGCGTTCGCGCACACGCCGGCGAACTCGAGCGCGTTCACCGGCAGGTCGCGCGGCACGTCGCACGACGCCTCCACCTGGACGCCGGCGGCCATGGCGCGGCCCAGGTACAAATCCAGTAGGGCGTTCACCCCTGCGTTCTCGCACCAGCGACGCACGGCCGCCTCCTCCACCGCCTCGTCCACGCCTCCCAGCGCGGCGAGCGCCTCTTCGTCTTCGCCGGCGCGTACGAGCGTCGCGACGATCCCCAGATGATGGCGCAGGTCGTGGCGCAGCAGGCGCATCTTCTCGTCGGAGGCGCGCACGGCCTCGATCTGCCGCTCGAACGCTCTCGCCTGCTCCTCCAACAGCCGTTGCGCCTCGGCGAGCTGCGTGCGCCGCGCATGCTCGCGCAGGGCGACGAACACGATGGCGTAACCGGCCAGCGCCATGGCCAGCGCCAGCATCACGATGGCGATACGCATACCCTCGCCCTCCACCGCGCCCACGATGTACACGATGTAGAACAAAGCGTAGAACGCCAAGGGTATCAGGCACAGAAGCCCCCATCCGCGCCGCATCGTGCGCGCGGCCTCCAGATAGTACGGCCGGAAGAAGCGAAACGTCGCCCATACCAACGGCACGGCGAGGACCGCACGCACGGCCAGGTTGACCGCCAAGGCCCGCGTCGGATCGACCGTCAGCGACGCGGCATGCCCCAGCATCCCGATGACGGCGTTCAACTGGATGGCCGTGAGGATGGTGAACGCCACGACCAGCGGCCGCTGCCGCGCGATGCCGAGCAGCAGCGCGAACGCTGCGACGTTGCCGGTCAGGGGGTAGAACCTCAGAAACGTCTCAGGACCAGCCAGCGAGAACACGGCGAAGTTGCCCAACGCGATCAGCGCCACGCCGCCGACGAACGCGACGAAGGTCGTCGCGCGGCCGAAGCGGCTCTCCGTCAACGCGTACATGATGAACAACGCAACGACAAGCCCGGCCAAGCGCAGCACGAACGTCGGCAGATCCCCTTCCATCGCCATCTTTCCCTTTCCGTCCGTCCACCCGTCCGCTCCAGGGCGGCGCGTTGCATTATACTGTTCGCCAGACGACCCGACCGCACGTAGGCGATTTCCGTCCATGCACAGTCTGGCACGAAACGCGCCGATCTGGCACGAAAACATCCGTCGCTTTTCGACGATACCGCCAAAATGGAAAGGAGGTTCCATGACGCGCCGTATAACCGATATGCGCCGTTCAGGCGAACCCCTCCCTGCCGGCATGTATCGAAGAAAGAGACCGATGAGAATCGCCATCGTTGACGACTGCGCGCCCGATGCCAAAACCCTGGAAGACGCGATCCGCTCCCATCTGGACAAGCGGGGACGCACCTGCGAGCTATGCCGTTTCCACGGCGGCGACGACCTGTTCGAGGCGACCGACGCGCTCGCCTTCGACCTCGTGTTCCTGGACGTCTTCCTGGACGGCGCCAACGGCATCGACATAGCCGAGCGGCTGCGGCGCGAGAACTACCCCGGCCTCATCATCTTCACCACCGTGTCCAGCGAGCACGCCGTGGACGGGTTCCGCGTGCGCGCGTTCCACTACCTGACCAAGCCGTTCACGCCCGACGACATCGCCGCCGCCCTGGACGAGGCCATCGAGCGCCTCGCCGGGGACGAGACCATGCTGCGCATCCACGACGGGTCGGCCGTGATCAACGTGCCGCTGTCGCAGGTGCGCTCCATCACCGCCGACGGGCACTATCTGAACCTCAGCACCGCGAACGGGCCGCTGCGCTGGCGCCAGTCGTTCGGCCGGCTCGCCGACATGGTGGCGCCGTACCCACAGCTGTTCGCGTGCAACCGCGGCATCATGGTGAACCTCGCCCACGTGGACGACCTCACCGACGACGGCTGCTTCCTCATGGACGACGGCTCGAAGCTGCCCGTGCGCCGCTCGTCGCGCGCCGAGGCGCGCAGCCGCTATTTCGACTACCTGTTCACCCACGTGCGGAGGTAGGCTTCCATGGGAGAGGACGTTGCCGGAGGGGTTCTGTGGTACGTCGTGCGCAACGCGCCCACGTTCCTGGCGATGTTCTTCCTCATGCTGCTGGCCGTGCGCGGGCGGCTGCGCTTCTCGCTTGGGGCCACCGTGGGCATGGCGCTGGGTATCGTCGCCGCCGTCAGCCTGGCCTGCGGCATCGGCGTGGCGGCCTTCGCCGGCGAAGAAGGGGTCTGGGCGACCGTTCCCGTGCTGGCCGTCTCGCTGCTGTCGCTGGCCGCGCTGACGAAGCTGCCGTGGGGCAAGCGCCTGTTCGTGTTCTTCAGCGCCGCGACTGCCGTCGCCATCGCCATCCTCGCCTACGACGTGCTGCTGCGCACAGTGGCGTTGGAATGGAGCTTCGGGGCGCGGCGCGTGCTGGACGCCGTCGTGTGCTCCGCGGGCCCGCTTGTGCTGGCGCCGCTGTTCGCCCGCACCATCTGCTGGGGCGTCGAGCAGGTGGACGACCCCGCGCTCTGGCGGCGCCTGGCCGCGGTGCCCGCGGGGTTCTTCGTCGCAGCGAACGCGCTGTATATGTTCGCGTACGCGGTGGAGTTCCTGTCGAGCGGCTCGGATGCGCTGTACGCGCTGGCGGTGGGCGTGCTGGCGTTTCTGATGGTGGCGTCATACCTCATGCTGTTCTCGGCCCTGCGCACCGTCATGGAGAACGCGCGCCTACGCGAGGCGGCCCAGCTGGAAGAGCTGCAGCACGAGCGCTATCGGAGCCTGCGGCGCACCCTGCGCGACACCGCCAAGGCCCGTCACGACTTCCGCCACCAACTGCTGGTCATTCGATCGTTCGCCGACGAGGACGACGTGCAGGGCCTGCGCGCGTACCTCGACGAGCAGGGAGCCGGCCAGGCGCAGCGCGAGCCGGGCGCCTACGCGCTCAACTTCGCCTTGGACGCCGTGGCCGCGCATTTCGCCGAGCGGGCGCGAGCCTGCGGTGCCGACGTGTCGCTGGCCTTCGCGCTGCCCGAGCGCCTGCCACTGCCCGAAGCCGATTTCTGCATGGCGATGGCGAACCTGCTGGAGAACGCCGTGGAAGCCTGCGAGCGCGCGGTGCGCGAGGAAGCCGGAGCGGACGGGCGCGGGTCGACAGCGCAGGACGGGGCGCGCCCGCTCTTCGTGGATGCCGAAGCGCGGATCGAGGGCAACGCCGTGCTGGTTTCCGTGCGCAACAGCTGCACGCCGTCCGACGCCCGCGCGCTGGCCGCCGCAGCGCCGGACGGCGTGCTGTCGAGCGACGTGCGCTCGGCTAAGCGGGAGGGCGACGGCATCGGGCTGGCCTCGGTGGCTACGCTGGCGAAGCGCTACCGGGGCGAGGTGCAAGTTGAGATCGACGAGTATGCGGCGACCATCCACGTGCTGCTGTTCGCAGGCGACGCGCGCTAGCATCCGGAACGTTTGGGGTCGCGCGGGCCGCCCGGAGCAGCCCGCGTGGCGACCCGATGACGCGCCGTCGCATCATCGCCCGAAAAACACGTTTTCGCCCGCGATTCCGTGTTTTTCGGGCGATGATGCGTTCCGCAGCGCCTTCCGAGACACCGAGTATCCTACCAGCTCAGCAACTCGTAGCCGTCCTCGGTGATGGCGACCTGCACTTCCCACTGGGCGGTGTCGCTGCCGTCGGCGGTGCGCACGGTCCAGCCGTTCGGATCGCTCATGTCGATGGGCGCCTCGCCGGCGTTCACCATGGGCTCGATGGTGAACACGAGGCCCGGCACCAGCACCATGCCCGTTCCCGGTTCCGACACGTGGCTGACGAACGGGTCCTCATGGAAGTCGAAGCCGATGCCGTGGCCGCCGAACTCGCGCACCACCGAGAAGCCCTGCGCCTTCGCGTACGCGTTCACCGCCGCGCCCACGTCGCCGAGCAGCCCCCACGGCTCGATGGCGGCAAGGCCCGCTTCCATGGCCTTCTTCGTCTCGTCGACCAGGCGCTGCCGCTCGGGCGACACCGCGCCGATGCAGAACATGCGCGACGAGTCCGAGTAGTAGCCGTCGAGGATGGTGGAGCAGTCCACGTTCACGATGTCGCCCTCGCGCAGCACGTCGTCCTCGGACGGGATGCCGTGGCACACCACGTCGTTGATGGAGGTGCACACGCTTTTCGGATACCCCTCGTAACCGAGGTCGGCGGGGATGCCGCCGTGCTCCACCGTGTAGTCGTGCACCCAGCGGTCCACTTCCTCCGTGGTCGTGCCCGGCCCGATGCGCTCGGCCACGTAGTCCAGCACCCCGATGTTGATGGCCGCGCTGCGCTTGATGCCCTCGATGTCGGCCGCGCTTTTCAGCGAGGCGCGCTCAGGCAGCTCGAAGCCCTGCTCGTACATGCTCTGCAGGCGCTCGTCGAAAGCGAGGTGGCACTTCTTGTACTTCTTGCCGCTGCCGCACCAGCATTCGTCGTTGCGGCCCGGGTTGGTTCGTCCGTCGTACATACGCGTATCCTTTCGTTTTGCCGGCTATTGTACCGCTTGTTAGACATCGCGAACATCGGAAAGAGAAGGAAGATCGGGAGATCGCATCCCACTCTGCCCGTCCCGCCCGCTCCGTGCGCCAGCAAATCCCGCGCCATGCCCCTGGAGGACGTTCAAAATTATGACCAAAACACCTATGGACAAAATGGGGAGTTTTCTCTAGATTCTGAAGACCGTCGCGCCGCCCCGCTAAGCGCATTGACCGCCTACTTCGCCGCTCCTCCCGCACCCCCGTCGCGCTGGCGCTTGAAACGATGGTATGCGAGCGCACCGATCACCACGGCCGCGGCGGTGACGCTGAACACGATGGCGGTCGCCCGCCAATCGCCTGCGGCGGCGAACGACGATCCCAGCGTAATGGCCAGCACCGACGGCAACCGACCGGCCGTGGTGACGACTGCAAGATGCACGGGATGCATGCCGGCGAACGCGGCGAGGTAGGCCATGAGATCCTTCGGCAGGCCAGGGATGAAGAACGCCGCGAGAATAGCGAAGTCGAACCTCTGCGCCCCGCGCAAGCGGGTCAGCCACTCGCGGCCCTTCCTCGTGAGGACGAGCTCGAGCACGCGATCGCCGCCGAAGCGCACTACCGCGATGATGGCGAAGCAGCCGACCACGCTGGCGGCAAGGTACACGAACGCGCCCTCCCAGAACCCGAACGCGTAGCCCGCGGCAAGCTCCAGCGGCTCGCTGGGAACGATCACCGTCACCTCTTGCAGAACGACCAGCAGGCCGAACACCACGGGCGCAAGCGGCCCCAAGCGTTCCACCTGCTGCTGCACGCGATGTCCGTCGGTCAGGAAAGCCAGCGCGTCGCGGCCGAACAGTAGCGCCAGCACCCCGACGATGCCGGCGAACACAAGCAGCGCCGCCGCCACAACCATGCGCCGCTTGCGCAACACCCTATCCTGCGTGCCCACCGATTTCGCCATGCCGCCCCTTTCGCCGTCCGCATAATTGTCGTACGGCGGCGCCGCACGCAGGTGCGTGCGCGAAAACGAACCGGTAACGGAACAGGCTCCACGCCGTCGCCCCGGATCCCCGACGACTGGGCGTCGCCGTGACGAGCCGTCGCCGCACCAAAGCCGTCCGACGAGCGAAAACGCATCTCTACCCCGCCGCATTCGGGTTCGCGATTGCGAATGACCCGCGCCAAATCGTTCGAGTCTTCGCCTCCCCGCAGAACTCGCGGAGAGCGAAGGGGGGCAACGCTCGCTTCGGGGGCGTTCGCTGTCAAACCTGGATCGACATGCACCGCCGCACGCCGCTTCACCTATCGGGTGGCTGGCGATCAGGCGGGACGAGCGTCTGACCGATGGCCGAGGAGGGCTTCCGAGCCGCCGGCGAGCTTTCGAGGGACGAGCCGACCCGGGCTATGTCAATCCTGGTTTAACGGCGGACGGGGGTGGTCGTGCAAGTTTTTTGACTTCGTGGCACAACACGACATAGTCGACCAGGCATTTCGCGAATGGCAGATAAGCATGCGCTCCGCCTCGAGGTATCTCCGAGCAAGAAACTCCAGGTGGGAAGAACCCTCGTACGGTTCAAGCATGCCACGAAGTCGAAAAACTTGCACGAAAGGGCGGAAAATCCGCTTTGGCTCCGATTCCCGCCAGCGATGACGAGAAAGCTCGACCCCTGATGCCGGATTTCCGCCGAAAAAAAATCTGGCGCACGGCGGGGCGGTACCCGCACGCGCGCCAGATGTGATGTTTCCCGCTTTCGCCGCGCGATATCCTTCGACTCCGGCCTACGGCCTGCGCCCAGGATGACAAAAGGAGCAGCCTAGACGGCCCTGCGCTCAGGACGGCAAAGCCGACCACCCGCCGGCCCCCTGCGTTCCTGTCGTTGCTGGACGGGAACGCAGGGACAGCCCGGGCGGACCTACCCGCGGACTTCGGCGCCGGTGGCGCTGGACACCTTCTTGACCAGGCGCTCGTGGGCCTTGTCGACCTCCTCGCTGGTGAGCGTGCGGTCGGCGGCGCGGTACGTGAGCGCGTAGGCCATGGACTTCTTGCCCGCGCCCACGCGCGCCTCGTCGCGGTACACGTCGAACAGGCGCACGTCCTCCAAGAGCTTGCCGCCCGCCGAGGTCATGCACTGCACGAGCTTCTCGTGCGCGACGCCCTCGTCCACGACGAACGCCACATCCATGGACACGGCCGGGAACGTGGGCACGTCCACGTAGTCGCGTGCGGGGCGCGCCGACTTCGCCAGGGCGTCTACGTCAAGCTCGAACGCCACGACGGGCGCCGTCGCGTCGAAGGCGTCCACGGCCAGCGGGTGCAGCTCGCCCACCCAGCCAAGCTCGGTGCCGCCCGACAGCACCGCGGCCGCGCGGCCGGGCTGCAGGTGCGGAGCCTCGTCGGCCGAGAGCGCCTTGAAGCGCAGCTTCGGCAGCGCCAGCTCGCGCGCGAGATTCTCGATCGCGCCCTTGCCGTCGAAGAAGTCGAACGCGGCCGGAGCGCTGTTCCAACCGGCGTCGCCCATGGCGCCCGCCATGACGCCGGCCAGGCGGCGGCGCTCCTTCGGCTGCTTCTTGCCTTGCGTCGCGAAGAACACCGCGCCCATCTCGTAGAGCTGCACGTTCTTCACGCCGCGGCTTTGGTTGTAGGCGACGCTGCGCATGAGGCCGGGAACGATGCTCTGGCGCATGACGGACTGGTCGGCGTTCAGCGGGTTGATGAGCTCCACCGGCTGCCCCAGCCCCTCGTGGCTCATGCGCAGGCGGTCGAGGTCGCCCGGCTCGGCGAACGAGTAGGTCATCGTCTCGTTGAGGCCGCTCGCGCACATGGTGCGATGGATGACGTCGGACACGTGCTCGACCTGCGAGCGCGTGCCGTAGCGGCCGCGGCCGCCCGGCAGCGTGGCCGGGATGCGGTCCATGCCCCAGAGGCGCACCACTTCCTCGTACAGGTCGATCTCGCGCTCCAGGTCCGGGCGGAACGTCGGTGCCGTCACGGACAGCACGTCGGCGTCGTCGGCATCGGACACCTCGCAGCCCAGGCGGCTGAGGATGTCGACGACCTCCTCGCGCGGGATCTCGGCGCCCATCATGGCGCAGAAGCGCGGCACGCGGAACTCCAGGTCGATAGGCTCGGTCTTCTCCAGCCACACGTCCACCATGCCGGGGCACACCGTGCCGCCCGACACCTCGGCGATGAGCGCGGCGGCCATGTCGGCGTTGAGGGCCACCGGGTTGTCGTCCACCCCGCGCTCGTAGCGCATGGACGATTCGCTGATCAGGCCCAGGTTGCGGCTCGTGCGGCTGGTGTGCGCGCGGTCGAACGCGGCGGCTTCCAGCAGCACCGTGGTGGTGGCTTCGGTGACCTCGGTCTCGAGGCCGCCCATAACGCCGGCCAGCGCCACGGCGCGCTCGGGCGTGGCGATGACGGTCATGTCGGGCACGAGCTGGCGATCCTCGCCGTCGAGCGTGGTAAACCGCTCGCCCTCGGCCGCCGGGCGCACCACGATGTGCGCCTTGCCGTCCGCGCCTGCCAGCTTGTCGAAGTCGAACGCGTGCAGCGGCTGGCCCAGCAGGAACAGGATGTAGTTCGTCACGTCCACGATGTTGTTGATGGAGCGGGCGCCCGCGGCGGCCACGCGCTCGGCCAGCCAGTCGGGGCTCGGGCCCACCTGCACGTCCTTGATGACGCGCGCCGTGTAGCGGCAGCAGCGGGACGCGTCGGCGATCTCCACGCTCACCTGGTCGGACGCAGGGGTCGCGTCGGCGTCCTCCACGAGGTCGATCTGCGGGCGCTTCACGTCGGTGCGGTACATCGCGCCCACCTCGCGCGCCATGCCCGCCATGCTGAGGCAGTCGGGGCGGTTCGGCGTGACCTCGAGGTCGAGCACCGTATCGGACAGCTTGAGGTAGTCGGCGATGGGCATGCCCACCGGCGCGTCCTCGGGCAGGATCCAGATGCCCTCGTGGTTGCTGCCCATGCCCAGCTCGCGCTGCGAGCAGCACATGCCGCAGCTGGTGACGCCGCGCAGCTTGGACTTCTTGATCTTGAAGTCGCCGGGCAGCACCGCGCCGATGGTGGCCACCGGCACCTTGATCCCCTGCGCGATGTTCGGCGCGCCGCACACGATCTGCACCGGCTCGCCCGCGCCCACGTCCACGGTGACCACGTGCATGTGGTCGCTGTCGGGATGCTGCTCGCACGTCTCCACATAACCCACGACCACGCCGTCGTACGCGTCGCCCGTCTTCTCGATCGCTTCCACCCCCGTGCCCGTCAAATCGAGCCGGTCGCAAAACGCCTTCGTATCCGAAGGCACGTCCACATACTCAGACAACCATTTCAAAGATACTTTCATACTGGTTTCTTCCTCTTCTCAAACCTTCATAGGTCCAGTAACGTCAGCGAGGGTTTCCGTGGTGCCCGAGATCGTGGGGAGGGCGAGGGTGAAGCGTACTTCGGTACGCGAGCCCTCGACCTCGCCGCGAGATCGGGTGCCACGGGAAACCGCAGCGTCGGCACGTTCCGTCGGCCGTCAGGCCGACGGAACCTAAAATTGCCGCAAGAAGCGCATGTCGCCTTCGACCAGCATGCGCAGGTCAGGCACGTTGTACTTCAGGCAGGCGATGCGCTCCACCCCCATGCCGAACGCGAAGCCGGAGTACTTCTCAGGGTCGATGCCCGACATGGACAGCACGTTCGGATCCACCATGCCGCAGCCGAGGATCTCCAGCCAGCCGGTGCCCTTGCAGAAGCGGCAGCCCTCGCCGTGGCAGATGCCGCAGCTCACGTCGACCTCGGCCGACGGCTCCGTGAACGGGAAGTAGTGGGCGCGGAACCGCGTCTTGCGCTCCTCGCCGAACATCTGCTTGCACAGGTAGTCGAGCGTGCCCTTGAGGTCGCCGAACGTGATGCCCTCGTCCACCACGAGGCCCTCGATCTGCGTGAACTGGGGCAGGTGGGACGGGTCGGCCACGTCGCGGCGGTACACCTTGCCGGGCGCGATCACGTAGATGGGCAGCTCGTTGTCCTCCATCGCGTGCACCTGCACGCCGGAGGTCTGGGTGCGCAGCAGTACGTCGGACTCGCCGCGCACGGCCGCCTGCGCGCCGGAAAGGTCGCGCACATAGAACGTGTCGGCCAGGCTGCGGCTGGGGTGGTCGGCCGGGGCGTTCAACGCCTCGAAGTTGTAGTAGTCGGTCTCCACCTCGGGACCCGTGGCCACCGTGTAGCCCAGGCCGAGGAAGATCTCGGAGATCTCGTCGGTGATGCGGTTGATGAGGTGGCGCGTGCCCACCTGTTGCGAGCGACCCGGCAGCGTCACGTCCACGGCGGCCGCGTCGATGGCGGCGGCCAGCTCGGATGCGGCCAGCTCCTCCTTGCGCGCGGCCAGCGCGCCTTCCACGGCGGCGCGCACCTCGTTCGCCGTCTTGCCCACGGCGGCGCGCTCCTCCTTCGCGATCTGCCCCATCTGGCGCAGGTACCCGGTCAGCGTGCCCGCCTTGCCCAGCACGCCGATGCGCACCTGCTCGAGCGCCGCGGTGTCGGCCGCCTGCGCGATCTGCGCGATGGTCTGCTCGCGCAGCGCCTCCAGTTCCTCCACGATTGCCATTCTGCCGTCCCTTTCCGTCTCTCGCCCCGCGCCGCCCGCCCGGCGGCGCATATGAAAAAGAGCCTTCTCTCGTCCTTGCTCCTGAGGGCATGCGCCCAAAGTCCAAGGACGAGAGAAGGCTCTCGCGGTACCACCTCGGTTGACGGCCGCGCCTGCGCGCGCCGCCCGCTCGTTCGCTCTGTGACGGGAGCTCCCGGCGCATCCTACTTGGCGTCTCGCGGGGCGGCGACCAGGGTCGCGCCTCTGCGTCCGCGTTCAAACGCGCTGCTCGGAAGGGAATCGTCGCGCTTGCTGCCCGGGAGCTTTCAGCCGGTGGCACCCGTCTCTGCCGGCAGCCGCGTTGCGCGGCGCTGTCTTCGTCATCGCATGTAACGATGCAGTTTAGCACATGAGCGCACGCCGTGCGGGAAATTTCACAAGGACGCGTCGCGGCGTTCTACAGGAAGCGGTAGTTGACCGTGCGCAGACCCCAGTCGAGGCACGACGAGAAGCCGAAGGCCTTCCAGACGCCGGGCTGCAAATCGAGAGATCGGCTGCCCCCGCCCATGCCACCGCAATCGTTTACGGTGGCCAGCACGGTTTGCCCGTTGTAGGAGATCTCGACGGTGCGGCCGAAATACGAGCGGAAGTTCGGCCATGACATCGGGATGGCCACGCCCATGGAGTTGTCGTCGCACACCGACCCGTTCGCCGTGGTGCCGGGGTTCGGCGTGTACGGATCGGTGGAACCGCCGTACGCGGACGCGATGCCGGTCGACCAGCTGATGCCGGGATCAGGAGCGGGACTCGGCGCCGGATCGGGATCGGGCGAGGGCTCGGGAGCCGGCGCCGGAGGGTTCGGATCGGGGTTCGGCTGGACCGGGGTGTTGGAATCGACCACGTCCTCGCGGCCGATGGTATCCGCATTCTCGTCGATGACCGGCCCGGTGGCGCCATCGGCAGCCGCCAGCTCCTCGGCCTTCTGCCTGAGCGCTTCCAAACGCGCGGCCTGGTCGCTTTGGGCGTTCGACAGCTTGGAGCTCGCCTGGGACAGCACGGTTTCGGCTTCCGCGCGCTTCGCTTCCAGCTCTTCGAGCTTCTTCTCCTGCTCGTCTTTCTGGAAGTTCAGGTCGTCGATGAGCTTCTCGTACTTCGCCGAGCGCTCTTTTTGTGCCTCCACCTCGTCGGCGTGGAACTGCATGATCGAATCGAGATAGGTGAGATTGCGTATAAGGTCGCTGAAGCTTCGCGCCTCCAGCACCATGGTCACGAGCGATTGCGACGCTCCCCCGTTGAGATACTCGTGCACCGCCGTCTTGCCGAGAGCCGCGCGGCCTTCGATGACCGCCTGCTGGGCATCCACGGCCTGGGCCGATATCTCGTCGACGCGCGCTTGCAGCTCCTCGACGTCCTGCTTGAGGGCGTCGTAGTCGCCCGCGATGCTTTCCATATGCGCCTCGGCGTCGTCGAGCGTGGCCTGCGCATCGTCGACGGCCTTTTGCGCCTCTTCCGCTTCGTCTGCCCAGGCACGCGAGAAGACCCCGCCGCCGAAAACGGTTCCGCCCGAACACAGAGCAAGCGCCAGAACTCCCGCGAGCATCGCGTTCGGTATGCTCCAGCGTGCGGATCTCATGCTACGCCTCCTTCGAACAGCAGGCGATCGTGCGCCGCCCCCAACGCGGACGCAAGATCGACGATCAGGTGCTCGTTGTCGGTGAAGTATTCGTCATCGTAATCGGCATCGGACATGATGGCGATTACGTAAACATCAGTATCGGTGACCACGAGGCCAGCATCGTTGAGCGCGCCCATGTCGTACCAGGGCGTATCGATCTCGTAGCCGGGCTTCGACAAAACACGACGGCCCTCGCCCAGTGCCGTGCGCAGAAACGACAGTTCAGTCTGCTGCAGCACGTCGGCGAGCCACGGCGCGTTGCCCTGGCCCTCGGCCACGTATGCGCCGACGTTCAGCCACATCTTCGCCAAGTCGCGCGGCGTGTAATAGGGATACCATTCGCCCTGCCAAGCGGCGGCGTCCACGTCGGCCGCAGCGCACCAAGCCTGGAAATCGTTCTGATCGAAGCGTTCGCGCAACAGCCCGTAACCGGTGTTGTCGGAATGCACGATGGTGTTGGCCATGACGGTTTGCAGGTCGTAGCGATCTATGTCGTCCGACGACATGATTCCGGTACCGTCGAGGATGACGTCTTCGACCACCTCTTCATCAAGAGAGGCTCGGCCGCCGTCCACCATATCCTGCGACGCGAAAGCCACGAACGGTGCCTTGACCGTGCTGGCAGAGAAGAACCATTGATCGGCGTTGTACCCCACACCCTCGTGCGTGGTCAGGTCGTACATGACAAAGCCCACCTCGTAACCCGCATCGTGGTATGCCGCGATGGCGCCTTCCACATCGGAGATCTCGTCGGAGGACAGGGTGCGCGCGATGCCGGTCACCGAATTGAACAGGTTCACGTCTTCGGTGCCCGATGCGGCGTCGAGCGCTGTGCGCGCATCTTCGGCGACGGCGCGCGGGTCGACGACATCCCCGGATTGCGCTTGCGAGGCCGCAGCCTGTCCCGTCTGCGCAGTCGCTTCGGGGAGCGCGGCAACCACCTCGTCGGCCACGGCGACGGGATCCTCGGGTCGCACGGCGCTCGCAGCCATCGCGCACGCGCCGATGGTCAACACCGCCACGGCACCCACGATCACGCCCGCGACGAGAGCCGGTCGATGCTTCAACCGATGTTTGATCGTTTCGAGAATCCTTGCCACAACAGCCTTTCCGGCGATTTCGCCTCGCCGCTTCGCGCTTCCGGGTCGTTCCGTCTGTGCAGTATTCCCTAACGAACAGGAGTATACAAGTACGCAACGGCCAAACAACATAGGAGCGCCACGGGGTCGTGCTAGTCGGAAGAGGCGCGCGAAAGGGCTATTCGCCCAAACGCATGTCAAGCTGCTTGCGTAGTACATAAGTACATATACAGCACAAGCCCGATCGAAAGCATGATGAACCCGACCTTGTAGATGCGATTCGTTTCGGCCTCGACGCGCTCGTCCTTCGGGCCGCGGTACGCCTCCCAATGTTGAAATATGCTGCAAAATCGAGTTTTTGGCAGTTGACCCCCCCCTTGCAACGATGGTTTCGTCACCGCGAGAAAAACGTGATCTGGGGTTTTGTCCGAACCTTTTTCGATGGAGAGCGCCCAGCGTGCCAAAACCTCGATTCTGCAGCATATAGATGAGCGGAATCGTGCCAGCGGGGCCAGCAGGCGAACAGGGCGCAGCCATCCTTCTCCGAAGCACGCTCGACGCAGGTTCGATCGAAAGCCTCGAACGCGCCAAACGAGGGCGCGGACGCCGGTTGCATGCTCGTGGTAGTATGGGGACGCGGTTCTGCCCAGACCGTGCGCACCGCCTTCCCTTCCGGCACGAAAGGATCGAACCGATGGACTTCTCCCCTTGTGCGACCAGCGCGAACGTACGGATCGCGGCGCGCGGCGACGCGGAAGCCATGCGCGCGGTGTACGCGCCGTACGTCGAGACGCCTGTCACCTTCGACACCGTCGCGCCCTCGCGCGCCGAATTCGCCGCGCGCATGGCCGACGCGATGGTCGACTATCCGTGCCTCGTCCTCGAGCAGGACGGGCGCGTCGTCGGGTTCGCGTACGCACACGCCCAAGCCAGCCGGGCGGCCTATCGGTGGAATGCGGAGCTCTCGGTGTACCTCGAACAAGGCGCGACCGGGGGCGGCCGGGGACGCGCACTGTACAGCGCGCTATTGGAACTGCTGCGCGCGCAGGGCGTGAAAAGCGCATACGGCCTGGTAACCGTGCCGAACGAGGCAAGCGAGCGTCTGCACGCCGGCTGCGGGTTCCAGCGTTGCTGGGTGCAATCGCACGCCGGCTGGAAGGCGGGTTCGTGGCACGACGTGACCTGGTACGTGAAAGAGCTCGCCCCCTTCGACGACGACCCGGCGGATCCCGTTCCTTTCAGCGAACTGGCTCGCACGCGCCCCGACTTCGTGCAGCAGGTGCTTGACGAAGCGAACGCCGCGCTGGAAGCCAACGTCCCGACCGACTGCGCGTAAGGACGAAGCCATGCAGCCTCAACGTCTGTTCGAGATCGTCTACCTGCTGATGGATCGCGGCACCGCCACCACAGGCGAGCTGGCGCGCAAGCTGGAGGTGTCCGAGCGCACCGTGCGCCGCGACATCGACGCGCTGTCGGCCGCGGGCGTGCCGGTGTACATGACGCGCGGCAAAGGCGGCGGCGTGCACCTCATGGACGGCTACGTGCTGGACCGCTCGGTGCTGAGCGAGCGCGAGCAGGACGACATCATGGCCGCGCTCTCCGCGCTCAACCGCACCGGGGCCAGCGACGATGCGAGCGACGAGACGGCCGTGCGCCTCGGCCGCCTATTCCAGCGCGAGAACGTGAACTGGCTGGACATGGACTTCTCGTTCTGGGGCGCGCCGCCGAACTACCGCGCCGCGTTCGACACCATCCGCGACGCCGCCATCGGGCGGCACCCGCTGTCGTTCGCCTACTTCGACGCCGAGGGCAACCGCACCGAGCGCACCGTGGAGCCCGCCCAGCTCATGTTCAAGGAATCGTCGTGGTACCTGCGCGCATGGTGCCGCGAGCGGGATGCATGGCGCATGTTCAAGCTGTTCCGCATCGACTGGGAAACGCTGGATGTGCTGCCGGAAACGTTCGAAGCGCGCGAGCTGCCTGCACTTGATGAAGGCGGGCACATGAAAGGCGACGACGTGCTGGTGATGCGCTTCGCCGCGCAGGCCGAGTCGCGCGTCCGCGAGGAGTTCGCGCCCGAGACGATAGCGCGCGAGGCCGACGGCAGCTGGCTCGTGACCCTTACCTGCAACATCACCGAACGCACGCGCTACTATCTGCTGTCGTTCGGTCCTCTGCTGGAAGTGCTCGAGCCGCCCGACGTCCGCACCTGGCTGCTCAAGCACGCCGAAGCCGTGGCGCGCACTTACGCTTCCGACGGCCAGTCGGCCAGCAGCGCGCCCAAGTAGGCCGCCGCCGCGCGGTAGAAGGGATGGCGCGCCTCGGCGGCCAGGCGCTCGGCGAAGGCTGGCATCCAGGCTTGGGCGTGCCCGGAGAGGAACCGCCCGTAGGCGGCGGCCGGGCTCCCTCCGGGGAGGTCGGCGCCGTCCGGGGCGCCCTCGGAAGCCGGGGCGCCGGCCGCGCGCAGGGCCAGGTGCTCGAGGAGCTCGCATTCCGTGGCGACATGGTCGAGGGGCTCGCTGGTGCCCTCGGGGCGGCCGAGGCCGCAGGACCTCATGAAGCGCTCGACCTCCATGGAGCGGGGGTTCACGAACAAAAGCGGCTGCACCCCGTCGGCCTCGGCGGCCCACACGCCCTCGTAGGGCGAGCAGGCTGGCCCGGGCGCGCCGACGAACAGGCGCGTGGCCTCCGGGCGCAGGGCGCGCAGGAGCGCGTCGGCG